>CP054837.1:3550625-3881250 GCA_028768525.1 Desulfobacter sp. | reverse complement strand
TATCCATATGATTATTTGTTAAGTGCTAACCCAATAATTGATGATTTTATATTGTAAGGTTTAACAACTATGAAGTATAGCCATTTAGGTATTCCGATAACTGAAAGATTTGAAGATGAAATAGAGTTGCCTCATTTAAAAATGACTGTTTCAGATCACGAGAATAACCCATACGGTATTCAATGGATGCGCTTTTGGGAAGGTGCTCCATATCCCGAGTTGGTTAAAAATATTCCTCACGTTGCTTTTGAAGTTGAAAACTTAGCAAAAGAACTTGAAGGTAAAAAGGTTATCATAGAACCGAATTCACCAAGCGAAGGCCTAACCGTAGCATTTATAGAAGTTAATGGTGCTCCTATTGAATTAATGGAATATAAAACGATAAAATAAAGCGTGCCCAATAAAACTTCCACAGCCGCCCGGTGAAGGGACGCTTTAATGTTTCATTTAATATATTAACAAATTTATTCAGTTCACTTACAGGGTATCAGATACAACAAACAAAGGGGATTTCATGCATTGGATACTGTTATCACTGGCGATATTGGCTGAGCTGGCCGGATCAACCTGTATGAAATTGTCAAATGGTTTTTCCAACTGGTATGCTTCCCTGCTGACCTTTGTATTTTACGGCATTTCTTTCAGCATCTTTATTTTTGTTCTGAAACATTTTGACCTGAGTTTTGTTTATGCCCTCTGGGCCGGAGTCGGCATACTTCTGGTTTCAATTATCGGTATGGCTTTTTTTAAGGAGCCGGTCAGTCTGATGAAGGTGGTTTCCATTCTGATCATCGTGGTCGGTGTGGTGATGCTCAACCTCTGCGAAAATACGTAAAAAGAGCGCCACAGACCCGGCCTTGAACGGGAAGGGGGCGCCTCTAAATCTCCGCGGGTCGTCCTGACCCGCAGAGAAGTGATTCGGGCTGCCGCCTATGCCGTCCTGGCGCCGGCAGCCCTCCACGCCGCGGAGCCCCCTTCCCCGCCCAAGGCCTGGGCACCGAGGTTTGCGTCGTTTATGTCAATTGCCGGGGGCTGCATACATACACAAAAAAATAGGGAACAAATTAACAATACTGGACATTTACCCGGGTTGACCCTGAAATCTATATTCGTTTGCCCTGCCGCCCTCAACTTTAAGCTTGACAACTACGGAAGCCTTGAAGTAATTACTTCTTCAAACAGGTTCAATTGAAATTGAACCGCTATGTAACAGCAGTTTTAAAAGTATATAGATAAGCCAAGAAGGCCTGATTGCACCCAGGAATTCTTGGCTTTTTTTTTGGGGGAGATATTACGGAGGATAAAAAAGAACTAAAAACCAAATAACAGCACAGGTTTAAGATAGAAAGAGGGGGGAAGGCCGCACCAGGTTCCGGTCAAAGAGCAGTGCAGCCTTCCCCGGTCAGGCCCCGTGCCGCGCCTTTACGGGGGCAGGGAGCGTTCTTTTCTTTACCACCCTGAGTCCATGGTGTCAATCATGGGGCGCCTGTCTTTTGTTCTATGCCTGTCTTTGCCCAATCCCGTGCCGAATCAACCCCTTACCTGCCCTGGGCCCTCGCCCCGGCAGGCAAGGAGACCGGCATCCGGGGAAAGGAGAGCATTGCCATGGAAATCCCGCAGGGTTTTTTTATTATTTACCAGCCTAAATACCGGGTCCCCTCTGTATTTGACCTTCACCACCGGGGGCTTTTCAAAAACCGGCCCTTTGTCACCCAGGACTTCGGCTTCAGGGTAATTGCCGATGCATCGGCCCGGGCCAGGCTCCAATGCGCCTGGATTGTGAAGGAACGGACAGACAATGAATCGGGGACGGCCTGGGACTATACCGTTAAAACGGTATTCCTGGATCTGGACAAGGACCTTAGCCTGCCTCCCGCAAAACTGGCTGATGCACTAGAAGACGACACCATGGCCCAAAAAATCGGTGAGGATCTGGCAGCCTGGCGCACGGGCTACCTTCCGGACAACAACAGTACCCGGGATCTAGAAAAGAAAATCCTGACCGCCATAGAGGACCACAAAGGCCAGCTGCGCAAAGCCCTTGTTCATAAAAACCACGACTGGATCATGGCCGGACTGGCCAGGCGGCTCCAGAATTTCAGGTTCTACCTCTACCCCAGGGTCAGGGAGACCCTCATGACCACCTACCGGGACATGGGGGGAGAATCGGACGAGGCAAGGCTGATCCGGCACATCGTATTGTTCAGCCATATCTTTGACCATGACAGGACCCCATTGTTCAAAAGGCTTGGCAGCGGCGAATTTGCGCCGGATGACCAGGCCTGGGAGTGCTGGATCGGATTTACAGGATCAGAAGATGAGTCCAGGCGGTTATGCCGCACAATGGAAGCGGTGTTCAACCCCCTGGCCCAAGACAGGGCTGCCTGAGGCGCAGTCCATAAACCCTGAAACTTAAAAATTAAGGAGAAAGAGTCTATGCAGGAAATGGAAAACGTCATGTACGTAAACAACGCTCCGCCAAGGGGTACGGACCCGGACACCATATTCTTTGTCCAGGTGGATGCCACCAAGTGCGAGGCCTGCGGTGAATGTGACAGTCACTGCGTCACCGGTGCCATCCAGCCCATCAACGAAGAGGGCATTCGCCAGGTGGTCAATCCGGCGGCCTGCATCAACTGCGGCCAGTGCCTGCTTAACTGCCCGGCCGGCGCCATCTACGAAGGGGTCAGTTATGTGGAAGAGATCTTTGAAAAGCTCAATGATCCGGATACGGTGGTTGTTTCCATGCCCGCCCCTGCCGTGCGCTACGGCCTGGCAGAGTGTTTCGGCCAGCCCGCGGGCACCTATGGGGGCGGCAAGATGCACGCCGCACTCAAGGCCCTTGGCTTTGACTATGTCTGGGACAACGAGTTTACGGCAGACCTCACCATCATGGAGGAGGGCACGGAACTGATCCACCGCATCGCCAAACCGGAAAAGGGCAAGCCCCTTCCCCAGTTCACCTCCTGCTGTCCCGGGTGGATCAAGTTCGTGGAATCCTTTTACCCGGACCTTCTGCCCCATGTCTCCACCTGCAAGTCCCCCATCGCCATGCTCGGCCCCCTGGCCAAGACCTATGGCGCCCATGAAACCCATACCCGGCCCGAAAAAATCTACACCGTCTCCATCATGCCCTGTATCGCCAAAAAATACGAAGGGCTGCGTGAGGAGATGGCCGATTCCGGTTTCAGGGATATCGACGCCACCATCAATACCCGGGAACTGGCCCACATGATCAAACGGGCGGGTATCAACTTTGCGGGCCTGCCGGACCGGGATCCAGACCCTGTACTGGGCCAGTCCACGGGCGCGGCCACCATCTTCGGCAACAGCGGCGGCGTCATGGAGGCGGCCCTGCGCCTGGCCTATGAGGAATTGTCCGGCAAGGCCCTGAAAGACCCGGCCATCAAGCTGGTGCGGACCCGGGAAGGGATCAATACGGCAGCCATCAAGGTGCCCAGTTTCGGAACGGTGAAGGTGGCGGTGGCCAGCGGTCTCGACAACGCGGCCAAGCTCTGCGACCAGGTCAGGGCCGGAAAGGCGGACTATCATTTCATTGAAATCATGACCTGTCCGGGGGGCTGCGTCAACGGCGGGGGCCAGCCCCTGGATCCGGAGGTGCGCACAGCCTCCCTGGCCCGGACCATCAGACTTGCCATGAATAAGCGGCTGGGGATTTCACCGGGCCGCCAGGTTTCCAAAGGAGGTATCATATGAAAAAAATGAGCATTTCAAGGCGGGGATTCATCAAAGCCGCCGGCCTGACCGCAGGATATGCGGCCGTAGGCGGCCCGCTGGCCACCACGGCCCTGGCCGGGGAAACGGATTTGGTAGAGGCCCGGCAGAAGTCTGTTTACCGGGCCGACGCCAAAATGTACAAAATCCGCAAATCCCAGGATAACCCCATGATTCAGAAGCTCTACGATCCAAAGAAAGGGTTTCTGCATGACGGCCCCTGCGGCCACATGTCCCACCACCTGCTCCACACCCATTATATCGACCGGAGCAGACGGATAAAGGCCCTCAAGGAAAAGGGATTTGAACTGAACCTCTAACCATAGCAACACGGGGCCGGCCCTGTCAGGGGCCGGCCCTCTATCTGGAATATCAAACATGATGCCTGTAATCCCGTTTCGCCGCTCCCCCCGCCTGGGACTGCTCTTTGTCCTGGCGGCTGCTCTTTTTCTTCTCTCATCCTCCCTCTCATCCTCCCGGGTGCTTGCCCGGGAAACGGCATCCACCGACACCCAGGGGGGTGTCACCGATCTTGATCCGCTGGTGGTAACGGCCCGGGGACTCCCCCAAACCGCCTCCAGCACCCCGGGAGGTGTGGGGGTGATCCTCTCCCCCGAAATTGACCGGTCCCGGCCGGTCAGCCTCACGGACATCACCCGGCTCATCCCCGGCGTGGAAAAGACCTCGGACTCCCCCTGGGGATCGGATATCAACATCCGGGGATTGAGCCGGAACAGCGTGCTCTTCCTCATCGACGGCTGCAGGGTCAATACGGCCACGGACATCAACGCCCGGTTCGGCCTGATCAACCCCAGCGACATCGAACGGATCGAAGTACTCAAAGGGCCGATTTCCGCCCTTTACGGATGGGGGGCCATGGGCGGGGTGGTCAACGTGATCACCAGAAGGGGGGGGTACGCCCTGGTCCCCCATACCCGGACTGAAATACGGACCGAGGCCGCCACCAATCCCGGGGGCTACGGCGCCTACGGCCTGGGCCTCTACGAAGGCAAAAACACCTGGATCCTCGGCTCCGGCGGATACCGGGATTATGAAGAACGGGAAAGTGCCGGCAGCACCCTTGTCCACAACAGCCAGTTCCGGGATCTCTACGGCCGGCTGGCCGGCGGGCATAGATGGAGTGAAAAAAACGAAACCGAGGTAAACCTTCAGGTCATGGAGGGGCAGAACGTCGGCATCCCCGGCAAGGGCCTGGCCCTGCCCCAGGGACCCGACGCCACCTTTCCCACCACCCGCAGGGTTCTGGGCTCCGCCACCCATACCCTGACCCCGGAAGAAAGCATCCTGACCCAATCAAAAATAAGGCTCTTCTTCCAGGAGGTGGACCGGCGGGTCATTCTGGATGAATTCCCCGCCGCCTCCCCCCTGGTGTCGGTGGCCCCCGGGGCCGACCACGCCACCCTGGGAATCAACTGGACCAGCCATTTCAACATCGGTGACCATACACCGGTGCTGGGCCTGGAGGCCTGGCAGTGGCGGATCGACAACACCCATCGGATCAAAGACTTCAAAAACGGGCTGATTGGAATTGATTCCAGCCTGGGCAACCTCTCCCAGACCGTCGGCGGATTCTTTGCCGAAGATACCTGGTCCCTGTCCGACAGCCTCAGCCTGAACCTGGGGGGCAGGGTGGACGCCACCCGGGTCAAAAGCGACGACCTTTACAATTGGATCTCGCCGCCCTCCCCGGCCATGGCCCTCACCCGGGTCAGGGAGGGAAAAACCGAAGCGGATGCCAGCTTCCAGGGCCAGGCCGGCCTGACCTGGCAGATCGCCCCCCGCTGGTCTGCCACGGCCCTTGCCGCCTTAAGCTTCCGGCCGCCGGACCTCATGGACCGGTTCAAGTATGTGAACCTGGGCGGCGGTATCAGCCTCCACGGCAACCCGGACCTGGAGCCGGAACAGTCCCGTTTTTTTGAAACAGGCCTCCACTTTGTCTCCGGGAAGCTCAGGGTTTCAGGAACCGCCTATTGCAACCGCATCAGGGAAATGATCACGGAACAGCAGGTCAGCGCCTCCCGCATTGAGATGGAAAACGTAGATAACGCCAGAATTTACGGCGCTGAGCTCTCAGGGGAGGTAAGGCTTCTGCCCCAGCTCAAACTCTCAGCCAGCCTGGCATGGGCCCGGGGGGACAACAAAACCACCGGCGAGGCCCTGCCCTATATCGCCCCCCTAAACGCCCGTTCCGACCTGGAGTGGAACCAGGATTTCAGCGGGCTCACCGGCGGATGGTGGGCCAAGCTCTCCCATGAATGGGCCGACGCCCAGGACCGGGTGGGCGGCGGCCAGACCCCGTCTCAAAGCTGGCAGACCCTGGATCTCAAAGCGGGATACAGGTTCCATGCCCTGGGCGCGGACCACGAACTGAGTTTCGGCGTCACCAACCTTTTTGACGAGGATTACAGCAATTTTCTGGCCACATCCCGGGGCATGGCACTCAAGGAGGCAGGCAGAAACTTTTCCTGTTACTACAAGATTGTGTTTTAGCCCCGCAACACAGCGAAGGGGAAAATATGAAAAAAATCATGATCATGGGATTGGGCGATGTGCTCCAGGGGGATCTGGGCGCCGGATGCGCCGTCCTGGAAAAAATGGCTGAAACCGCTTCAGGAGAGGATATTGAGTATGCCTATCTGGCCCTTGATTCCAAATATGCCACCGGCTACATCCTGGGGGCGGACCTGGCCATCATCACCGGTGCCCTGGACCTGTCCGGGGTGCCGGGAACCCTTCACGTCTGGAATCAGAAAATATTTGACCAGCATGTCCAGTGGATGGCCAAATCCTTTCCCATCATCGGCGGCCTGGCATGGGCCCTGTCCCGTGCCAGGATGTGGGAGCAGTTTCCCGGCCGGATGGTCTATCTCTGGATTGATCCCCATGCCACCGAAGGCTACGGGCTTTCCGACCTCATGAACAAAGCCGTAATCCGGGCTGTCTGGCAGATCCACCGGGAAATCTGGAAGGTGCGTCTGGACGGGGCCGGGAAGCCGGCACCCAGATCTCTGACGGCCTGAACCAGGCCGGTCATTTCCTGGGGCCTCAGGACCGGCAGGCGCCCTGCCCTTTCTTTTCAGCCCGCCGGGTTCCCCTGGAGATCCAGTCCAGCAGCCGGGCAAAGGGATTTTTTTTCTTTTTCACAGTTTCAGCCATGGGGCCATTTCCTCAGTTATTTACATCGTAGATCATGAGCAGGTGTCCCTTGTCCAGCTCACGGTATTCCCTGAGTTCAAGATCCATGTCCAGCTCCCGGTTGAACAGGGAAAGGCCGGTGCCGAACAGCTTGGGCACCAGGGTGAGGTGGACCTCGGTGATGAGGTTCTCCCGGGCAAACAGGGAATTGACCAGGGCACCGCCGATGAGGGTCACCCGTTCATACCCCTTTTGTTCAAGGTCCCTTAGAATCTCACCAGGGGCCTGGTCCGTGTAGACCAGGTTGTCGTCATCACTCACCCGGCTTTTGTTCCGGGTCATGACGATATTCAACCGCCCCGGCAGGGGAAAACCGATGGTGTCATAGGTTTTGGAGCCCATGATCATGGCACCGGCCTCACGGGTGACCTGAACGAAATATTTCTTATCGGCCTTTCCGGTCCAGTCCACCAGCTGATTAGAATCCCTGGCGATCATCCCGTCCAGGGTGGTGGCCATGAGCAGAATCACATCCATGTATTTTCCCTTTTCAATCTTGTTTCGGCCATTCCTGTTCTTTCTGCTCGGAAAGATAGCAGAACCGGCTCCAGGTAAATTCCTTTTTCGATATGGGGCAGCGCAGGGTGACCTTATTCTCGGTCACCCCGATAACTTCCCAGTCCCCCGCCCTGGGGGAGGCCTCAATGCGTATTTTCTGCCCCACCTTAAAGGGGTAGGCTTTGAATACGGCGACATCTGCCATGGTATACTCCTTTTTTATTCAGGTTTCAATGGAACCGCCCTCAAGGCGCCGTCCTAAAGGTGCCTTTATCAAGGATCCGCCGCCAGGGGGCCGGTCATTTGAGCCGGCACCACCAGCCGCCGGAATTCCTCCGGTGCCAGGATCCCCAGGTCATCGGCGGCCTGCTCCAGGGTGATCTTCTTTTCATGGGCGTATTTGGCAATCCGGGCGGCCTTGTCATACCCGATATGGGGATTCAAGGCCGTCACCAGCATCAGGGAGTTGTCAAGGTGGCGGCCGATGGTCTCCAAATCCGGTTCAAGCCCCTCAACGCAATGCCGGGCAAAGGAGAGGGCCGCCTCCCCCAGCAGCCGGGCCGACTGCAGAAAATTATAGGCGATCACCGGTTTGAACACATTCAGCTCAAAATGCCCCGAGGCCCCGGCCACGGAGAGGACGGTATCATTTCCCATGACCTGGGCGCAGACCATGGTCAGTGCCTCGGCCTGGGTGGGGTTGACCTTCCCCGGCATGATTGAAGAGCCGGGCTCATTGGCCGGCAAGCGCAGTTCCCCGATCCCGCACCGGGGACCGGACCCCAGCATGCGGATATCGTTGGCGATTTTCATTAGGCTGACGGCCATGGCCCTCAAGGTCCCGTGGGCCGCCACCAGGCCGTCATGGGCGGCCAGGGATTCAAACTTGTTGGGCGATGCAATAAAGGGATGTCCGGTGAGCCGGGCCAGTTCCGCCGCCACGGCCCTGTCAAACCCCTCCGGTGCGTTCAGCCCGGTGCCCACGGCCGTTCCCCCCAGGGCCAGTTCATAAAGCCGGGCAAGGCCGGCCTCAATCTGTGAGATTCCCCGGGAGACCATGGCGGCATACCCGGAGAACTCCTGGCCCAGGGTGATGGGCACCGCATCCATGAAATGGGTCCGCCCGGTTTTGACAATATCCTGCCAGGCCCGGGATTTTTGATCCAGGGCATTGCCCAAAGTGGCAAGCCCGGGAAGGGTTCCCGACTTTAAGGCCATCACCGCAGCCACATGCATGGCACCGGGAAAGGTATCATTGGATGACTGGGAACGGTTCACATGGTCATTGGGATGAATGGCCGGCCGCCCCTGGCCCAGGGTATTTCCCGCCAGCACATGGGCCCGGTTGGAGATCACCTCGTTCACGTTCATATTGGTCTGGGTACCGGATCCCGTCTGCCAGACCTTCAACGGGAAATTATCGTCCAGTTCCCCCCCGATGATTTCATCGCAGACCCTGGTGATCAGTGCGGCGGTCTCCCCGGACAGAAGCCCCATATCCCTGTTGATGGCGGCTGAGGCTTTTTTCACATACCCGAAAGCCCCTATGATTTCCCGGGGCATGGGTTCACCGCCGATGGCGAAATTTTCCAAAGACCGCTGGGTCTGGGCCCCCCAATAGACATGGGCCGGGACCCTCACCTCCCCCATGGTATCCTTTTCCATCCGAGTTTCCATGCCTTACCTCCGCCTGATTTTCATCGTTTGTATTTTAATAAGATAAAACCGCAATGACGGTTATGCAAGAACAGTGAGAGACTCTTTTTGAAAGGAACACGGCCCGGGCCACCGTTCTGCGGCGGTGACCCGGGCCGGATAAGGACCGCTATGGGGTTGCCGGCCGCCCAGGCCGGATCAGAGGATTATCCGGCCAGGACCTGGGCCGAAGCCCCTCTTCCGGCAGGGAGGCGTACTGTCTTTTCCCCGGCAAACAAGGTGTCGGATACAAATTCCGGACTCTTCAGGATATAGATATCTCCATCAATCCACTTATCGTTCTCCAGCCGGATGCCCGTGGAGAGATCGGTTTTCAGGGTAAACCCGTACCTGGCCGCCAGCCTCCGGATATACCGGCGGCTGTGGGCGTAGCGTCCGGAGGAACGGAGCCAGAAGGAATCGCCCTCCCATCGTTCCACTGAAAACGCAAAGAGTGCGCCCGGTTTGGACCGCTGGCGCACGGCCCGGAAGACGGCATCCAGGTCGCCCACGTAGATGAAAACATCCGCGGCCAGAAAAAGATCATAAAGGGTCTGCCGCTTTTCCAGGAATTCGACGATATCCAGGTTATGCAGGTCGTCGTAGACGCCCTTTCTCAAGGCCTGCCCCAGCATCTTGGAAGAAAGATCCACACCGGTGATCCGGGTTGCCCTATCCCAGAAGGCTTCTCCGCACATCCCCGTGCCGCAGCCCAGATCCAGCACATGTTCAAAATGGTTCACTTCCTTGCGGCAGCCGGCCACAGCCTCTTTAAGCTTGGCCGGAACGGTATATTTAAGATGCTTTACCAGTTCCACGTCAAACCCATCTGAATATTGGTCAAAAAGCGGTACCACATATTCCGGAACGGCATTTTTCACCTGTTTCCCGGTCAGGGCGGCAAGAATATGGCGTACCCCCTGGTTTTCCGGTTCAATCTTGAGGATTTCCTCGTAATGGGCCACCGCCTCCTGGGATCGTCCCAGAATATCCAATACGATTCCCAGATTATTGTGGGCCCCTACATTTTTCGGATTGGCCTTTAATGCCTGCCGGTAGGCAGACTCCGCCAGGTGGAGCTTCTGCTGTTTGTGAAAGGTAAGCCCCAGGTTGAAATGGACCTCTGAAATTGTCGGATCAACGGCCAGGATTTCCTGGAACTCGATGGCGGCTTCGGGGAACTTCCCCTGACTCAGATAGGTCAGACCGATATCCAGACGGCAGTCCAGACGGTCCGGCACCAGGGCCAGTTCAGCACCATAGGCGTCGATGGCCTCTTTGAAATACCCCAGTTCCCGGTAGATATCGCCCAGAAAACGGAAGGCCTGGTCCCGTTGAGGATCAATCTGCACCACCCGGACAAAACTGTCGACGGCATCCTTGAGTTTGCCGTCCTGCATCTGCACCTTGCCAAGATTCAGCCAGGCATCAACATAGGTGGACCGAATGGCCAGTGCATTTTGAAAGGAGATAACCGCTTCGGCCCGATTGTCCAGGGAGTGATGAATCAGCCCCAGGCTGTAATGCACTTCTGCAATGCCGGGGCTCAGCCGTTTAAGCGCATTCAGGGCGTAAACGGCCCCTCCGCACTCTCCATTGGAAAAGGCGTTGAGGGCATACTGAAACAACACGGCATTGTATTGATCGTCCCGGCTTGCATTGGCGGCAAGGGAATCGATCTCATTCTTCGTCTGTGCAGAAAGCATTCGTCGGCTCCTCATCATGGGATTTGTGGCAAGCATTTCTTGCCGGTCCCTTATATACAGAGCAACCGGCGTGCCAGACGGAAAGGCGGCGAAGGCGTTTCTCTGAAACCCGTTTATTATTAATACATTACAGGCACATCCCGTTTTTTGTGACAGGGCATAAGGCCCCTCAGGCGGGAAAATTTTTCCCGCCTGAGGGGCTGATAAAAAATGGGCAACGGCAGCGAAAAAAACTTAAACGGCCTTTGACAAAACCACTATCGGACACTCTCATATTTCGGACGAAACCCGTCCCTGGAAAAAACGATCTGCCATAACTGATTCCGCCGGGACCTGAATGACCCCGCACAGACCAGAAGATAATAGGACCACATGCGGAAAAACCGGTGGTCGTAATCGGATTTGATCAGATCCCAGTTTTTTACAAAATTTTTGTACCATGCCATCAGCGTCGGGTCGTAGTCGGGTCCAAAACTGTGCCAGTCCTCCAGAACCATCAATTTTTCCGAGGCCGCTGATATCTGCTGGCTGGACGGCAGCATGGAATTTGGAAAAATGTACCGCCTGATCCAGGGATCGCAGCTTCTCACCGACCGGTTGCCGGCGATGGTATGGAGTAAAAAAAGGCCCTGGGGGGCCAGGCACCGCCTGACGACCTTCATGAAGGTCCGGTAATGCCTTGCCCCGACATGTTCAAACATCCCCACCGAAACAATACGGTCAAACTGCTCTTTCATATCCCGGTAGTCAATCAGAGATATGGTTACCGGCAGGCCCTTGCAGCGCTGCCGGGCCATATTTACCTGTTCCCGGGAAACGGTGATGCCCACAACCTGGACCTGGTAATGTTCGGCCATGTATGCCGCCAGCCCGCCCCAGCCGCAGCCGATATCCAGGACCCGCATGCCGGGGGCCAGGGCGAGTTTCCGGCAGATCAGGTCCATCTTGGCTTCCTGGGCCTGTTCCAGTCCCTGTGCCTCCTTCCAATAGGCACAGGAATAGTTCATCCATTTATCCAGCATTAAAGCGAACAATTCATTGCCCAGATCATAGTGGCGGCGGCCGATATCAAAGGCCCGGAACCGGCCGGGGGAACTGGTCAGGCTGGCCTTGATGCCGTACCACAAGGCTTTAAGGGTTCTCTTGGCCTGCCGGTCTATCCGGACGGCCAGAATCCGCTCGAAAAACAGATCCAGGGCCTCACATTCCCACCACCCGTCCATATAGCTTTCCCCCAGGGCGAGGGAGCCTCCGGCGGCCAGTCTTTTATAGAACGACTCATCCTTTACCCGGATATCCCAGGGATGGTTGCCGTTCACTTCAATATCCGCTAAAGCAAACACATCCCTTACCATTGTTTCAAAAGGTTTCTTTTCCATGACAGCACCTGCCTTTTTTCAAAACCTAAAGATACCGCTTGGGACTGCGGCTGAATACTTGTGGCTGCAAGAGACTGACAGGCCGGCCGCTGGGGCATGAAAATAAAGGACAGCTCAAGTCACCGCCGACCATCTGAAAAGTGATCCATGAGTCTCAAGCCGGGTAATATATTAGCATAGATCCCAATTCAAAACCAAGAGGAAGATTGGATCCGGATGTCAATCAAAATACCGTCAACGGTGGCAAAAAATCACCCCGTGACCTTGCGGTAACCATATACCGGAATCTGGAGTTTGGCAGGGCAATGGACCACCGGGCAGGTCCTGATAAGATCGGTCTTTGGAAGCTTTGGGCGCTTTTTCATGATGGTTTGCTCACGGCACCATTGCTTTGCTGCTTTTTCACTCTCTGTTTCGCCTAATTCAACCGCCTTTTTTCCACAGCAATGAATGTACTCGCAGTACAGTTTAAATTGACCGTCCATGGGTTATCCTTATTATTTCGAGTATTGTTCTAATAATGAATATTATATTTATCCTCCCACCATGTCAACCAGAGGATAAGAGGGTTATGGCTGGATTGATCATATTCATCATCCTCAATCCATACTCCATATATTAATATATTCCTTTAAATTAAAATATTTTATTGACAATCCGGAATTATAAAATGTATATCATTTTTCGAACACCATTCGAAAATAGTATATGGTTCTTAAAATAAATAGTGGTGGAAACATGGGTGTAAAAGAACGACGCAAATTAGAAAAGCAGACACGACGAAATCAAATTTTGGATGCAGCACGGGACCTGTTGTTTTCCCAGGGTATTGAAAAAATCTCCATCAGCAAAATCGCCAAAGAGGCGGAGCTGGGTGTGGGGACCATCTATTTCTACTATAAAAACAAGGAAGATATTTTTACCGCTCTCCAGGAAGAAGGGATCGGGATTCTGTACGACGAAATAAAAAAGATTGCCGCCAACTCCGTGGGGCAGGATCAGAAACTGCGCCATATTGCCCTGGCGTACTTTGATTTTACTGAAACACAAAAAGAATATTTTAACGTTATCAACTACTTTTTGTCCGCATCAAAGGTGTTCTTCCAAAAGGATTTGAAACTGAGGATCGACCTGTCGGCCAGCAGGATTCTGGAAATCATTCAGGAAATCATTATTTCCGGCCAGCAGGACGGGCTTTTTGCGGATGAGGACGCCGAAAAATTTTCCATCATGTTCTGGGGCACCCTGCACGGGCTGCTGCAGTTTAAAAAACTGGAACATACGGCATTGAAGAATCAAAACTACAAGGAGATTTACGATTATAGTGTCACCAAACTAATCCAGGCCATTGTGTTGAAATGACCTTGCCATCAAAAGGAGGACGTGTGAGTTCGTTAAAGGGAAAAACCGCACTGGTCACCGGTGCAGGCAAAAAAACAGGGATCGGGTATGCCATTGCAAAGAAGTTTGCCGCCATGGGCGCCAACGTTGTTATCGCCGATTTCGGAGATGCCAAAGGGTGTGAGGCCGACGTCAAAACCGGCTCCGTATCTGAAATGGAAACCATTGTTGATGAACTGGCCCGCGAATATGCCATAGAAACCCTGGCAGTCAATGTGGATGTGACGGACATGGCGCTTGTCCAGGCCATGGCTGACAAAGTGAAAAACCAATTCGGCCGGGTGGATATTCTATGCAACAACGCCGGCGCGACCTTCGGGGTCCCCAACGGGGTGCATACCTATGATGAGACTGCCTGGCTCAAAACAGTGGACGTCAATCTGCACGGGGTGTTCAGGGTGTCTAAAGCCATTGTCCCGCTGATGCAGGAAAAGGGCGGCGCCATTATCAACACCGCATCCAGGGCCGGCAAGGTACCGCCTCTGTTCAACGGGGCATACGCCGTCTCCAAGGCAGGGGTGATCATGCTGACCAAGGTGATGGCCAGAGAACTCTCAGGCCTTAAGATCAGAGTAAATGCCATCTGCCCGGGGCAGATTATGACCGACCTTGAAAAATGGCGGTTCGGCCTTGAAGCCCAGTTTCTGAACACCACCGTGGAAGAACAGGAACGCAAAATGTGTGAGTCTATTCCCCTCGGCCGGATCGGAACGCCTGCGGAGGTGGCGGATATGGCGGCATTCCTGGCATCGGATCAATCGTCCTATGTGACCGGCCAGGCCCTGAACATCTGCGGCGGCCAGCTCATGGAGCTTTAAAAATGTAAGACAAACCGTTTTTTGGATTCTACAATATATGAAAAAGGAGTGAAGATGGAAACGATTACAGGCGCTGAACTTACGGCAAAGGCGTTAATTGACAGGAAGATCGATTATATTTTCTCTTTGAGCGGGGGGCATATCACCCCCATTTACCAGTATCTTGAAGGATCTGACATCAAAATCTATGACACCCGCCACGAACAGTCTGCCCTGTTTATGGCCGAAGCCTACGGCAAAATGACCCGCAGGGCCGGCGTGGCAATGGTTACGGCCGGCCCGGGGTTCACCAATGCCCTCACCGGGGTGGCCAGTGCCCATTTCTCCAACACCCCCCTGGTCCTGATCGCAGGCTGCGTCGGGCTGGACAACAAGGAAAGGCTTGATCTGCAGGATATGCCCCAGGCAGACGTTATCCGGCCCATGGTCAAAAAGGCCCTGGTCTGCATGAAGGCCGAACGGGTGAACGAATACGTGGACATGGCCTTCAGGATTGCCGAAAGCGGCCGCCCCGGACCGGTTTACCTTGAATTTCCCATTGATGTGCTCAACACCCCTGTGGACCCGGCCGCCGTGCGGAAAACAGCGACCACCGTTGTTTCCAACCCTGCCGATCCGGACAAGGCAAAGGCCCTTCTGGACATGCTCTCGGAGTCCAAAAATCCCCTGGTCATTGCTGGAACGGGCGCCTGGCAGGCCCATGCCGAAGAGGAACTCAAAACCTTTATTGAAGCCACCGGCATTCCGCTTTTTACCAACCTCTCCGGCCGGGGGATCCTGTCCGACGAGCATCCCCTATGTTTTGAAGGCGCCCTGGCGATCCGCCCCGGTGCCGGGTTTGCCGCCTATATCGAAACCGACCTGGTCGTTGTGCTGGGCACCCGGATCTCCCTTTACTACCTGTTCGGGGATATCTTTAACCCGGAAGCCAAAATCGCCCAGGTGGATATCCAGCCCGATGAGATCGGCCGGAACCGGACGGTGGACCTGCCTGTTGTATCCGATATCAAGGGATTCCTTTCGGCCTGCAACGACCATCTGGAAACCGGGTATAAACAATTCAAGGACCAATTCACCCCCTGGGTCGAAAAGCTGAACAAGGCCCATGAGGACGGCAAGGCCCTGTCCCAGAACGACTGGGCATCGGAGAATCTCCCCGTCCACCCCATGCGCCTGGCCCAGGAGGTCAACCAGTTTATGGACGGCGAAGACGATATTGTGATTGCAGACGGCGGGGACACCACCACCTGGCTGGGCATGACACGGACAATGAAAAAGGCGGGGGCCTACCTGGATTACGGGATTTTCGGATCCCTGGCCGTGGGGCTGCCCTATGCCAATACCGCCAAACTGCTGAACCCGGACAAGCGGGTCTGCCTGATGACCGGAGACGGGTCTGTGGGATTCAATTTCATGGAATTTGAAACCGCCATCCGGAAAAACAACCCCATCGTGGTCGTGATTTCCAACGATCTCGGCTGGGGTATGATACGCCATTCACAGGAAATCCGTATCGGCCACGCCATTGAAGACGGCACCTATATCGGCCGGGTGGACTACCATAAGATGGTGGAGGCCATCGGCGGCAAAGGCTACCTGGTGGAAGATCCCAAGGATATACGCCCGGCCCTGGAAGATGCCTTTGCCTCGGGAAAGGTCTGCTGCATCAACGTGATGACCGATCCCACAACGGTGAGCCCGGCCTCCATGGCATTGGCAAACGTAGGGGCCTATAAAGCTTAAAATGTAAATTTTCAAAATGCAGGCGCCCCGGATACGGGGCGAAAGGGGGGAATATGGATCCAGCGGCACTTGACCAGGTTCAATTGAATTTCAACCCGGCGGGCATTGCCATCATCAACGGGGCCATCGGCCTGATGATGCTTGGGGTGGCCATTGAATTACGTTTTGAAGATTTTAAACGAATTATTGCAAGCCCCAAAGCGCCGGCCATAGGGCTTGCGGCCCAGTTCATCCTGTTGCCGGCCTTTACCTTTCTGCTGGTGATGATTTTAAAGCCCTACCCCTCCATTGCGCTGGGCATGATGCTGGTGGCGGCATGCCCCGGGGGAAACCTGTCCAACATCATTACCTACCTGGCCAGGGGGAACAGCGCGGTGTCCATCTCCATGACAGCCGTATCCACCGTGGCCGCCATTTTCATGACACCCTTGAACCTCTCCCTTTGGGGCCGCCTGAACCCGGCCACGGAACCCATCCTGCGCCGGGTCAGCCTTGATCCTGTGGACGTTTTTATCGCCGTATTCCTGATTCTGGGAATTCCCCTGATCCTTGGGATGAGCATCGGCAAATATATGCCGGGCCTTGCCGAAAAGGTGAGAAAACCCTTTAAGATATTTTCCCTGGTCTTTTTCATCCTCATCGTCTGCGGGGCCCTGGCTGCCAACTGGCAGCACTTTTTAAGCTATGTGGGCATTGTGGTCTTCGCCGTGCTTCTTCATAATGCCCTGGCATTGAACATCGGTTACTGGGCCGGCAAATTAATGGGGCTGCCCGAACCCGACTGCAGGGCGGTGTGTGTGGAAGTGGGGATTCAGAATTCCGCCCTGGGCCTGATTCTTGTGTTTAACTTTTTTGACGGCCTGGGGGGAATGGCCATTCTGGTTGCCTGGTGGGGCATCTGGCATATTATTGCCGGGCTTGCCACCGCCTTTTTCTTTGCCAGAATCAAAAAACAGAATTTGGGGGTGACCCGTGCCTAGGCGCTCTTTTGGCGGGAAAACCGTTCTCATCACCGGAGGCGCGTCGGGCATCGGCCTTGCCACGGCCTGGGAATTTGCAGGTGCCGGCGCCAACATCGTTCTGGCAGATATGGACGGCGAAACCCTCGCCCTCAGGCAACAGGAATTTGAATCCAAAAACCATGATGTTCTTGCCCTTGAATGTGATGTCACGGATGAGCATGCCTGCAAACAGACAGTGGAAGAAACCATAAAGCGGTTCGGCTCCATTGATCTTCTGTTCAATAACGCGGGGATCACCCAAAGAAGCCTGTTTGAAGAAACAACGGTTTCGGTGGTGGAAAAGGTCATGGCCGTCAACTTTTTCGGTTCGGTGTATATGACAAAGGCGGCCCTTGCCCATCTGCTGGACAGCCGGGGCAGTATCGTCGTCAACGAATCCATTGCAGGAATTGCCCCCTTGCTCGCCCGTTGCGGATATGCCGCATCCAAACATGCGCTCCACGGTTTTTTCACCTCTCTGCGGTGTGAATTGCGGCATCGGGGGGTCCACGTCATGATCATCTGCCCCGGATTCATCGAGACCAATCTGCAGACCCGCGCCCTGGGCGGCGACGGCAATATAACCCGCCACAAACAGACCCGGATCGGAAAGCAGCAGACGCCCGGGTTCGTCGCCGCCCAGATCAGAAAAGGCGTGGAGAAGGAACGCCCCATGATGGTCTTCACCTTCTTCGGAAAACTGGGATACCTGATTTCACGGTTGAAGCCGACGCTTTATGAACGGCTCATGACACGGCAGTTCAGTTCAGAATTGAAATGAAACCGGAGCAATAAAGTATTAATGGAGGAAAGATAATGAAAATGACCACAGAAGAAGCATTTGTAAAAATATTGCAGATGCATGGTATAGACAACGCCTTCGGTATCATCGGCTCGGCCATGATGCCGGTTTCAGACCTTTTCCCTAAAGCCGGGATCACGTTCTGGGACTGCGGCCATGAAGGCAACGCCGGCATGATGGCAGACGGATTTACCCGCGCTTCCGGCAAAATGTCCATGATGATTGCCCAGAACGGCCCCGGGATCACCAATTTCGTCACGCCTGTAAAAACAGCGTACTGGAACCATACCCCCCTCCTGCTGGTGACCCCCCAGGCCGCCAATATGACCATGGGCCAGGGCGGATTCCAGGAAGTGCCCCAGATGGCCATCTTTGAAGACATGGTGGCCTACCAGGAGGAGGTGCTCCATCCCTCCCGCATGGCTGAGGTGCTGAACCGGGTGATCCTACAGGCCAAACGGGCATCTGCACCCGCCCAGATCAACGTCCCCCGGGACTTCTGGACCCAGGTGATTGATATTGAGCTGCCGGCCGTTGTGGAGTTTGAACGGCCGGCCGGCGGAGAAGCAGCCCTTGCCAGGGCGGCTGAACTGCTCTCCACGGCCAGATTCCCCGTCATCCTAAACGGCGGCGGCGTTGTCATCGGCAATGCCATTGAAGATGCCAAGGCCCTGGCCGAGCGGCTGGATGCCCCGGTCTGCTGCGGCTACCAGCACAACGATGCATTCCCAGGCTCCCATCCCCTGTTTGCAGGCCCCCTGGGATACAACGGGTCCAAGGCCGGCATGGAGCTGATCGCCAAAGCCGACGTTGTCCTGGCCCTGGGCACCCGCCTTAACCCCTTTTCCACCCTGCCCGGTTACGGCATTGATTACTGGCCCAAGGATGCGGCCATCATCCAGGTGGATATCAACCCCGACCGCATCGGCCTGACCAAGCCGGTTACCGTAGGGATTGTGGGCGACGCCAAAAAAGTTGCCAAGGGGATCCTGGCACAGCTTTCCGACACCGCAGGCGATGCCGGCCGTGCAGAGCGCAGGGCCCTGATCGAATCCACCAAGGGAGCCTGGGAATCCGAACTTTCGACCATGGACCATGAACATGACGATCCGGGCACCACCTGGAATGCCCGGGCCCAGGAAGCCGATCCCGAAAAGATCACCTCCCGCATGGCATGGCGGGCCATCAAAAAGGCCCTGCCCCAGGACGCCATTATATCCTCTGACATCGGCAATTCCTGCGCCATTGGCAATGCCTACCCCACCTTCGAAGCCGGCCGCAAATATCTGGCCCCCGGTATGTTCGGCCCCTGCGGATACGGTTTCCCCGCCATCCTGGGCGCCAAAATCGCCCATCCCGATATGCCGGTTGTCGGTTTTGCCGGGGACGGGGCCTTCGGTATATCCATGAACGAAATGACCGCCTGCGGCCGCGACGACTGGCCCGCCATCACCATGATCATCTTCCGCAACTACCACTGGGGCGCCGAAAAGCGGAACACCACCCTCTGGTTCGACGATAATTTCGTGGGCACCGAACTGGACCGCCAGGTCCACTACTCCGAAATCGCCAAAGCCTGCGGCCTTATCGGCGTGAAAGCATGGACCATGGACGAACTGACCCATCAGCTTGACGCCGCCATCAAAACCCAGATGGAAGACGGTAAAACAACATTCATCGAAGTCATGACCAACATGGAATTGGGCGAACCCTTCCGCCGTGACGCCATGAAAAAGCCCGTGTCCGTTGCCGGCATAAATATGGCGGATATGAGGCCCCAGAAAGGCGCCTGATCCCAATCCGAGGAGCCCGTTTATCCAATATCCGGGGGGATGCCATTCTCAGCATCCCCCCCTTCCTTTCCCCCCGAATGTTAAAATGCCCGCCCGGATGACCCGGCTTGACAATAGGTGCATAACAAATTAATCTCATCCAGATGGAAACGATACTATCCAGACGATTTTTTGGGCACCGCTTAAATCACCGGAAAGCGTACCCGATACCCCCAAAAAAATGATCCATAACTGAAGGAGAAATACCGTGGGCACCAACAACCTGATTTTTCTTGAAGTACTTGAATGGCTGGACGATACCGGGGATGCCCTGGTTTACCGCCTGCCGGAAACCGGTTCCGCCGAAATCAAATACGGCGCCCAGCTTACGGTAAGGGAAAGCCAGGCCGCTGTATTCTTCTACAACGGCAAGGCCGTAGGCGCATTCGGGCCCGGCCGCCACACCCTCAAGACCGCCAATATCCCGGTGCTGACCAAGATTGCCAGCCTGCCCTGGGGCATGACCAGCCCCCTGCGGGCCGAAGTCTACTTCACCAACCTCAAGACCTTCACCAACCTTAAATGGGGCACCCGGGACCCGGTGGCTTTCAAGGACAAGGAACTGGGCCTGGTGCGGCTGAGGGCCTTCGGCATATTCAACATGCGCATTGTCCAGCCGGCCCTGTTCATCAACCGCATCGCCGGCACCCAGGGCCTGTTCACCACCGAGGACATCAGCCAGTACCTGAGCCGGGTGGTGGTTTCCCGGTTCAACGACTATATCGGCGAACAGATCACCTCTATCTTTGATCTGCCCGCCCAGTATGATGAACTGGCCCAGGGACTGGCCGAGCGGGTAAAAGAGGACTTTTCACAATTCGGCCTGGCCCTGAGCAACCTTTACATCAATGCCATCACCCCGCCCCCTGAAGTCCAGAAGGCCATTGACGACAAAAGCCGGGTGGAGGTGTTTGACGACATGAACCGGCTCATGCAAATGAAAACAGCCATGGCCATGGAAAAAATTGCCGAAGGAAACGGCGGGCTGGCCTCCGACGGCGCCGGTGCCGGCATGGGCATGGGGGTGGGCATGATGCTGCCCGGGGTATTTGCCCAGGCCATGGGCGGCACCGCCGGGGAAACCACCGCCAAAACCACCTGCCCGGAATGCAAAAGCAAAATCCAGGCGGACGCCAACTTCTGCCCCTCCTGCGGCCACCAGCAGGTGATACTGGACAAGTGCAGCCAATGCGGGAAAAACATCACCCCGGAGACCCGATTCTGCCCCAGGTGCGGCACGGCCTGCGAAAAAGCAACGGACACCAAATTCTGTAAAAAATGCGGGGCGGAAAACCTGAACAACGCGGTGTTCTGCGACCAATGCGGTGAACGCCATTAACTTTTCGGTCGAACATCACTGCCCCTCCTGCGGGGCGCCGGTGTTTCTGGATGAGGCGGACCGGTTCTTTGTCTGCCCCTATTGCCGGGTCAGATCCTGCATTGCCCAGAAAGGATTCGGGCGTTTTTTTCTGGCGCCCCATAAGGATATTCCCCAAGACACAGAGCTTTTGTTCATGCCCTATTGGCGGTTCAAGGGGGTGCAGTACGCCTGCACCCCGTCCGGTGTGGACCACTGGTTCACCGATGTCTCCTGCCTGGCCGCTGCCAATCCCCCGCAAAAGGTGCCCTTTTCCCTGGGCTTCCGCTCCCAGGCCCTTAAACTCAGACGGGTATCGGTGAGGACAAAGGGAAAATTCCTGCGGCCCCGCCCCCTCAGCGACAGCCTGGCCGCCCTTTCCGGCCGGACCAAATCCGTCAGGAATGCATTGATCACCGAAGACATCGGCGAGGCCGTCAGCCTGATATATTCCCCGGTCTACCGGGCAGGGGAACAGCTCTTTGACGGGGTGCTCAACACCCCCCTGGGCAGCGCCGATTCCCTCGGGGAGTATACGGACAAGGACCTTTGCCGGCCGGAAAAGGAAACCCGCATCCTATCCGGGGTATGCCCGGGATGCGGCTGGGACCTTGAAGGGCAGTCCGACTCCCTGGTGCTGCTCTGCAAAAACTGCGACAGCCTCTGGCAGGCCAGGCAGGATGCGCTTGCCCGGATCCGGTTCGGCGAGGCAGGAACCGATACGCCCGAGGATGTGCTCATTCCCTTCTGGAAAATTTCAGCAGAGGTCAGCGGGATGGCGCTGAACACCCGGAAAGACCTCATGGCACTGGCCAATCTTCCCGGCGCCGGTGCCCTGGACCCGGCACCGGATGAACTCCATTTCTGGGCGCCGGCCTTTAAAATCAGGCCCAAGGTGTTTTTGCGCATCTCCCGCCAGGTCACCCTTGCCCAGCCGGTCCCCGGACTAGACCAGAAAATAAGGAAAAACACCCATATGCCCATTACCCTGCCGGCAACCGAGGCCATCCAGAGCATCCGGCTGACCCTGGCCTCCCTGGCCAGGCCCCTGAAGGACCATCTTCCGGTTATTGCCGATGCCCGGATCAAGGCCAGGGCCGTTTCATTGATATTCCTTCCCTTTGCGCCCCATCACCACGAATTCATCCACAGGGAAATGAACCTGGCCATCAATAACAATGTATTAAAACTATCTGGAAATCTTTGAGTCTACCAAGGCCCAGAATGGCCTTGAAAGGGGATTTTATTCTTTGGACGGGGAAACGGCCTCCCAGTGCTCCGAAAAAAAGGGCTGCTTCCATTTGCGGTAGATCTGCGCCAGCCGCCCGGATTGAAAAAGCTGTGACATTTCCCGGTCAAACACCGCTATGAGCCGCCGACTCCGGTCTGTATTGGAAAAAGCCACATAGGCATCGGTCCGCCAGAGCACCTCTTTCTGGTAAAGGCGCATATCGATATTTTTTTCACGGATATACGCATCCAGGTCTATGAGGGCCTCAATATAGAAATCAAACCGGTCCAAATTCAACTGCCGCCATGCCTCTTCATAGGAATCCACCTCATGCTGCAGTGAGAGTTGAACGCTTTTCATTTGACTATCGGTGTGGTAGTTGTATCCCCTCAGCCACACCGCCCGCCTGTAATCCAGGGAATGGATGCCCTGCCAGGATATCTTGGACGCCTTTTTAAAGATGACAGCGGTCTGCTCCACATAAAGGGGGTATGCCGGTGTCAGCAGACGCCGCTTCCGGGCATGGGGCTTCCACGTACAGAGCATGGCGTCGGCATCGGAGCGCGGCGTGGCCAGCATGGCCTGGCACCGCTTCCAGGGAACCAGTTTAAAATCCATATGAATGCCGGCGGGCTCATATACCGCCCTGACAATTTCAAAAAAGAGCCCTGAACCGTCACGGTTGGTCTGCCCGGCCCATTCCGGGGTGACCACATGAATGGTGTCAAGGGCGCGTTCCTCTTCTGCCAAAGCCTCCCCGGCCATGGGCAGCAGCCCCAGGCAGATTGCCCAAATAAACAGGACAGCCCTAATTTTCAACGATTTTTTGATCTGTGCCGCGGCTTTGTTGTTCCCCATCATGCTTCCCTGCATTCAAGCCCGGATACCCCTTGGATGAAAAAGGGGTTTGTTCCCCTAAAAATACGGCATGAACATCATCTCTCTCAATGATGATACTCTTTCCGTCGACCAGGATGGACACCGTATCTTCGGTCAGCGCCAGGACATTGCCCGAAAAAATGTTCCCGTTTTCCAGAACGATTTCGTCGGCCCGAACCATCCCTGCACCGACGATGAGTACAAAAATGATTCCAGCGATATATTGTCTCATTGATTCTCCCCAAATACGCCAGCCATCCTACCACATTCCAGCCTTTTTTTCCATTGCCAAATCATTTTCAAATCTCTGTCCCAGGACCCTCCAAATAAAAAAAACCCGGGCAGTACCCGGGTTTTTTTATAATGCGATGTGACTAGCGGTTAAAGCAGGCCGGCATAAAAATCATTGCCCTTGTCGTCCACGATGATAAAGGCGGGGAAATTTTCCACCGTGATCATGTACACGGCTTCCATGCCCAGTTCCTCGTATTCCACAAGTTCCACCTTTTTAATAAAATCCTTGCCCAGGCGGGCGGCAGGACCGCCGGGGGACCCCAGGTAGAACCCGCCGTATTCCTTGCAGGCATCGGTGACCTGCTGGGTCCTGTTGCCCTTGGCCAGCATGATCATGGAGGCCCCTTCCTTCTGGAATACGGGCACATAGGGATCCATGCGGCCGGCCGTGGTGGGTCCGAAGGCGCCCGAGGCCTGGCCGTCAGGTGTTTTGGCCGGGCCGGCGTAGTAAATGATATGGTTTTTAATATAGTCGGGCAGGCCCTCGCCGGCCTCATACCGCTCCATGAACTTGGCATGGGCGATATCCCGGGCCACAATGATCTTTCCGGAAAGGGAAAGGCGGGTGGACACCGGATATTTGGATAATTCGGCCCGGATATCGTCCATGGGCCGGTTCAGGTCGATCTCTACGGCCGGCGCCATTTCAGGCTCGGATGCGGGCAGGTATTTGCCCGGATCTTCTTCCAGCTGCTCCAGGAAGATGCCCTCCCGGGTGATCTTGCCTTTGATCTGCCGGTCGGCGGAACAGGATACCCCGATGCCGATGGGGCAGGAGGCACCGTGGCGGGGCATGCGGATGACCCGGATATCCAGGGCGAAATGCTTGCCCCCGAACTGGGCGCCCAGTCCCAGGTCATAGGACCTGGCCAGCACCTTTTCCTCCAGGTCGGTGTCACGGAAGGCGTGGCCGGTGTCGCTGCCCTGGGTGGGCAGGGAATCCAGATACCGGGCAGAGGCCAGTTTCACGGCCTTGAGGTTGAGTTCCGCCGTGGTGCCGCCGATGACAAAGGCAATATGATAGGGCGGACAGGCCGCAGTGCCGAGCGCCTTCATCTTGTCCAGCATGAAGTTGATGAGAATCTCTTCGGAGTTGAGCACGGCCTTGGTCATCTGGAACAGGGCCGTCTTGTTGGCAGACCCGCCCCCCTTGGCCATGAACAGGAACTTGTATTCGTCACCCTGAACCGAAGCGATGTCCACCTGGGCGGGCATGTTGTTCTTGGTATTGGCCTCCTTGTACATGGTCAGGGGCGCGTTCTGGGAATACCGCAGATAATTTTTGGTATAGGCCTCAAAAGCGCCCCTGGAAAGCTCTTCCTCGTCATCGGACCAGGTCCAGACCTGCTGGCCTTTTTTGCCCATGACAATGGCCGTGCCCGTATCCTGGCACATGGGATAAACTTTTTCCGCTGAAATGGCGGCGTTTTTAAGCAGTTCCAGGGCCACGTAGCGGTCATTATCCGAACTGTCCGGATCATTAATGATGTCCCGCAGCTTTTCCAGGTGTTCCACCCGGTACAGGTGGGCCACATCCTTGAACGCAGTCTCGGAAAGCAGGTTTAAGCCCTGGGGTTCTACCAGCAGGACCTCTTTGCCTTCGAATTCCTTCACCCTGACATGGTCCTTGGTCAGCAGGCGGTACTCGGTGGTGTCTTCCCCCAAGGGGAACATGGTATCAAACTTAAATTCAGTCATTTTTGTCCTCATAAAACCGACAAGGCAGTGAAACCCTATTCGCCCCACTGCCCTGCCGTGCTGTTTTTTCCTACTATCTAATGATCACCCCTATTTAATCAGGGCCATTTTACGTCTCAAAAATGCAATCTGGGTCTGGTGGGGCAGATCCTTGGGGCAGTAATCTTCGCAGCCCAGAAGGGTCATGCAGCCGAATACCCCGTCGTCATCCCCGATGATTTCATAGAATTCCTCGTCGGTCCGTTTATCCCTGGGATCCAGATAGAACCTTGCCAGGCGCATAAACCCAACGGCGGAGAGGAAATCCGGACGCATCCGCTTGGTGGCGCAGGCGGAAATACAGCAACCGCATTCCACGCAGCGCTCCAATTCGTAGATTTCATCCATGACATCGGGATCCATCCGTTCTTCCAGCTGGTTGTAATTCACATCATCGGCATTGACGTCGTGGATCCAGGATTCCACCCGCTCGCTCATGGCCCGCATGAATTTGCCCGTATTCACGGAAAGGTCTCCGATGAGTTCAAACCCGGGCAGGGGCAGCAGGGTGATTTCCCCGTCCTCAAACTTGCTGGTCAATGTCCGGCAGGCCAGATCCGGTCCGCCGTTGATCACCATGCCGCAGGACCCGCAGATGCCGGCCCGGCAGATGAAGTCAAACTGAAGCGAAGGATCCTGGTGTTCCCGGATATCGTTCAATGCAATAAAAATGGTCATCCCAGGGGCTTCGGTGACCTCGTAGGTTACCATACGGGGTTTGTCGCCCTTTTTCTGGGGGTTATACCGGAATATATGAAATTTTAAAATTCTGTTTTCTTCACTCATTAGTTGTACCCCCTGCCGATACGTTCATTTTTACCTTTGAATTTCTCCGGAATCTCAATTGGATTGAGCAATTCCTGCATCTCATGGCGATCCGCCGTGGGATTGGCCTTTTTGATCCCTTCGATCTCGGCCACCCGTTTTTCCGTATCCGGATGGTGTACGGTGTTGTCCACACCGTAACCACGGGAGCCCGGCGGCATTTCCATCTTCATGACATCCAGGTCTTCATAGAAGATTTCCGGCAGATCGGCCTCATCGTCCTTCCAGGTGACCAGGGTCCGTTTCAGCCAGTCGCGGTCATTTCTTTCAGGATAGTCTTCACGGGCGTGGGCACCGCGGCTTTCGGTACGGAGCATGGCGCCATAGGCCACGCACTGGGCCAGCTTGATCATCTTGGGCACCCGGATGGCCTCCACCAGTTCCGGGTTGGCAGATGAGATGCGGTTGCGCAGCGCAATCTTCTTGGCCCGTTTGTTCAGCAGCTTGAGTTCTTCCACTGCCTTTTCCAAATCTTCGCCGTTACGGAAAATCCCCACCTTGTCCATCATGATCTTCTGCATTTCAGCCTTGAGCTGGAAGGGATTCTCGCCGTAGTCCCGGGTAAGCAGGTCGGCAATCTTGCCCTCTTCCCGTTTCAGGAAGTGTTCGACGGTGGAGGTGGAGACGTTGAGGCTGTGGGAAGCGCAGTGGTCGGCCACGTATTCGCCCACGATCATGCCGGCAACCACGGTCTCGGCTACGGAATTGCCGCCCAGGCGGTTGAAGCCGTGCATATCCCAGCAGGCGGCTTCGCCGGCGGAGAACAGCCCCTTCAAGGTCGGGCTTTCGCCGGTGGCCTTGGTCCTCACCCCGCCCATGGAGTAATGCTGGGTGGGACGGACCGGGATGTATTCCTTCACCGGATCGATGCCCAGGAAGTATTCACAGATCTCTTTGACTTCCCTCAGGTTCTTTTCAATGTGTTCCCGGCCCAGCAGGGTGATGTCCAGCCAGAGGTGGTCGCCGTAGCGCGACGGCACGCCCTTGCCCTTTCTCATGTGCTCGGTCATGCGGCGGGAGACAACGTCCCTGGAGGCCAGTTCTTTTTTATCGGGCTCGTAGTCCGGCATGAAGCGGTAGCCGTCCTTGTCCAGGAGCAGCCCGCCGTCGCCGCGGCAGCCCTCTGTGGTGAGGATGCCCACGGGCACGATGGCCGTCGGATGAAACTGCACCGCTTCCATGTTGCCCAGGGTGGCGACGCCGGTTTCCAGGGCAATGGCGGTACCGATGCCCTCGGAGATGACGGCGTTGGTGGAAACGGAATACAGCCGGCCGTACCCGCCGGTGGCGATGGTGGTGGCCTTGGCCACATAGGCGATGAGTTCGCCGGTGACAAGGTCCCGGACAATGGCGCCGTGGCAGACCCCGTCCTCGTGGATCAGGGCGATGGCCTCTTTTCTCTCATGGACAGGAATTTCCATCTGGATGGCCTTGTTGTCCATGGCATAGAGCATGGTATGGCCGGTGCCGTCGGAGGTGTAGCAGGTTCTCCATTTTTTGGTGCCGCCGAAATCCCTGGCCGTGATCAGGCCCTGGGCCTCTTTCTTTTCGGTGATGGTCACTTTTTTGCCGTTGATGACCACGTCCCGGTCCCCGGCCCTGACCCTGGACCAGGGCACCCCCCAGGCAGAGAGCTGGCGGATGGCCTTGGGCGCCGTATTGACAAACATTCTGGCCACATCCTGGTCGCAGCCCCAGTCGGAGCCTTTGACCGTGTCTGCAAAGTGGACGTCTTCATCGTCCCCGTCGCCCTTGATACAGGCGCCTAAACTGGCCTGCATCCCCCCCTGGGCGGCTGCCGAGTGTGACCGTTTGGCCGGCATCAGGGAGAGTACAATGCTCTCATACCCCCTCTGCTTGGCGGCAATGGCGACGCGAAGCCCGGCAAGGCCGCCGCCGATAATAAGTGAATCCGTATATATGATATTCATTGAATCGTCCCTTTCTTAGTGTGTTTCGTCTGCGGCATGTGCTTGGTCACCGTGTGAATCGCCGGCCGGGGCATGTTCTTCATGTTCGGCATGGTCTTCCGCCGCTTCGGCCTCTGTGTCATGGGTTTCCTCTTCCACGGCTTCTTCGATAACGGCTTCCTCTTCAGCTTCGTCCTCGGCCTCTTCAACGACCGCTTCTGCTGCCTCTTCGGATTCTTCCGCTTCGGCTTCTACGGCCTCTTCCTCGGCAGCGGCCGTCTCTTCTTCAACGGCTTCTTCTTCAACGGCTTCTTCTTCAACGGCTTCTTCTTCAACGGCTTCTTCTTCAACGGCGGCAGCCTCTTCGGCAGGTGCGGCAGCCTCGGTCACGGCAGCGTGGGCCGGTGCATAGCGCTGTCCGGCCTGGTCCCTGTGCCCGATGCCGATAACCACAAATACCAGCAGGGCCAGGATACCCACAGAAAGAAAGAAAATGGTGAGTCTGTTCTTGAGTTGTTTGAGTTTTGTCCTCTTTTCCCTGGCGGTCTTGAAATCCTTTCCCGTGAACCATCCCCATTTCATGCACAGCCGGTAAAGGCCGATGGTGCCGTGGAGTTCAACACAGATGAGCAGGATGAGGTAGACCAGCCAGTAGTTGCTGGAAACCACCCGGTCTGCGGAAAGATAGGGGTCGATGCCGCCCGGATTGGTGAGCATGGTGTAAAGATGGATGGAACCGGCAAAAAACATGATAAAGCCGGTAAGGGCCTGGACATACCAGAGATTGGTGTCCTGGTGTTTCATCATGACCATCTGGTCCTGCATGATCCTATGCTGTTTCCAGGAAATGGGGAATTTTCTCATGCCCAGCAGGGCATGGAGGATAAACAGGGTAAAAACACCGGCCACGGCAAAGAACACGGCAATGGGATATCCATGGCCGGTATCCGACAGGAATGCCAGTTCCATGGTTTTGGCTATCCAGTTAAAGGCGCCTTTGCCAAGGATGATGCTGGCCACCAGGAGCATGTGCACCCACATGAACAGCCCCAGGATCAGGCCGGTACCGGACTGGAGAAAATCCAGCTTTGCGGGCAGCCTGCTCTTTTTCTTGTTTGATTCAATGGTGTAGCTTTCCAAATTAACCTCCTTACAGGATAAATAATGCCGGGCAGCCCTTTTCCAGAGGCCTGCCCGGCAGCTGCCTAGAATACGTCTTTACAAATCCGGCCGATCTGCCCAAGGTTCTCGCATACATGAATGCCGTTTTCCTTGAATGCTTTGATCTTGGCTTCCCCTGTACCGCTGGAGCCTGAGATGATGGCCCCGGCATGCCCCATTCGTCTACCGGGAGGCGCTGTCAGGCCGGCGATAAATCCGACCACCGGTTTTGTAACGTTTGCCTTGATATATGCTGCCGCTTCTTCCTCGGCAGACCCGCCGATTTCACCGACCATGACAATGGCTTCGGTTTCATCGTCTGCCTGGAATGCGGACAATACATCGATAAAATTGGTGCCGTTCACGGGATCGCCGCCGATGCCGATACAGGTGGACTGTCCCATGCCCAGTTTGGTGAGCTGGTCCACCACCTCGTAGGTGAGGGTGCCGGAGCGGGAAACCACGCCCACATTGCCCTTGGTATGGATCTTACCGGGCATGATGCCGATCTTGGTCTCTTCAGGGGTGATGATGCCCGGGCAGTTGGGTCCGATGAGGCGGCAGGATTTGGTGGCCAAAAAATTTTTCACCTTCACCATGTCCATGATGGGGATGCCTTCGGTGATGCAGACAATGAGATCCACCCCGGCATCGGCCGCTTCCATGATGGCGTCTGCGCCGAAGGGCGGGGGTACGAAAATCAGCGAGGCATTGGCGCCGGTTTCTTTCACGGCATCGGCCACGGTGTTGAATACCGGGACATCGTCCATTTTCTGGCCGCCCTTGCCCGGGGTGACCCCGGCCACGACCTTGGTGCCGTATTCGATGCACTGCCGGGCATGGAAACTGCCTTCATTACCGGTGATCCCCTGGACCAGGAGCTTTGTGTCCTTATTTACAAATATACTCACGTTGGGCCTCCTTTAATTCACAGCCGCAGCGATTTTTTGCGCTGCATCGGAAAGATCGGTTGCACTGGTCAGGTTGAGCCCGGCGTCGGCCAGGATCTTCTTGCCTTCTGTCACATTGGTCCCTTCCATGCGGACCACCACCGGGATGTTGATGCCGGTCTTCTTGGCCGCATCCACCACGCCCTGGGCAAAGATATCGCAGCGCAGGATGCCGCCGAAGATATTAATGAGTACGGCTTTTACCTTTTCATCGGCCAGGATGATTCTGAAGGCGTTTTCCACCTGTTCGGAGGAAGCGCCGCCGCCCACATCCATGAAGTTGGCCGGGGTGGCACCGGCGTTCTTGATGATGTCCATGGTGGCCATGGCCAGGCCGGCCCCGTTGACGATATTGCCCACATTGCCGTCCAGATTGATGTAATTGAGATTGAATTTCGAGGCTTCCACTTCCAGGGGATCCTCTTCGGTGAGGTCCCTCAGCTCAAGGAGGTCTTTATGGCGGTAAAGGGCGTTGGAGTCAAAATCCACCTTGGCGTCCAGGGCCAGGACATTTTCGTCGGCCGTGAGGATGAGGGGGTTGATCTCCAGCATGGAGCAGTCGTTCTCCACAAAGCACTTGTAAAGGTTGGACAAAAGGCCGCCGAATTGTTTGAAGGCCTGGCCTTTGAGACCCAGACCAAAGGCCACTTCACGGAGCTGGTAGCCCTGGATGCCCATGAGGGGATCCACCTGCACTTTTATGATCCGTTCCGGGGTCTTTTCGGCCACCTCTTCGATGTCCATGCCCCCGTCCTGGCTGGCCATGATGATCACCGATGCCGTGGCCCGGTCCACCAGCAGGGAGAGGTAAAGCTCTTTTTCAATGTTCTGCCCGGCTTCGATGAGCAGCTTCTGGACCAGCCTGCCCTCGGGGCCGGTCTGGTGGGTGACCAGGGTCATGCCTAAAATTTCACTGGCCAGGGTTTCTACCTCTTCCATGGAATGGGCCAGCTTGACGCCGCCGCCCTTGCCCCGGCCGCCGGCATGGATCTGGGCCTTGACCACCACGGGGAATCCGCCCAGCTTTGATGCGGCGTCCTTGGCTTCGTCTACTGAAAAAACAGGCTCGCCTTCAGGTACGGGGACATTGTACTTGCGGAACAATTCCTTTGCCTGATACTCATGTATTTTCATTTACTCTTCCTTAAAACTTGGATTGATAAATACCACACAACACCTAATACTTTGACGCTATAATAATGCCAGAAGCGCCCCGGCAGCCGCCGTGGGCGATATCTGAGCCTTTTCAACCCGGCTGGAAACCAGAGGAATCTCAGCCTTTATTTTTTCATTCTCCCTGAACCTGCGTTTCAGCCCCTCTTCCACCAGGGTCCACATCCACTCCAGGGACTGGCTTTGCCTGCGCTGGTCAAACTCTCCGGTGGACTGAAATTTCTTACGGTGGTCCAGTACGGTCTCCCATACCGCCCGGGTTCCGCCATCGGTCACCGAAGAGCAGGTCAGCACCGGGGTGTGCCAGGTGGGAGTATCCGGGGCCACCAGGTGCATGGCCACTTCCAGGTCCTGGCGGGTCCGTTTTACCCGGTCCAGGTTATCCCCGTCGGCCTTGTTGATGGCAATGGCATCGGCCAGTTCCAGCACCCCTTTTTTAATGCCCTGGAGTTCATCCCCGGCACCGGCAATGGCCAGGACCAGGAAAAAATCCACCATGGCGGCCACGGCGGTCTCGGACTGGCCCACCCCAACGGTTTCCACCAGGATGACATCGAACCCGGCCGCCTCGCAGACCAGCATGATTTCACGGGTACGGGCGGCCACGCCCCCCAGGGTTGAACCGGCCGGAGAGGGACGGATAAAAGCGTTTTCATGGGCGGAGAGCTGCTCCATCCGTGTCTTGTCGCCCAGGATGGAGCCCCCGGAACGCCGGGAGGTGGGGTCCACTGCCAGCACAGCCACCCGGTGCCCTTCATCGGCCAGGGCCACCCCCAGATTTTCGATGAAGGTGGACTTGCCCACACCGGGCACTCCTGTAATGCCCAATCGCACCGAATTTCCTGTCCTGGGCAGGATGGCTTCCATGATCCGGTTGGCAAGGGCCTGGTGGGCCGGCAGCCGGCTTTCAATGAGGGTCATGGCCTTGGCCAGCATCCGCCGGTTGCCGGCCTCAACCCCCTTTATCAGTGCATCCGGATCCAGTGGAGACATGGGATCAGGCCCCGATGGCGTTCAGGGTTCTGTTGGCGGATTCGGTGACCACGGTGCCGGGTCCGAAAATGTCAGATGCCCCGGCATCCCTCAGGAAATCATAATCGTTGGGCGGAATAATGCCGCCCACCACAACCTTGATGTCCTCGGCCCCTTCCTTTTTCAGGGCCTCAATCACCTGGGGCACCAGGGTCTTGTGCCCGGCGGCCAGACTGGAGACGCCCACCACATGGACATCGTTTTCAACGGCCATCTTGGCGGCTTCCTCCGGGGTCTGGAACATGGGACCCAGGTCCACGTCAAAGCCGAAATCGGCATAGGCCGTGGCAATGACCTTTACGCCGCGGTCATGGCCGTCCTGTCCCATCTTGGAGAGCAGGATACGGGGACGGCGCCCGGTCTTTTCTTCGAAATCCTTGGTCCGCTTGCGCAGGGACTCCAGGATTTCCGGGTCGGCGTTTTCCGCATATACCCCGGAGATGCACTGGGTGGTGGCCACAAACCGGGAGAACACCTTTTCCATGGCATCGGAAATTTCGCCCACGGTGGCCCGGGCACGGACCGCGGGCAGGCAGGCGGCCAGAAGGTTGTCGCCGCTTTCGCAGGCCGCTGTGATGTCGGCCAAAGCCTTTTCAACGGCGGCATTGTCCCGGGTCTTTTTAATCTCTTCCAGCCGGGCCACCTGTTCGTTTCTCACCTCTTCGGAGACTTCCCGGACCGGAATGGGCTCTTCATCTTCGATCTGGTACTTATTCACGCCAACAATCACGTCGTCGCCCTTGTCGATACGGGCCTGGCGGCGGGCGGCAGCCTCCTCGATGCGCATCTTGGGCATGCCCGATTCAATGGCCTTGGCCATGCCGCCGAGATCTTCGATCTCATTGAGGATCTTCCGGACCTCGTCCACAATATTCTGGGTGATGGATTCCACATAATAGGAGCCGCCCAGGGGATCGATGACATCACAGATCCGTGTCTCTTCCTGGACCAGGATCTGGGTGTTTCTGGAAATTCTTGCGGAAAGCTCCGTGGGCAGGCCCACGGCCTCGTCAAAGGAATTGGTATGCAGGCTCTGGGTGCCGCCCAGAACGGCGGAGAGGCATTCCAGGGTGGTCCGGATAACGTTATTATAGGGATCCTGCTGGGTCAGGCTCCAGCCCGAGGTCTGGCAATGGGTCCGCAGCATGCTGGATTTGGGATTCTTGGGGTTAAACTGGTCCATGAGTTCCGCCCAGAGGAACCGTGCCGCCCGCAGCATGGCAATGTACATGAAAAAGTCCATGCCGATGCCGAAGAAGAAGGAGAGCCTGGGGGCAAACTGGTCGATATCCATTCCCGTGGCCAGGGCTGCACGGACATATTCCAGGCCGTCGGCCAGGGTGAATGCGCACTGGAGCACGGGATCGGCCCCGGCTTCCATGATGTGGTAGCCGGAAATGGAGATGGTGTTGAAACGCGGCATGTTCTGGGAACAGAACCCCATGATATCCGAGATAATCCTCATGGAGGGTCCGGGCGGATAGATGTAAGTATTCCGGGTCAGGTATTCCTTGAGGATATCGTTCTGGATGGTGCCCATGAGCTGGTCGTGGGAGACGCCCTGCTCTTCGGCGGCCACGATGTAGCCGGCCAGGATGGGCAGCACGGCCCCGTTCATGGTCATGGACACGGACATCTTGTCCAGGGGGATCTGGTCAAAGAGGATTTTCATGTCTTCCACGGAGTCGATGGCCACCCCGGCCTTGCCCACGTCGCCGGCCACCCTGGGGTGATCGGAATCGTAACCCCGGTGGGTGGCCAGGTCAAAGGCCACGGAAAGGCCCTTCTGGCCGGCGGCAAGATTTTTTCTATAGAAAGCGTTGGACTCCTTGGCGGTGGAAAAACCGGCATACTGACGGATGGTCCAGGGGCGGCCGGCATACATGGTGGCCATGGGCCCCCTGACATAGGGATTGAACCCCGGGAGGCTGTCTTTAAATTCTACCTTTTCAAGGTCCTGGGCGGTATAGAGCGGCTTGACGGCAATGCCCTCGGGGGTGGTTTGGGTCAGGGCTTCCAGGGGCTTGCCCCGAAGCTGTTTTTCGGCCAGTTCTTCCCATTTTTGGATATCAGACGATTGAGACATGGTTATCCTCCGGTCATAAAGGGGTTATGGAGGGCACAGGCAGGCTCATTCTGCAGGCCCCGGACATTGGGTAGGCAAATCGCAATAGCTCAGGACTAAAAACGATTATCTTTCGCACAGTTCCACCAGCACACCCGAGGTGGCTTTGGGATGCAGGAATGCGATCTTGGCACCGCCGGCCCCTTTGCGGGGCACCTGGTCGATGAGTTGAATCCCTTTTTCCTTCAGTTCAGCCAGGGCCTCTTCAATATTTTCGACCCGGAAGGCCACATGCTGGATGCCTTCACCTTTTTTCTCAATGTACTTGGCTACGGGGCCGTCATCGGAGGTCGATTCCAGGAGTTCTACTTCACTTTCGCCCACTGGAAGAAATGCGGTGGTCACTTTCTGGGCCTCAACGGTTTCCGTTCCCTCAAAGGAAAGCCCCAAGGCGTCGGTCCAAAAATTCTTTTTTTCATCAATACTGGAAACTGCAATACCGAGGTGGTCAATTTTTAAAATTTTCATTTTGCATCTCCATTCTTGGTTAACAAAAGTACAATATCTATAGTTGGTTCATTTGCTGAAAGTCAACCATAAACTGGCTAAATCATTTAATAAGCAGACACTAAAAATAAAACGCCAGCCGGGCGTTTTCGCCGGAAGATGGAAAAATGTAATATATACAAGGCAGAGCCCCTGGCCGGTACCCTGCCTCCCCCTTCAGGGGGCTGCGGCTATACCCAGAAATCGGCGTCAGCCAGGATATTCCCGGCGATTCTGCCCAAATCACGGGCCGCCCCGCTCCGGGCATAGGTGGAGACAAAGTTCTGCCTCAACTGGATGGCGTCGCGGACCTTCTCATCGTATCGTATATTGCCGATGAAGCGGAATCTGGAATGGAAATGGCGGTTGCAGACCCTGGCGATCTTTTTCCCCAGGCCGGGATCGTCACCTCCCCGGACCTGGTTGACCAGCAGCTTGAATTCAAACCGGCTCAGCTTTGCCCTGAGCAGTTCCCCCATTTCCGGGTCTTCTTTTGATACGGCTCTGATGATGCGGAAGGACTGGTCCAGGCTGTTGCCGGAAAGATCAATATGCCGGGTCACCTGGTTAAAGGCGGCCAGCTTCAAAGTCCGCTTCACCACCCTGAAATACAGGGCCTTGATGAAATTAAAGGTGTTCTCAATGGCTGTGGGCTCGGAGGTGAGCAGGCAGATCCCCTGTTCCGAGGTCAAAAAGAAGTCCAGCATGTTGAAATGGGTGCCCGCCCCCAGGTCCATGATGATGAAATCATAGTCCAGGCCCTGGATGGCCCGGATGATTTTGGTCTTCTGGGCGGTATGGAGATTGGCCGCCTCGGTGTTGCAGTTCCTGGAACCGATAAAGTAGAGATTGGGCACCGCCGTGGGCACGGCAGCCGCTCCCAGGTCGTCTATCCGCTTGTCCAGATAGGACTCAAGCCCCCGGGCCCTGCCGTTCTGGTCCATAAACGTATGCAGGTTGGGCGACCCCAAATCCAGGTCCACCAGCAACACCCGCTTGCCCAGCCGGGCCAGCAGTTCCCCTACATTGGCCGTAATCATGGTCTTTCCGATACCGCCTTTTCCGCCCCCGACGGGATATATCTGAGCTTGTCTAATGGGTCCGTCCTTTAATAAAGCTTTATTAATAATTTCAGGATATATCTCAAATCTGCAAACCCCTGTCAAGATTAGGGATGGGGGGAATCAGGCCCGATGCATTTGGGAACGGATCCGAAAATCAGAAAAGAAGCAATAGGATGCCGCAGCACCGGTCTTGGGCGGGGAGGGAACGACGCTTTATCTACGCGGCCCATCGTAAGCCGCTCCGAAGCTCCCAGACCGCCCCTTTGCCGTCCGGTTTCTGCCCTTCAGGGTATGGCGTTCCGGTCCTCCAAAACCGCGTTCGCCCCCTCCCCGCTCAAGACAACATTCTCCGCCATCTCAAAGCCCCAATAAGCAGCATGAAAAAATATCGCCTTCATCCACCAACGCTCTGAAGAAGTAAGGCGCTTAATATAGAATCTGGCTTTTTGTTATCTTCAAGAAAGAAATTCAACAGGGCATTATGTTGACTGTTGCAATCCTGGCCTGGGTATGTTTAATCTCCAATAAAATTGATTCTCGTTATTGGGCCAACCTTTCCAAGATGGTTGGATAACATTCATTAAATTTGAATGATGGCTGATTTATTCTACTCAACAATATTCTTCATGTTTCCCATATATTTGGTCGTTGGGATTCTCTTAGTGCGATTACTCTTTGTTAAATTTATTAATCCCGCAATTGGTTTTTCCGGAAAACAAATATCAAAAAAAATAAATTGGGAAAGTGCAACCGTAAAAGGAGAGGACTATGAAGTTTACCAACTTCCGAATTCAATAAAGATATTGGCAATTCTTATCGTCTGCTATACGACATATTATGTTTTTAACAGAGAATCAACTTATGGTGGCCTTTTCGAGAGTTATTTATTCTTTGGGTTAAGTTGGGCCTTTTTTTTATTCCAAATTTATAAGATCGAACTTATCGAAGATCAATATTTAGTCTTTCACAGGGTTTTAAAGAAAACAAAATTTGAAATCAAAGAAATAACGCATGATTTTGATGGTATCCGATATTACAGGTTATACTACAAAAATGGCTCAGTCTATTTAGACCATATGATTCAGGGTATAGAATCCTTTAAAAATAGAATAAATAAGTTGAACCCAGAAATGAGCCACGAAGAGCTTTCCGCTAAAAACCTTCACAAAGATATTTGGGGATTTCAGTTTGCTTTTCACTACATAATTTTTGGACTTGGTCTAATAGCGTTGATCATATTCGTTTGTATTAAAATATTTTTTAATTTCTGGACATAACGAACGGCTACACAATGATACGGACCTTTACGCTGCGCTCCGAGATTGGCAACTGTGAGCCTTGGTGTTAAAGTCAACTCTATACATTAGTATCCTGATCTTCAGAAGAAGAGGCTTGCAAAAATCCTGCTGGTAAGGATATTCTCCGATATAGTTAATTTTGGTTTCTCTATGGATTCAATATCTTTTCAAGGGATAAGAGGGGAAACAATATGAAGTATGAAATTCAGGATGAATCAAAAAAATATGGTCGTTTTTTGATAAAGCTATCTGGCCCATTCTCGATAGACAGCCAAATATCTATGCTAAGGGAATTAGTCAGTCATTCCAATTGGAGGAAAGGACTGAATCAAGTTATAGACGCCCGGGAACTTGAATTTGAAAATTATAATATCAACGAAATTGACTCAGCAGCTTTGTCAGTTGCCCTGCTAAAAAAACATTTTGAGAACAGCCGCCATGCAATCATACTTTCAAAGGAAGCGGATGGGCTCATGAAATCTGAAATGTTTAACTTCCTGACTGGTGACAAAGTCGGGTGGGTTTCCAGGATATTTACAGAAGACGAGTACGAAAACGCATTAACGTGGACAAAAAAATAAGTTCAATCTCCCAATAAAAGCGGATTAATGCAATCGTTTGTATGTAGCACGCCTGCTCTTTCTTTTGGCTTTTTTAAGGGGGGCCCCTTTGTTTAATCATGAGCGATTCTCTTTCCAAGCCGAAAAAAATCATGTATATTAAGCGCCCTTGATGACAGCCCCACCATACTCAGGAGTACCATGGACGATACCAGCATAATTGACGAACTATTCAAGAACTACAACGCCCTCATTGCCAGGATTGATGCCCACACTGCCGCCATCCAGGCCAACTGGGACGGGCAGATTGCCTGCAAAAAAGGATGCGACGACTGCTGCCGGTTCCTGAGCCTTTTTCCAGTGGAGGCCTTTGCCCTGTCCAGGGCCTTTTGCGCCCTGGCGCCGCCGGACCGAGAAAAGGTGGTTGACCAGGCCCGGGCAGGTGAAGAGAAATGCCCCCTCCTGGTGGACCATGCCTGCATGGTGTACCAGGCCCGGCCCGTGATCTGCAGGACCCACGGCCTGCCCATCTACATGGAAAAGGGCGGTAAGGTCCAGGTGGATTTCTGCCCCGAAAATTTCAAGGGCTTGACGGAACTGCCCAAAGAGGCCCTGCTGGACATCGACCAGCTCAACACCCTGCTGGCCGCTGTAAACGGCCATTTCCTGGAAAACCTGGATGCGGACCTGCCGGACCGGATCCCGGTCTCCGAGGCACTGGAACTCTGGCAGGCCCTGGAAACAGACTAGAAAACAGCAAGGCGGGCGCAGCGGTCGCACCCCGGCCCGCCAAGGGTTGCATCCCTGCAACCACCCGGCCATATTCAGCCGTCCCTCCCTTTACAACCCATTCAATTCAAAGCATTTTTCAAAAAATGGGCTCTGGCACCCATTTTGCTCAAATCACCTCTGGATTTATAAGGAAACTAGAGGTACAACAAAACAGGCAAAAAAGAGGCGAAAACAGTCTTTTGCCACGATAAAAATTACAAAACCTAATAGAAGGAGGGTGTTCAATGAATGCATTGCTGATGATGGTGCTGGCCTTTGCCGGGTATCTGTTAATGTACAATCTGTACGGAAAATTTATCGGACAGAAAATTTTCAAATTGTCCAAGGAGGCCATCGCCCCTTCCGTTGAGCTGGAAGACGGCATAGACTATGTGCCCACTAAAAAAGAGGTGATCTTCGGCCACCATTTTACATCCATTGCCGGCACCGGCCCCATCGTCGGCCCGGCCGTGGCCATTATCTGGGGATGGGTTCCCGCCCTGATCTGGGTCTTTTTCGGCTCCATCTTCATGGGCGCGGTCCACGACTTCGGGGCCCTGATCATCTCCATGCGGAACCAGGGCAAATCCATCGCCGACTATACCGCCAAATACGTGAACAACCGGACCCGGTTTTTCTTTTTCCTCATCGTATTTTTAGAACTCTGGATCGTCATCGCCATTTTCGGCCTGGTCATCGCCGTAGTCTTTGCCATGTACCCGGCATCGGTATTCCCCGTGTGGTGTGAAATCCCCATTGCCGTATACCTGGGCCACCTTATCTACAAAAAGGGTAAAAGCGTGATGACCTGGTCCATCATTGCCGTGGTCGTCATGTACATCACCGTATTCCTGGGCGTGGTCATGCCCATTAAAATGCCGGCCATCGCCGGCATTCCGGCCACCGGTGTCTGGACCATCCTCCTGGTGACCTATGCATTCATCGCATCCACCCTGCCCGTCACCACCTTGCTGCAGCCCCGGGATTTTATCAACTCCCACCAGCTGCTCATCGCCATGACCCTGCTGGTTCTGGGCGTGATCCTTTCCGCCTTCGGCGGCAACCTGGAGGTGGTGGCCCCGGCCATCCAGACCACCCCGGCCAAAGCCCCCCCCATGTGGCCCTTCCTCTTTATCACCATTGCCTGCGGCGCCATCTCCGGTTTCCACTCCCTGGTATCCTCGGGGACCTCGGCCAAGCAGGTGAGATATGAAACCGATTCCCTGTTCGTGGGCTATGGGTCCATGCTCATGGAAGGCGCCCTGGCCACCCTGGTTATCGTTGCCGTCTCCGCCGGTATCGGCATGGGCTATGTGACCAAATCCGGTGAAACCCTCACTGGCGTGGCCGCCTGGACCACCCATTACTCTTCCTGGGCTGCGGCAGCAGGCCTGGGCTCCAAGGTCGGCGCCTTTGTCAACGGCGCCGCCAACATGATCGCCTCCATCGGCCTGCCCAACAGCGTGGCCGTGGTCATCATGGGCGTATTTGTGGCCTCCTTTGCCGGCACCACCCTGGATACGGCCACCCGTCTCCAGCGGTATATTGTTGCAGAGCTGTTCACCGCCGTAAGAATGCCCTTCCTCACCGGCAAATACACCGCCACCCTCATTGCAGTGGGTACGGCCCTGGCCCTGGCATTTGCCACCGGCGCCGGCGGCAAGGGCGCGCTTAAGCTCTGGCCCCTGTTCGGTGCGGTCAACCAGACCCTGGCCGGCCTGGCACTGATCATCATTGCCGTCTACCTGAAAACCAAGGGCGGCCTCAAGTGGCTCATCGCCGGCATCCCGGCGGGCCTGATGATGGTGATGACCATCTGGGCTCTGGTCATGAACCAGACCAAATTCGGCGCCAGCCACAATATGCTCCTGCAGTCCGTCAACGGCCTGATCCTGGTGCTTGCCATCTGGATCTTTGCCGAAGGCGCCATCAAACTGATGGGTTCCGACAAACAGCCCGGCGCCACCCAGACCAACCCCTAAACAACAGCGGGCAGGGCGAAAGCCCTGCCCCTTCTTATTATGATGAACCGTTTAAAAAAACTTTATTTTATTCTGCTTCTGCCGGCCCTGGTTCTCTTTGCCGCCTATTACCTGGCCCTTGAAACCAAACTGGTCCGGCCGGGGCAGATCACCCTGCCGGAAACCTTTAACGGGCTGCTGTTTACATTGGCCGCCGTCACCGGCATTGCCGGCCCCATATTTATCCGGACCCTGTTTGCCAACAAATTCAAAGACCAGCACCAGGTCCCCGAAGCGGCCTTTTATTCATTCCAGGCAAAACTGCTGACGGTGTCGGGCATCACCCCCTATATTGCCTTTGCTGCCGCGGCCTGCGAACTGCCACGGTTCCATGCCGGGGCCATCGTGCTCATGGCCCTGTACAGCCTCTACTATTATTTCCCTTCGGCCAGGCGGATCAATTTTGACCGGAAACTCTTCAGGGTAAAAGAAAATGCCGCCTGAATTCCTCAATAAAATTGTCCGAAGACTGAAGGAGATCTGGCAGACCGCCGACGAGGTGGCCCGGACCAAGGCAGTGGACCGCATCGAAGACGAGCTTGAAGAGCTTGAATACATATTTGCCGTCCTGACCCAGGGGGCCTTCATCGGCATGCCCGCCCCTCCGGTGCAGATCAGCATGGACCTGCTGCCCGAGATGGAAAAGGAGCTGGTGCTCCTCCTGGACCGGGTGGAAACGGCAAACGAACCCTTATCCAGATTATTCTCGGTGTTTGACATCTCATGAACCTGAATCCTAAAAAGAAAGATTCCAAAAAGACAGGCCCCAAAACCCTATTTTTCCTGGGCAAGGGCGGCACGGGCAAGTCCACAGCCTCTGCCCTCACAGCCCTGGAACTGGCCGCCAAGGGCAGCAAGGTGCTCCTGGCCTCCTTTGACGACGCCCACAACCTTTCGGACATCTTCCAGGCGGAGTTTTCCCACCGCCCCGCCCGGGTGGCCGATAACCTGGAGGTCCTCCAGGTGGACCGGGACCGGGAAATCAAACGCTACCTGGACCAGACCACCAAGAAGGTCAAACAGAGCTACAACTACCTCACGGCCTTTAACCTGCACAATTATTTCGATGTCCTGAAATTCTCCCCGGGCATGGAAGCCCATGCCCTGGCCACCGCCTTCACAGACCTGAAGAAAAAGCACCGGGGTCTGGATTACCTCATCATCGACATGCCGCCCACGGCTCTGTCCATGCACTTTTTCAACCTGCCCGCCCTCTCCCTGCTCTGGATTGAGCAATTGGAAAAGCTGAGAAACGAAATCAACGAAAGAAAAGAAATCATCTCACGAATAAAGGTGGGTAATAAGGAAATCCAGCGGGACAAGGTGCTGGCCAGAATCAAGGCCCTGAAAACCGACCACCTGGACCTCAAGGCATTTTTCGGGGATCCGGAAAGGGCACTGTTCATCGCCGTACACAATGGTGAGCCCCTCTCCCGGGCCGAAACCCAGCGGATCATCTCCCAGCTGGAGGCCATGGGCATCGGGATCACCGGCCTCATCCTCAACCACAGAAGCCCCTCCCGGCCCCGGGGCGAACTGCCTGCTGAGATGGCCGCCGTCAACAGCATGGAACTGCCATATTCCGCCGATCCCCTCATCGGCATGGACACCCTGAACCATTATGCCAAAAAAGAAAAAATCAACCTGGCCCCGCTATTATCCTGACCCCGGAGAAATAAAATATTGACAAAAAGCAGGGGCATATCCTACTAATCATAGGAACATTCTGCCTGAAGGCAGATCCATTTACCGACATTTAAGCGATACCAACAATAATAGACCACGAAGGTCCCTTTAAGGTGCTGCATGCCCTTGGACCTTTGTGGTTTTTTTATGGCATGCCGTTTCCTTGAACTGGACCGAAAATATTCAATGGAGGCCGGCTATATGGACAGACTCAAAGAAAAAATCGAACGCTACTGGAACTGGAGAAGCACCAGCTACGGACTGGACCATGACAAATCCCTTGAAACGGCCCAGGACTGGGAAGCCACCCTCCAGGACCTGGTTGCCGGGTTCAAGACGGCCTCCCCCCGTGCCCTGGATGTGGGGACGGGGCCGGGACAGTTCGCCTTTTACCTGGCCCGGGCCGGCTTTGATGTCACCGGCATTGACCTTTCCCCCAATATGATAGAAACGGCAAAAGAAAAGGGGCAGGAACTGGGGCTTTCCGTTGACTTCAGGACCGGGGACGCCGAGGCCCTGCCCTTTGAAGCCAATACCTTTGATGTGGTGGTATCCAGAAATCTGGTATGGACCCTTCCCTCTCCCGAAACCGCCATTCAGGAATGGCACAGGGTGCTGAAGCCGGGGGGGCGGATCATTATTTCAGACGGGTTCTGGAAAAACATGACCTGGCAGGATATCCACCGTATTGCCCTTAAGACGGCAAAGGGGATTTTGAAAAAATCCTGTTTGACCTCCCTCCGTTTTTTTTACCATTATGCCGGAATGATCCATTCCCTTCCCCTCTATGAAGGGGTCCCCCATAAACGAATGGGGAAGCTGATGCAGCAGGCCGGATTCAAAGGGGTGCTTTTCTGTAATATCCGGGATTGTTTCAGGATTAATCCATATGGCATGGACAGAACCTCTTCCCCGCCCTTTTTTATTGTATACGGCGACAAGTAGACATTTTCAGGCAGAGCAGCCCCGGGCATCCACCCGTTCTTTTTGAAGGGCGCCGCCGCTGCCCAGCAGGTAGAATGAATCAAAAAGATTCATGCACAGGGCCACATTGACCGGTATGATGCTGATCCGCTGCCCGAGGCGGGGGGGATGTTTGCATCGGCTGACATCCACCCAGCCGTGTTCTTCGTGCAGCCTGAATATCCGGGCCCCGGGATATTCGCAGACATATCCCATTTCCAGGGATTCACGGCGGAGCAATTGTTTGGCGGACAGCCCCTTTGACCCCGCATCAATGATCACCTGGCCCGGCACCCTGTCGGAAACCACCGTGGCCACAATGCGGGCGGCGCAGTCCGCCGGCCGGCAATGGTTGAATTTCAGCACAAAATAGTCGTTCAAATAGGCCGTCCCCACCCGGATTTCATTGATATGGCGGAGCCTGTGGGTGTTAAAAAGGGAGGGGGTGGAACCGGAGGAGACAGTCTTGGGCCGGAGGCCGGCATTGCACAGGGCCCCATACACGGGGTCCCATAATTCATTGATCCCTTCATAGCTTTTAGGATCGTCAACCGCCTTTCCGTACAGATGGCCCAGATAGATCTGGATGCCGTCATATCGGAGCCCGGGGGTGTTTTCAGCATGGCGGGCCAGGGCCAGCACCTGCCCCGCATCGGCAACCCCGCACCGGTGGAGCCCGGCATCAAAAATAATATGGATACCGATCTCGGTGCGGCGGCCAAGGGCGGCCTCCGACAATTGGGTCATCAAATACTCGGAATCAACGGCCACCCGCAGGGTATGGATTTCAGCCAGCGCGGCCATCCTTTCCGCACACCGGCTCCCCAGAACCGGGTAGGCCACGGTGATGTCGCACCTTTCCTTTTCCGCCATCCTTTCGGCTTCCCCGGCTTTGGCAACGGCAATACCAGCGGCTCCGGCAGCCTTCTGCATCCGGGCAATGGACAGGGATTTATGGGTTTTAACATGGGGCCGGACCCCATAGCCCTGCGCACGGGCATAGGAATGGATCCGCCGGATATTCGCCTGGAGGACCTTTTCCTCAATGAGAAGAAAAGGGGTGGGAATATGGGCGGTGGCGCGGAGAATATTTTCCGGCATCATCATCTGTCCTTTCCGACCTGCCCGGCGGCTTTCACCACAAAAACCGATGTATTGTTCACCGGCGGCTTCGGGCGGATACGCCTGTATTCCCTGAGTCCCCCGGGCAGCCTGAAATCAGACTGAACATCCAGCAGGCGCCTGAGTCCTTTTTCATAAATGCGGTAGGAGAGTCTGTCCCCGTCGGCCAGCCGGGCGGCAAGGTGTGAAAAAATCTCCTCTTTGGGCAGCGCGTCTGCACCGACCATGATCAGGTTGGCCGCCTCCGGCAGGGGCAGGGAAAAATGGTTCCCCTTGATGATTCGGATATGGTCCGCCAGCCCAAGCGCTGAAATTAACTGCCGCGAAAGGCTTGCGTATTCGTCACATTGTTCTATGCCGATCCCCTGAATTTCGTACAGGGTGCACAGAGAGATCAGTGTCAGGGGCAGAGGGCCACTGCCGAGAAACACCACCCGGTCTCCGGCAGAGAGGCCACCGCCCTCATATTCCATCCGTGCCAACGCCAGGTAGTTGGGATAATAGACGAACCCTTTGATGACCTCCCAGGGGGTCGGGGAAGCAATGATGGACTTTGCATTGTTGATCTCCATACGCAGCCCGTTTGCCCGCTTCATCCGTGAAATATGCACCATGGCCGGCTGAAGTTCACCGTCGTTTCTGAGGCTCTCGGCCTCCCGGTCATCCACATCCATTGCCGCCATCCGGTCCAGTTGCCTGAAACAGGGATATAATTCCTCCTGCTCTCCGCGGAGAAGCGAGGCCACCGAAATATCGGAAAGGGAGGCATAGATGTCCATGAACTCTGTTTTGATCAACTCCAGGTCTGCCATATCCTTCCTCTGCCTTCCGGCTGAAACCACCAGGCCCCGGCCCTAGGTATTAATCTGCATGAATACCGTGGTGTTGTTCACCCGTCCCGTAGGGGCAACGGCCTTCACGATTTTAAACCCCCGGATCTCCTCGGGCTGGACCGGTTTGTAAAGAACGGCCCTCATGCCGGTATAGGTCCGGAAGATCACCGGTGCCGCCGGCCCCCGCTTATCCAGAATGTTCCTTAGTGTGTTGAAAATCCTGGTTTTGGGTTCGGCCAGGGCCGCCACCAGTATGATATCCCAGTTTAAACTGTCCAGGCAGGACTCATCCCCCTGGATGATTTCAATATCCTTTTGCAGTCCCAGATGGCGGACCACTTTTCTGGACAATTCCACGGTTTCCGGATTGGCGTCAAGCCCCATGGAGCGGATGCCGTAGAGCCGGCTCATGAGAATCAGGGTCATGGGCACCGGTCCGCTTCCCAGGAAAAGAAACCGGCTTTTGGATGAAATGTGCATGGCCTCTATCTGGTTTCTCACCAGGGCTTCATAGCGGGGATACAAAGGGAAATTAACCAGATGGGCCCAGGGGTCTTTGCGATGAATCAGTTCCTGGGCCAGCCGGGCTTCATGGATACTGAAAAAGGCGGTGTAATAGGACCGGATCAGGGGGAGGGTCTGCCGGATATCCGCCTCTTCCAGAATGAGCCCCGACAGGTGGGGGCCGGCGTTCATATGCGCCAGGTCATCCAGAAGCTGGTAGAGCCGGTAGAGTTCATCCGGCGGAAGCGCCGTGAGCATGTCATGGGAATATTGTTCTATCCTGCCGGCAAAGCCCATGATATGGGGCTTGATGATGGCCAGGCTGTTCCGGCAGTCTTTGCAGCATCCCAGAAAATCATGCTCCGCCAGTTCGTGTTCATGTAGAAAATTGATATCATGCATGGCTTATCCCTGGACTTGCAGTTAGTAAGACGATTTCAGAGTATTCAGTCCAATCCTACCCGATTGGAGAGTATCCTGACTTTCGCCGGAATGGCAAGGACAAATAATTATCCGGATATGGCGGCTGACATCCTGGTCACCCTATAGCTCGCCAAGGTATTGGGGGCACAGGCAGCCCACACTTTGGCATGCCGGGAAAAGCCATGCCGGGAAACCGCTTGCCAGGGACGGAATATTGATGATAAAATCCTTCATATTAAGCTTTTCGTAAACAATGCCCATTCGCCGATTTAATTTATAAAAGAGAAATATAATGAAAAGGCACACCCCATTATATATTCTGATTTCATTTAGCATCCTCACCCAATTTATTTTCCCATGGGCAGATTTTTCTGAGGCAGATGCAGGCGGGCTGGTCTTAGCTGTAACAGAAAAGGAAGAGACACAGGCATTCCGGTGGTACACCTATCTTTACAATGAACTGGGGAAACGGCTGGGCATGGATATTCAACTCCAATACTATCCCCCCAAAAGGGCCAGTGTTATCTCCAACAAGGGGATCGTGGATGGGGAAGCCGGGCGCATCCGGACCTACGGCGGGCTGAATCCGAATCTTATCAGGGTTGAAAATAAAATCACCTCGCATGTATTTTCCGCTTTCACCCTTAATCCTTCCATTCAACTGGACGGATGGAAGAGTTTAAAAAGCATTGACCATATAGTCGTCGGTTACAGGCTTGGCATCACAGGAACGGAAGCTGTTTTGCCACGGCTGATAAACGGAGATAATCTGTCTCCTGTCACCAATACATACCTTGGCCTGAGAATGTTGATCAAGAGGCGTATCGATGTATATGTGGATGGGGAAGCCGCTGTGAGGCATTGGCTGCAAACAGATGAATTTCAAGACGCCGGTATAAAAAAAGCCGGGGAGATGGCAAAAGTAACCATTCACTGCTATCTGCATAAAAAGCACATGGAGCTGGTGCCCAAACTATCAAACATGATAGGGGAGTTGCGGAAAAAAAATCTGATAAAAAAGTATTATTGGAAGGCGGTCAGGGAAACGGAATCAACGGATACGGGGCAGGAAAATCCGCTTGGACTGCCGCCAACATTATAAGCGCCCCCTTTGCCGCCACGGTTGTCATCGCAGGGGGCATCAACAGGTACAAAGATAAATCAACCGGGAATTGCAACAAGCCGGCTTGCCGGAACCACTTGGATGCGGCCCTTGAGTTTGGGTAGCTCGATTCTGAGGGTATCCAGGGTGGCCTGGTAGGGGTGGCCGATGCCGATGGCATGGCCGCTTTTTTCAGCCCGGCGGAGCAATTTGCGGAACTGGCCGGAGATGTAATCGATCTTCTGGTAATTATCCAGAAAGATGTCCCTGTGGGAAAATTTCAGCCGAAACAATCGGGCCGAAGCCTCTCCCTTTGAATCAGGGGCGGTTTTGGAGTCAATAAAAAACAAATCCTCTTTTTTAAGCACCGTGAACACCTGGTTCATTTTGTCGGAAAGGGCGGTGAGCCTGGAGCCCATGTGATTGTTTACCCCCTTGACACCGGGAACCGCATCCAGGTCCTTGCGAAGCTGCGCCAGAAGAGCATCCGGCGACATGGAGGCCAGAAGCGCACCGGGGCCGGGATTCACCCTGGGGTACTGGGTGGGTTCCATGGGCAGGTGAAGCATGATCTCCGCCCCTCTGGCAGCAAGCCTGCCGGCAATGGTCTTGCCGAAGGGAGAAAAGGGAAGCACGGAAAAGGTGATATCCGGATCCACTTCGAACAGCGCCATGGCCAGTTGCTTGTCATAACCGATATCGTCAATGATGATGGCAATTTTCGGAGTTTTGTCCCCGGCGGCCGGCCCCACCGGCCTTTTCCGCGTATGTTCCGGCGCGACACCTTCAAAGACCTCATAAACGATGCTGGACTGGTCGGTTTTCTTCATGAGCCCCGGGGTCTTTGTGATGAGCTTTGGGGAGTCGTGGACAGGCTTGGTGACGGTCACCGCCCTTTTCTTCACCTCCGGCGGCACGACAGTCTCCCGGTGGCCAGGGGAGGAGGACACCTTCACCGCCCCAGGTCCGGGATCGACGGGACTGCCGGATTTAAGAAGGATATCCGCAATCATGGCCGTGGTCATGCAGATGGCCAGCAGGATGGCAATGCCCAGCCCGATCTTTTTCAGCTCATGGATCAGGCCGGACCGGGCCGCTGGTTTGGCGGTTTTTTTCCTGGTTTTCCTTGGGGGTGACGCTTTTTTTACTGCCGGCCGCCGTTTTTTGGCCGGGGCCTTGGAGGCGGCCGGTTTGGTCCGCCCCCCGGTCTTCTTTTTAACTGCCATTTACTTTACTGAAGATTCCGTAGCTGATGAGAATATCAAGGGCCCGTTTCACCTGGGCGTCTTTATTCAGCTTATCCACCTCAAGGTCTTTGGGAGTTTTGGTCTGTTTTTTCTCTTCTTTATCTGCAGGGCCTTCGGGTTTCAGGCTGTTTTTCAGATTTTTTTCCTTCATCATCCGTTCAAAAGCAGACCTTTTTGGATCTTTTTTTATCACGGTACCCGAGGCCGCCTCAATATCCGGCAGAATTCCCTTGGCCTGAATGGACCGGCCCGAGGGGGTGTAATACCTGGCAATGGTATACTTGATCCCGAAGCCGTCTTTCAGGGGGCGAACGGTCTGCACCGAGCCCTTGCCGAATGACGGCGTCCCCAGAATCAGGGCCCGGGAATGGTCCTGCAGGGCGCCGGCCACGATTTCAGAAGCCGAGGCGGAACCGCCGTTGATGAGTATTACTATCGGGTAATTTCGCTCGGTTTCATTGGGGTAGGCCTTGAATTCCTGGGTGTTTTTCTTAAGCCGCCCCTTGATGGAGACGATGAGTCCCTTTTCCAGGAAAAGATCGGAAATCTTGATGGCCTGGTCAAGCAGGCCTCCGGGATTGTCCCTGAGGTCAATGATCAGTCCCTTGAGACCGGGCGCCTCTTTTTCAAGGGTTCCAAGATGCTTTTCAACATCCTCAAGGGTATTCATTCTGAAATTGGTAATTCTCAGGTAGCCGTATCCAGGGGCAAGCATGGCAGATCTGACGCTGGTCATGGGGATGAGATCCCGTTTCAGCTTGAATTCCAGGGGAGCGGCCTCTCCGTCCCGGATTACCGTGATTAACACCTCTTTGTGCCTGGGCCCCCTCATCTTGCTCACCGCTTCCCACAGGGCCATGTCCTTGGTGGATTCTTCGTCGATTTTTATAATGATATCACCGGCGACGATGCCGGCCTTGTAGGCCGGCGTCCCCTCAATGGGGGAAACCACGGTGAGAATGCCGTCCTTCATGGTGATGACGATGCCGATGCCGGAAAACTTTCCCTTGGTATCGTCCTGGAGATCCCCGAAAGCCTCGGGGGGCATAAAGGAGGAATGGGGATCCAGATTCCCCACCATCCCCCGGATGGCATTGTGGATCAACTCTTCGGCATCCACTTCATCCACATAATTTTTCTCAATCTCTTCCAGGACATCGGCAAAGAGTTTCAGGGATTTATAGGTCGTATCCCCGGCCGCCCGCACTGGCGATACCTGTCCGGCCCACAGCAGGACCGTCACCAGCAGGGCCAGGGCGCAACGCCCCATCATCGGAAAATAATCATCTTTCATCTGTCAGGCTCCTTTTTTCAGCCAGGTCATGGGATTGACCGGCTTGCCGTGGTGGCGGACTTCAAAATGGAGGCAGAGACCTTTAATGGAACCGGTGTCTCCAGCCGTTGCAATCACTTCTCCCGTGCCCACCGATTCTCCTTTTTTCTTAAACACCTCTTCCACATGGGCATACAGGGTATAGTAATTGTCTCCGTGGTTGATAATGACCAGGTTGCCGTACCCCTTGAGCCACCGGGCAAACATGACTTCCCCTTTGAACACCGAGCGTACGGGCTCTCCCCGTTCCACCCTTATATCAATTCCGCTTTGAAAAGTGAAGGAATTGTAATCCCCTTTCCTTGCCTTGCCGTAACGGGAAACGATTTTGCCCGGCACCGGTGCGGCCAGACGCCCCTTCTGCCGGACAAATGAGGTATTATCCAGGGCCGGGCTTCCCCGCATCCCCATCCGGTCCAGGGCCTGGTCAAGTGCTTTGGCCGAGGATTTCAATGATGCAATGGCAGCCTGGGACAATTTCTTCTTTTGGCGGATTTCCTGGAGGATGGCGGATTTCTTTCTGGACTCTTTTTCCCGGATGCGGATCTGCAGGGCCAGTTCCTCCTCCAATGCCGTTCGCGATGCGATCTGGCGGCTCAAATCATCTTCCAGCCGGCCCAGTTCCCTCAGGTCGCCGGCCTGCTTCTCCAGAAGGGAGAAATCAGAAGCCACCACCTTTTTAAGGGACTTCTGCTTGATAAAAAAATCAAATAGGGAGGCAGGAGGGCCTGCCATCTCCAGGCTGCCCATCATATGCATGCGGTACAGGGCATTGAGCCTGCGGCCGGCATAGGCCTGGTTCTTATCCATGGCTTTGGCCAATGTGCTGAGGCTCCCCTGTATCCGGTCAATCTCAAGGGTCAGGGCCCGGGTCTCCCGCCTCAGGTCAACCGACCGCACCCGTGCCTGGTTCAGGGCAAAATCAATGGCATTGAGCCCGTCCAGAATCTCCACCTCTTTTTCGGAAAAAGAGGCCACCTTCCGGGCCTCCTCCTCTATCTGCTGTTTTATGGCCTTTTTCCTGGCCCTGGCCGCTTCCGGGGCCGGATCGGCGGGCTTTGCCTTTATCTCTTCAGAATGGGGCGCGTCCTTTGGGGGTTTGGGTTTGAGAACTTTTGCCGTGACGGTCCTGGGTGCCGCCTGGGCCGGTTCAGATTGTACCAGAGCAATATACTGAGGCCGGTTGCGCACATATCCCTCTTCTCCGTGGTAACGGACCAGAAGCCAGCCGCCGATGCCGCCTCTGGCTTCCAGCACCTCCACTTCCTCTCCCTTGTCAAGCACCAGGACCACGGCACTGCCCCTGGCCGGCCGTTCCCTGATATTCAGCTTATGGGCGGTGACCGTTCCCTGATACAGGACCTCCGCCCCCGACGCTGCTGCCGGGACCAGTGCAAGCCATGCTAAAAGCCACGCACAGAGAAACGGTTTGCCTATTTTAAAATTTGCTTCAGGGATAAAAAGCATCCAAACCAACCTAAAAATGTACTTGAAAAAAGGATCACGGCCATGGCCTGCCAGGAAAGGAACCTGATGTCCATGTAGACATAGGAGCCCAGGTTCCGGGTGATGCCCGATGAAAGAGTGAGAAACCCTGCCAGCAGGAGCCCCATGCCCAGCAGGCCGCCCAGGAACCCCTGGAACACCCCCTCAACGTAAAACGGGGTTTTGATGAACCCTTCGGTGGCCCCCACCAGCCGCATTATTTCAACTTCTGTTTTTCTGGCATAAAAGGCCAGGCGCACCGTATTGGCCGTTATGAAAAGGGCGATCAGCAAAAAAAGGCTGCACATGGCATAGCCCGTCATCTTGAAAAGGTTGAATAATCTCAGAAACCGCCCCAGCCACCCCTGGCCGTATTCAACGGAATCCACCAGATCAATGCTTTCAATCCGGTCCGCCAGCGCCTTGACCTCTTCGAAACTGGAATAGGATACCATGGTGATTTCCAGGGCATGGGGAAGGGGGTTGGTCTTCAGGCTGGACAAAAACTCGGTTTTGGACCCCATTTCCTTTTGGAGCCGCGCCAGGGCCTTATCTCTGTGGATAAAGTGGACCTCCTGAATACCGCCAATGGCATTGAGCCGCTCCCTGAGACCGGGCAGCATGGGGGGCTGAAACTCCCCACTCAGATAAACCATGGCCCGCCCCCCCTGATTCCAGGACTCAAGCACCCGGCTGGCATTTTCAAAAAAAAGCATGAACACTGAAACCAGAAGGATTGAAAGAGCAATGGTCATCACGGTGATCAGGTTTAAAAACCGGTTGGACCGGATATCTGCATAGGCTTTTTTTAAAAATCGAATCATGGTTCAGTCTTCTTTGTTTAGTAGAGCATGGTGGAAATCCCTTTGAGTTTGCCGTCCTCAAGGGCGATATTCCGGCCCCGTACAGAGCTTTCGATGAGACCCAGGTTATGGCTGGCGATAAGGATGGTGGCCCCTTTTTTATGGTAATCCAGCAGCAGATCCAGCACCCTGCGGGCGGATTCCTTATCCAGGCTGCCCGTGGGTTCGTCGGCCAGGATGATGGCCGGTTCCCCGACCACGGCACGGGCCACAGCCACCCGCTGCTGTTCACCGCCGGAGAGGGTGGGCGGAAGGTGGTTGGCCTTTTTCTCCATGCCCGTCACCCGGAGTACATGCATCACCTTTTTTCGTATATAGGCGGGTTTCTCCCCGGCCACCTTGAGAACCAGGGCCACGTTTTCAAATACGGTCCTGTTGGGGATAAGCTTGAAATCCTGGAACACCATGCCGAAACGGCGCCGCAGAAAAGGCAGCTTGGAAGCTGAAATCCGGGCCAGGTTCATCCCGTCGATGAGGATCTGGCCTTCGGATACCCGCTCTGCCAGATAGAGCACCTTGAGCAGGGTCGACTTCCCCGCACCCGAGGGGCCTGAGACGATGATGAATTCGCCGGGCTCAATATCCAGGGTGATGTCATCCAGCGCCATCTTGCCGCCGTACCGTTTGCACACATTAAACAGTCTGATAATATTGGCTTTACCGCCGTCCGCGTTCATACACTCCTAAGCTGCTCCATCCCCTTAAAGACCCATGAATAATTGACTGAAATTGAATTTACTGATATAAACCGCTTGTGTCAAGGAGTGCTGCAAACAGTTTTTCTTACACAAAGCCTTCACTGAACCCGTAAACCGGCTTCTTCCAACCTCAGTGAAGGCTTTTTATGTATATACTTTGGAAGAGGCCGAAAGACCCTTTAGGAAAACCAATGATGCTTTTTGATTCCCACTGCCACATTGACGATAAGAGCTATGATGCCGATCTTCACGATGTAATGGACCGGGCCCGGGATGCCGGAGTCCGGGCAATGATGGTGGTGGGCATTGACCGGGCGACCTCCTGCAAAGCCATTGAAATTGCAGGGCGGTTCGACAACGTATTTACCTCCGTGGGCGTCCATCCCCACGACGCCATCCAGTGCTCGGCCACCGTGCTGGAGGAACTGCGGGCCATGGCCCTTGAAAACCCCTGCGTCAGGGCCTGGGGGGAAACCGGTTTGGACTTTAACCGCATGTTCTCCCCCACAGAGGACCAGGAAGCCTGCTTTTCGGCCCAGCTGGCCATGGCCGGCGAACTGGACCTGCCCATGATCTTCCATGAGAGGGACTCCAAGGGGAGGTTTTACGAAATCCTCAAATCCGACGGCCCTGCATCCCGGAAAGGGGTGGTCCACTGCTTTTCCGGCACAAAGGAAGAGATGTTCAAGTATCTGGATCTGGGATATTACATCGGCATCACCGGCATCCTCACCATCCTCCAGCGGGGGGAATACCTAAGACAGATCGCCCCCCTGATTCCCGAGGACCGGCTGCTCATTGAAACCGACGCCCCCTATCTCACGCCCAAACCCCAGAAGAATAAATTCCGGCGCAACGAACCTGCCTTTGTCGGTTCCGTGATGGAACGGCTGGCCCAGGTGCGTGGGGCGGATCCGGACCACCTGGCCCGGGCGGTGTTCAAGAACACTTTAAGACTTTATAATATCACCCTGGGCTCGGATTAACCCTTCCCGCCGCCTGCCCTACCCCTTTTCCATAAGTTTGGTCACGGCCTTTTCAAGGCCGTCCAGGGAAAGCTCGTACATGGAAAAAATCTTGGAGATGGTCAGGATGGTGTGGGTATACCCCCACATGGATTCGGAGACCGGGTTGAGCCAGACCGAATGGGAAAATGTATCGGTGAGAAATTTCAGCTGTTCAATACTGGGCCGCCCGCTGCGCTCGCTGATGTGAATGGAGCCGTCATGGGCCATGAGCTCGTAAGGCGCCATGCTGGCATCCCCCACCACAATGAGCCTGGTTTCCGGGTCCAGCCGTGAAAAGTCCATGATTTTTTTGGGCTTTTTATACCGGGATGAATCCTCCCAGAGGTAGTCGTAAATGGTGTTATGGAAAAAATAGGTCTTCACCTCTTTGAACTGGGCCCGGGCATAGTCAAACAGGGTCTGGACCACCTGGATGTAAGGGTCCATTGACCAGCCGCCGTTGTCAATGGCCAGAATCACTTTCAGCCGGTCCTTCATGGCCCGGTCGAATACCAGTTCAATCTCCCCGCCGTTGCGCATGGTCTCCCGGATGGTTTCGTCCACATTGATCTGGTCCCTGGGGCCGGCCGGGATCATATTGCGCAGCCGCTTGAGGGCCTCCCCGATATTGGCCTGGGTCAGGGGCCCGTGGGTGGAATAATCCTTGTACCGGCGTTCGTTGGCCACCTTGACGGCGGATTTATTCCTGGACTCGCCCCCCACCCGCATTCCCCCGGGGTGGTATCCGGAATGTCCCACAGGAGAATACCCCCCGGTGCCGATCCATTTGCCGCCCCCGTCGTGGCGGCCGTCCTGGTCCTTGAGCCGCTTTTTAAAATACTCAATGAGTTCGTCCGGGGACATCTTGTTGAGTTTTTCCTGGTCAACACCCAGGGCATCGGCCATGGTCTTGGGATTCTTCAGCCATTCGTCCAGCATGGCACGGGCCATGTCATCAATCTCAAAACCGGCATCCTCGGGCAGGGGCACCCCGTCAAAATGGTGAGCAAAGACCTGGTCGTATAGGTCGAAATACCGCTCGCTTTTCACCAAAATGGAACGGGCGCAGGTGTAGAACTCATCCAGACTGTTGATCAGCCCCTGGTGCAGGGCCTTTTGCAGGGTGAGAAAAGAGGTGGGCGATACGGGAATTCCCACATCCTTTAAAGTATAAAAAAACTTGAGAAACATAGGGAACCGCCCTTAAAAAAGTTTCCGCCGGGCCGTCATATTCTTTGCCCGCTCATAATCAGGGCTTTTTTTGAACAATACGCCCAAAAAGGGCATGCTGCCTTTGACCAGGTCCTTGGCATGGAAATCAGAATCGGCGTTCAGGGCCCGAATCCAATTGATCAGTTCCCGGGTGGCCGGTTTTTTTTCAATGCCGTCGATCTCACGCAGGGAATAAAAGGCAGAAATGGCATTCTCTGCCAGTTTGCTGTCGATGTCCGGGAAATGGACCCGGATAATCTTGCGCATCATTTTGGGCTCGGGGAAGGCGATGTGATGGAAGTTGCACCGGCCCAGGAATGGGTCTGACAGGTCTTTTTTGGCATTGGAGGTGATGATGATCACAGGCCGGTTAACGGCGGAAACGGTGCGGTCGGTTTCAATAATATCAAACTGCATCTGGTCCAGCACGTCCAGCATATCATCCTGGAAATCGGTGTCGGCCTTGTCGATCTCATCAATGAGCAGGACGGCCCGCCGGTCAGCACAAAAGGCCTGGCCGATCTTACCCATTTTAATATATTCCTCAATATTGCTCACGTTTCTGGAGGAGTCCCCGAACCTGGAATCATTGAGCCGGGTCAGGGTGTCGTACTGGTAGAGCGCCTCCACCAGTTTCATGCTGGATTTCACATTGAGGATGATCAGTGGCATATCCAGGGTATCGGCGATAGCATGGGCCAGCATGGTTTTGCCGGTTCCGGGCTCCCCCTTGAGCAGCAGGGGCATTTCCAGCTTCATGGATATATTGACAATGGAAGCCAGCTCCGGGTCCAGTACATATCGTTGTGCCCCCTGGAACTGGGCGTCTGGATTTTTTGTCATGGAAGTCTCCGTCAATCTGTTTCGGGTTTATAATACTGATGAACACTGTTCTGGTTAACAGGCCGGGTTTTTATAGTCAACTCTAAAATATTATTCCTGACCGGCAATGGCGAGTATTCTATAAGGCTCATTTCCAGGGCTACTGAATTTAAATTACAAAAACGTATTTTTATTCCGATATACCTGAACTTCTTAGAGATTGACACCCCCGGGATGACATGCTAAGTAAACTATCTTGATTTATTTGAGTTTAACGCCATGCAATAAATTTAGGAGCATATTATGATTGGTGGAATCGGAATGCCTGAACTGATAATTATCCTTGTTATCATCCTCATCATTTTCGGTGCAGGGAAACTGCCGGAAATCGGAGCCGGGCTGGGCAAAGGCATTAAAAACTTTAAGAAAGCCACAAAAGAACCCATTGAAGACAAAAAGGACGAACCGGAAAAAATCGAAAAAGATTAATTTTCAGATTTGTTCTCAATTTCCGGGCCGCCGGGTCCAGAATTTATCCAGCCGGGCAAGTAAATTGTCCGGCTGTTTTATTTTCCTCTCCGCAATCCTCTGCTGAAATTTTACCAATAAATTCCCCATAAAATTTTAATTACAAAAATGTAAGTATAAAAATCATAAAACAGACATTTTTGTAATTAAAATTTCGAATTTCCATATGTGCAGCATAGCTCCATTTTGCCATCCCGGCAAAACCCTTGACATCAAAGGGGTGGCACAGCCATTGCAGTATATCGGCTCCGAAGATTTAACGCGAGGGGCAGAAACGCCGCTCAAAACATAACAGGGACTGAATTCAGCATATGGAAAGCAGGGAAGCCAACCGGTTAATCGAACAAAAAGAAAACCTGATCAAAGAGTTTCTGGCGGGCAATGCCGAAAACTTCCTTGAACGGTTAACCGGCTGCCTTGATGAATACTTTCTTTCTGTATTTGAAAAGAGCATTGCCGCCCGTAAAATGGTCATTTCAGGAGATCCTTTTGCCGTCATTGCCCTGGGGGGATACGGCAGAAAGGAACAATGCATCCATTCGGATATCGACCTGCTCATCCTCTTTGACAAGACCGTCCCCCCGGATGTGGAAGCCTTTGTTCAGGAACTGCTCTATCCCCTGTGGGACGCCCGGTTCGAAGTGGGATACGCAGTCAGGAATATTGATGAGTGCATTAAAATGTCCTTTGAACGCTTCGATATCCTGACCACGGTACTGGATGCCCGGTTTATCTGCGGGGCCTCCCTGGTTTACTCCGCATTCATGGAAAAATTCAGGCAGCAACTGGCCGGCAAACACCTAAAGGACGCCCTGAATTACTTATATGAAAACGGAGAGAAACGCCTGGAAGACTTCGGCGACTCCACCTATCTTGTGGCACCTGACCTGAAATCCGGATTCGGCGGGCTGAGGGATTACCACACCCTGCTCTGGTACGCCAAAATCAAATCCGACATTAAATCCAGGCGGGACCTCGAGTACTACGGGTTTCTTTCCCATTTTGAATATACCAGCCTGGAAGAATCACTGGCCTATATCTGGAACATACGTAACCGGCTTCACTACATTTCCCGCCGGAAAAACGATACCCTGCATTTTGAATTACAGCCCGAGGTTGCAGGGTTCCTGAATTACACCAACACAACCGGTCGCCCCGAGGTGGAAATTTTCCTTGGAGAACTCCACGAAAAAATGGAATTCCTCAAGCAAATCTTCCAGATCACCTTTGAGGACATTGCCTCATCCTGCCGGATCAAAAAAGAGAGCGCCGCCCCCAAACCGGCCGGCACCAACGGCCTGGTGATCAAAAAACGCCGCCTCTTTTTTGCCAACACCGTGGTCATTCTCCAGGAACCGGATCTGCTGCTCAAAATATTCCTTGAAAGCGGACGGACCAAAACCCCGCTCTCCATTGAGGCCAGGCGGGTGGCTTCGGAGTTCAGGCATCTGGTGGATAAAAAAATGAGGCGGGATCCGGCCTGCATAAAAATATTCAAGCGGATCTTATCCCTCTCCTTCTGGAAATTCAACGTACTGAACGTCATGCTGTCCACGGGCATCCTCCAGCGGTTCATCCCGGAGTTCTCCCCACTGGTGGACAAAATCCAGTACAACCACTACCACCTTTTCCCGGTGGACAAGCATTCCATCCGCTGCGTCCAGATCATCAACAGTTTTAAAAGCCCGGACACGTCCATGATGAGCAACCTTTATGCCGGGGTATACAAGGATATCCGGAATAAAAATGTCCTGCTGGTGGCCGGACTCCTTCACGATATCGGAAAGGCCGACCCGGCCAAGGAACATTCCAGGCGGGGTGCCCGTATTGCCACCCCCATCATTGACCGACTGGGGTTCAATGATACGGAAAAAGAAGATATCCTTTTTCTCATCAGGCACCACCTCCTTCTGGCCAAAACCGCCACCCGGAGGGATATTTTTGATGAAGAGACGGCGGTTTACACTGCGGGCAAAGTGGGGAAAATCAGACTGCTGCGCATGCTCTTTTTGCTCACCGTGGCCGATTCCCAGGCCACCGGCCCGAAAGCCTGGAACGACTGGACCGAGCAGTTGCTCAAAGACCTTTTCCTCAAAACCATGGGGATACTCAAAACCGGGGAACTGGTCTCCAAAAAGAGCAGCCGCCTCATTGAAACAAAGAAAAAAGACGTCCTCACCCTACTCCGGGAAAGCTGGCGGGAGGAGGAAGTCAACCGGCAGCTTTCGGCCATGGCCAGAAGATATCTGCTATACGTACCCGCCCGCAACATCGTAGAGCACATCAATCTATACCGGAACCTGGGGGACCGGGAATTCATCTGGCAGATCACCAAGGACAACGGCTCGGATATGCGTACCGTTTCCATCTGCGGCAAGGACAAACCCGGGTTTTACTCCAAGATCGCCGGCGTATTCTTCCGCAACAATATTGATATCGCAGCGTCCCAGGCCTATTCCCTGGGGGACAGCCACATCCTGGACGTATTCAATGTCCGCCCGCCCAAGGACCGGCTTTTTGAAAAGGAAAAATGGGAAAAAGCCGAACGAGACCTGAACCAGGCCCTGGAAGACGACCACTACCTGGACAAGGCATTGGACAAAATTCCGTCCGAGATCACCATTGCATCGGGGCGGCAGCCGGAGCCCAACCAGGTCCGCATAGACAATGAAACCTCCAGTTTTTTTACCATCATTGAGGTGCTCACCTATGATTTCCCCGGCCTGCTTTTTGCCGTAACCAACACCCTGTACCGGAGCGGGCTCAACGTCAACGTGGCCATGGTGGCAACTAAAATAGACCAGGTCATCGATATTTTCTACGTCAAGGACCTGGACGGAGACCGTAAAATCGAATCCCAGGAAAAATTAGAACAGATAAAAACATCCACCATCAATTGTCTTCCCAAAGTCGCATCAAAGGAGGTTGTAAATGAGAAAAATTGAGGCAATTATCAAACCCTTTAAACTGGACGACGTCAAAGAGGCCTTAAGCGAAATAGGCATCTACGGCATGACCGTGACGGAAGTCAATGGTTACGGCCGGCAGAAAGGCCACAAAGAAATCTACAGGGGCGCGGAATATGTCGTGGATTTCGTTCCAAAAATCAAACTGGAAATCGTTGTCAATGACGAACGGCTGGATGAAGCCGTAACCACCATCCGCAACGCGGCCAACAGCGGCAAAATCGGTGACGGTAAAATATTTGTGCTGCCGGTTGAACAGGCCATCCGCGTCAGAACCGGAGAGAGCGGCGACGAAGCCATTTAAATCAGTTTTAACCCTAATAATAAACAGGCAAACAAAAACCACAAAACCAAAGAAAGGGAATCAACATGACACCTAAAGACGTAATCGCAATGGCAAAGGAAAACGATGTAAAAGTAGTCGATATCCGGTACATGGATTTCATCGGAACCTGGCAGCATTTTTCAGTGCCCATTTCCGAACTCTCAGAATCTGCATTTGAAGACGGTTTCGGCTTTGACGGATCTTCCATGCGGGCATGGCAGAACATCGACAACTCCGACATGATCGTTATCCCCGAACCGGAGACCGCCAAAATCGATCCATTTTTCAAGGTCCCGACCCTGGCCATCATCGGTAATATCCACGACCCCATCACCCAGGAATCCTACAGCCGCGACCCCAGGGGCATCGCCAAAAGAACCGAAGCGTATATCAAGAGCACCGGCCTGGGCGACACTATTTTTGTTGGACCCGAGCCTGAATTCTTTATCTTCTCCAACATCCGTTACGCCTCTGATCCCCAGGCATCCTTTTTTGAAATTGACTCTCCGGAAGCCCATTGGAACACCGGCGACGGCTCCGAACCCAACCTGGGCTACAAAATCAAACCCAAACACGGCTATTTCCCCCTTCCGCCGACAGATCAGTACCAGGACATGAGAACCGAAATGATGCTCACCCTGGAAGAACTGGGTATTGAAATGGAATGCCAGCACCACGAGGTCGCCTCGGCCGGACAGTCTGAAATCGACCTGCGCTTCGACTCCCTGCTCAAAATGGGTGACAAGCTGGCCTGGTTCAAATATGTCCTCAGAAACGTGGCTGCCAAATACGGCCACACCGTCACTTTCATGCCCAAACCCCTGTACGGCGACAACGGTACCGGCATGCACACCCACATGAGCTTTTGGAAAGACGGCGAACCCACCTTTGCCGGCAATAAATATGCAGGCCTTTCCGATAACGCCCTCTGGGCCATCGGCGGCATCATGAAACACTGCAAGGCGCTTTGTGCCATCACCAACCCCACCACTAACTCCTACAAGCGTCTGGTGCCGGGATTTGAAGCGCCCATCAAACTGGCCTACTCCAGCCGGAACCGCTCCGCCGCCATCCGTCTGCCCATGTACTCCGGCTCTCCCAAAGCCAAACGGATCGAATTCAGAACACCGGATCCCTCTGCCAACGGCTACATGGCTTTCTCCGCCATCGCCATGGCCATGATGGATGGCATCCAGAACAAAATTGATCCCGGCGATCCCATGGACAAAAACATCTATGACCTGCCCCCCGAGGAACTGGCAGAAATCAAATCTGCACCGGGTTCCCTGGAAGAAGCACTGGACGCCCTGGCCGCAGACCACGACTTCCTGCTCAAGGGCGACGTATTCACCAAGGACGTCATTGACTACTGGATTGACTACAAAATGGAAAATGAAGTCAAACCGGTCATCAGCCGTCCCCATCCCCATGAGTTCTACCTGTACTATGACATCTAATTCCTAAGCGCCTGCTGAGGAAACACCTAAGGCCCGGAAACGCTTTGTTTCCGGGCCTTCCCGCCTCCCTGCATCCCCTTTCATTTTTTTTAATGCATTCAAAAACAAAATAAGCTATATAAACAGACTGGAATAATTGCCGGAACAGGACTGAAACGCTTTAAACCAGTAAGGGATCAGACACCTTGAATATGAAAAAACTCAACCTGCCTGTCGTAACTGCCCTGGGAATGCTTTTCTTTTTATGCGCGTCTTCCATACCGCCAGATGTCCGGGCTGCCGCCCCGGCTAAAGAGAACCTGTTGGCCCCCCTGGCACAGCGGCTGATAAAAGACGGATTTGACGCGGACAAAATCCAGGCCCTGTTTTCCAAAGAGAATGTTTTTTTCACCCCCGACGGGGTCTCGCTATTTTTCATTCATTCAGAGTCCAGCCTGAACTACGACCAATTTTCTTCGTCCAAATCCATTGCCAAGGCCAAAAAATACATGGCCCGGCACAAAGAAGCCCTGGATAATGTGGAAAATGCATTGGGGGTGGACAAAACCATCATCACAGCCATCATCCTGGTGGAGACCCGGCTGGGAACCTACCTGGGCAAACGGACGGTGATCAACACCCTGTCCACCATGGCCGCCCTCACGGATAGACCCCTCCAGGAAAAAGTATGGGCCGCCATACCGGATAAGAAAAAGCCCAAACGGGCAACCTTTGATAAAAAAGTGGAGAAACGGACCCAATGGGGCTATGAGGAACTTAAGGCCCTGATCCGCTACGCCGATCGGGAAGGCATTGACCCGGCCGCCATCAAGGGCTCTTACGCCGGTGCCATGGGCATCTCCCAATTCATGCCCTCAAACGCCCTGACCCTGGCCAGGGACGGCAATGCCGACGGCCGGGTGGACCTCTTCGACCATAACGATGCCATTTTTTCCGTGGCCAATTTTTTAAGACACCACGGCTGGAAACCGGGCATCAGCCGCCAGCAGCAACACAAGGTCCTTTTCAGATACAACCACAGCAATTACTATGTGGACGCCCTTCTGAAAATTTCCGACAAATTAAAATAAACAAGGAAACACAGCAGAACCAATGGAAGATACATTATTATACATCCTCATTGCCGTCGGGCTATCGTTTATCCTGACCATGGCCGCCCTCATAGACATCATCAAAAAGGATTTCCCCACGGTAAAAGACAAGTTTGTCTGGCACCTGGTGGCCATTATTCCGGTCATCGGATGGCTCCTCTATTTTGCCCTGGGTGCCAAAAAAGGAAAAAAGAAAACATTTACCCCGTAATTCCAATTGACTTTTATACGGTTTCATTATAAAAGTTAGCGTTCAATTGATGTGGTCCCATCGTCTAGCGGTTAGGACGCTGGCCTCTCACGCCGGAAACCGGGGTTCGATTCCCCGTGGGATCACCACTTAGAGTATCAAGGCTCTCAGCGTTTTGCTGGGGGCCTTTTTAGTTTCTGGGGACTTGGGTTCCCCACACTATTCCCCACACATTTCATCAATTTGAAGGTAATTCCAGGTAAAAATATTGCCTAACCCAGGTTGTCATACACCCTTTTGAATTTTTTAGGCTGGGCTTCGTAATACATTCACGTGGGGCCCCACACGATACACTACAAATTTTCTAAAGCCCCTTTGATTCTCTGTGGATCTCTTCTTAAATCGAGCACCCGCCATACAGTGGCGACGGATTTTTCTTTCAGTTTGTAGCGTATGGAAATCTTTTTGAAAGCATCCGGTGGCAACCATAGAATATTGGATGAATACCGGCGTAGAGCGTTAGAGAATCGATATCTGAGAACAAAGAATCAAAAAAGTATTCTCCCAGCCCGTCGCTTTGTTCCTCATAGAATTGTCGACCTTCTGCAAGGCCTGACATGGCTGAAGAGAGAATCTCAATTTTCATTCAAAGTGTTTCCGTAGTTCTTTTTTGGCAGTATGCCAATCTACAATTCTCTCTTTACCTTCTGCAAGACGCTTTTCTGTTTCCTGAAGGGCCTTTTTATGCCAGGTCGGCGATTCGAGCAGCTCTTCCTCTGATAATAAATCCGCCCACAAAGCATCCACCATCCTGAGTTTTTCTTCTCTGGTGAGGTGCTTTATTTCTATTGCATTCTGCATGGTTCAATCCTTTTATATTTAAAAAAAAATTAACACTAATGGCCATTAGTGTCAATTTCATCAAATAGTTTTGCAAGTGAAATGCTCCGCCACTACATCTACATTAAAACAAAAATTTTCCGGTTCCCCTCCGGTCCCTTGAAACGTCGGGAATAACCTCTTCAAAAGCAGTATTGAATTGAAACAAGTGGTCTTTTTTCCCTATAGTCACACCTCTCAAGATATGAAAAAAATCCAGGCAATATTGCACGAATTGAGATCCAGCAACGCCCACTTATCCAACCGGTTGGAAGAGAAGGTTCAGAATTGTCAATGGGCGTTGAGGCGTGTCCGTTGCCTGCAGTTATATCCGATTTCAAAGGGAAGGCGAAAGGTTTATGGCGGGGCCCGCAGGCGACAAAGTTGGGTGCGCCCCTGGGCAGATATTTTTCGCTATGTACCCAAGGGCGCGCCTTGAATAAGGCTTAAAATTCGGCGCTTAATTTTGAAGGTTTGATTCCGGTTTCGGGCCTTAAATGGGATCAGTACTGCTTTTCCCGCTGGACGGATCCGTCCTTTTTATAATAAGTCCACTTGCCGCTTTTTTTGCCGGTGGTGTAGTGCCCCTGGATACGGGACTTTCCGCTGTCGTGGTAGGTTTGGTAGGCACCGTCGCGCTTCCCGTCCTTGTACTGACATTCCGTCACGACCTTGCCGGCGGGGTTGAACTCCTTGTACAGTCCGTGCTTTTTGCCGTTTTTGTAAATGATTTCCTGGTACAGGGTAAAGTCATTGAGGGAGTAGACAAAGCTTTTTCCCTCCTTGATGTCGTCCTTGTAGCAGGTTTCCTGAATGGGCTTCCCTTCCTTGTACCAGATTTCATACCCGTTTCGCTTACCGTTGACTATGGAGATTTCCTTTACCGTATTTCCGGCGGAATCCTTAATTACGGACGTGCCTGTGAAGGGGGCGCCATCCATGCGGAAAAGCTTGGCACCGGCGTCGTATTGGATTTTAAGGCTGCTGACGTTCGGAGTCTGGGTGGTCATTTTGCAAAGTGCAGGCGAGACAAGCAAGAGAACAGCGGCGAGGGTCAAAAGAACGCGTTTCATGATTTCTCCTTAAATTGAGAATTAATTTACATATCGCGGGAGGGTATCTGATTTCCCGGGTGAAGTAAATTCTTTTTTCTGTGGGATTTAAATATGGGATAGGAAGACGTTTCAGAATTTTTACTTGGATTGGCCCGGGATCCGGATCAGATTCATCTGGACATTCGTTCGCATCTTTTTTACAATTACATTTCTATAAGTTGGGTATAAACTGCACTTAAAGGTATAACTATGGACATTAATGGGACCAATACCGGCGCATCAACCTATGCGATGAAAAAAGCCATAGAGATGCCTAGGGACATACTCAATCTCGTTCAGCAAATTCCCAATACCGAAAGCCAGTCGCTTAATTCAGAAAGGCCTGTAGTTAAGCAGGCATCCGACCCTGCAAGGATCGCAGGCAAAGGCAATATTATTGATATCATAGCCTGATTTTCAGATTAAACCGGCATCAGCCATCTCACCAATTAATGAGCATTTAAAGCCTCATTATCCGTTTCCTTTTTTTTATCTCCGTCTTGACAAACAGTTATATTAGCTTATTCTAAATTAGAAAAGACTAATACATAAAAAAGGGACAGGCTATGGAACAATTTGATCCTCAAAGACTTGAAGAAAACGCAGAAAAGGCTGCGAAGCTGCTCAAAATCATGAGCCACCCCAGCCGCCTGATGGTGTTGTGCCACCTGTTGAAAGGTGAATGCCCTGTCAGCGTACTCAATCAAGCTGTTCCCTTAAGTCAGTCGGCCCTTTCCCAGCATCTGGCAGGCTTGCGAAAGGCAGGTCTTGTGGACACACGGCGGGAGCGCCAGGTGATCTATTACCGCCTCAACAGCCGGGCAGTGTCAGGGATACTTGAGGCGCTTTACAACATCTATTGCAATAAAAACCATGAGGAGAAATAATTATGAACGGACAATTGAACTGGTTTAAAGGAGGTCTTTTACTGGGAGCGGCTTTCCTTGTCGCGGTTGCTTTCGTCAAACCCATCGGTGTATCAACACAATTTGTCATTGCCGACGGCATAGTGTGGAACCTGTTCTCAGACGAGGTGGTCCAAAAAGCCCCTGATAGCAAAACAGGCTACTCAAGCCCTAATGCATATCTGAATAAAAGCGGCGGCAAATACGCTAAAAACGTTGCCAACCCGGTGAACTACAGCTTTGTATTTGTCATTGCCATGGTTGCAGGGGCATGGTTATCCTCCCGCCTGGGCGGCCCCAAGCCCACAGCGTCTGACCGGAATGCACCCGAAGTCTGGCGCCGGCGCTTCGGGGAGAATCCCACATTGCGTTACGTGACCGTATTTTTTGCCGGATTGATCGTACTTTTTGGCGCCCGGCTGGCCGGCGGCTGCACCAGCGGGCACATGATGAGCGGTATGATGCAGACATCATTGAGCGGCTATCTGTTCGCATTCGGAGCCTTTGCCGCGGCCGTTCCGGCAGCCGTTTTAGTCTATAAAAGAAACTAGGAGGTGCGTTATGACGATCTTACTTGCAATCCTGATTGGAATATTCTTCGGATTTGCCCTTCAACGGGTCGGGGCGACGAACCCCCAAAACATTATCAATATGCTGCGCTTAAAGGACCTACACCTTATGAAAGCCATCTTTTTTGCCATTGGAATCAGCAGTACCCTTTTGTTTGTGCTGATGGCCGCTGGCGTCATCGACGCCGGGCACCTTTCTGTAAAGAGCAGCTACATTGGCGTCATCGTGGGTGGCGCGCTGCTGGGCCTGGGATTTGCCGTGGCCGGTTACTGCCCCGGCACGGGCCTGACCGCGCTGGCAGACGGTCGGAAGGACGCCCTGTTTTTTGTGGGGGGCGGCCTGCTGGGTGCCCTGATTTACACCCTGGTCTACGGCAGCATCAAAGGGACGGGGCTATTTGATAAAATCGCTGGCGGGAAGGTGATGCTGGCAACAGGTTCGGATAAATTCCAGGCATTGTTGCCCTTTATCCCGGGCACCGCTCTGGCCGCCGCCATCGGGATTGCGTTCATGCTTATTGCCTGGAAACTACCTGACAAAGTCTGATTTCAACCATTCCATTCAAAGGCCCGGCCTCCCGCCGGGCCTTTTCCGATATCCCGGCTGTTGTCCGGGTATCTTCCCCTTAATTGCCGATGGCGTCCATTGAGGCAAAGCGCGGCTCATGGAGAGGGATGAGAATATCCGCCTCTTCCTTGATCCGGGCCATGATATCATAGGCTTCATAGACATCCACATGGGTCCCGGGCGGAATCACATCCATTTCCATGCCCCGGATTTCGGGTGGGGGATCGTAATTTTCATCAATGATGCAAAAACCGGTGATGGCCGCCTTGCCCTTTGGGGTGTCGATGAATACCGTGAGCCCCCCCCTGGTGTGGACCGGGGTATGGACCACCCGAATACCCTCGACAATTTCCATATCTTCGGTAACCACGGTGATCTGGCCGTTGTCCTCCACATCCTCGATATAATCCTCCAGGTAGCGGTAGTCCAGGGGATGGGGATTGTGGACGGCGTCCAGTTCCTCCTGGCGGACGTAAAAGGTTGCATTTTCGCATTTATAATCGTTCTCGCAATGGTCCATGTGCAGGTGGGTGTGAATGACGATGTCGATGTCGGCAGGGGTCAGGCCGTGTTTTTCCAGGCCCTCTTCAAAGGTGTATATCTTGCCCTTGATGGCCGCCTCCCGGTCTTGGGACCGGATGGGATTCATCTCCCCGGTGTCCACCAGAATATTTTTGTCTCCGCCCTTGATGATCCAGGTAAAAATGGGAATGGTATAGGTTTCGCCCTGGCCGTGCTGGTATGTCATCATACTTTTGTCAAAGACTTTGGTCCCCATGGCGACGGGATGGATGGTGTATGTGGTGCCCATAACGCTGATATCCTTTCACTAATGTTTCCCCGGTCTCTTTTCTTTCTATATGGAATGCAGGGAAAAGTGTCAATGGGCAGCACCCGAGCCGGGCTAAATTCCGGTGTTATCTGGCCTTTTTCACCGACCTGGTCAGAAGCACAATCCGGGTGCCGTTGCGATCCACATGCTTCACCGCGTTGTTTTCGTTTTCTCCGGGGCATTTGTCCCAGGCCAGAGCCTCTCTATTTACAGGACTGGATATTCTTTTTGCTCTCGGCAATACAACTTTGGCAGAAGCTGGCCATATCTTCCGCCGGGCTGAGGGCCAGGGCCCGCTCCATATGGACAATGGTCTGCTCCGGATCGTTTTCAGCATAAAAAACCGACCCCAGGCACATGTGGTAAACCGGATTGGCCGGATCAAAGCTGATGGCCCATTGATAGGCATCCCTGGCATCCCTCATCCGGCCTGAAGCGGCGTATATCTGTCCGATATTCCCCCATGCTCCGGCATTGTAGGGATCGATATCCAGGGCTTTTTTATAATGGTCGAATGCCGCCTCAAATTGTTCCTGCTTCTGTAAGATCAAACCGATTTTCAGATGGGTGGCATAATCGTAGGAATCAAGCACCAGGCTGTGCCGGTAACGATCCAGGGCCGTTTCAATCTCCCCAATCGCCTCGTGGTATTCACCCATGCAGGCGTGGACCAGGGGATCATCGGGATTCAGATCCAGGGCTCCCCGAAACTCGGCAAGGGCTTTTTCAGGCGTACTGGCGGCCAGGAAAAGAATCCCTCTGTCCAGAAAATCCGTGATGGTTTTGGGGGTGAACGCCTCAAGAGACCGGGCAAAAAAACTGTTCCTGAACCCGATGAACTCATTGAAGATGGGCACCAGGGTCCGCCATATCTTTTTGGTTTCCTCCCGGATTCCGATATAGCTGCAGCCCGCCAACAGGGGACGGTAAGGCGCAAACCCGTAGATCCGGCAGCACATGGGCCGGGCCTCGTAAATGAGACAACCTGCCTCGGAACTGTAGGGGCATCGGGCCGGGGTACCGCCGGATCCCTTCAGCCGCCCGTTGATATAATCAATAAAAGCATCCTGGAAATCGAGTCCTTCATGGTGATGGAGAATATAGTCGATCTCCATGGAGGACACCGGAAACCGATACCTGTGGTGGCAGCACTGGACACAGGTCCCGCAAAAATTACCGTCCTTATCCAATTCAAGGGAGGCAATTTTTTCGTTGAGGCGGCTGTAAATACTTGCCAGCCCGTAAATATAATTTTTGTCCAATACCTGCCCCCCTGAAACAATTACCAATGGTTAAAGGCAAAGACCCGGGCTGATATTTTTCCAGCCCGGGTCTTATCCATTTTAAACAACACGTCCCTAAAGGATCTGCTTGAGAAAGAGCTGGGTACGGGCATGGGTGGGGTTGGTGAAAAAATGCTCCGGGGTCCCCTCTTCTATGATCTTACCCTCGTCCATGAAAATGACCCGGTCGGCCACTTCCCGGGCAAAGCCCATTTCATGGGTGACGCAGACCATGGTCATGCCTTCTTTGGCCAGGGTTTTCATGACATCCAGGACCTCGCCGATCATTTCCGGGTCCAGGGCCGAGGTGGGCTCGTCAAAGAGCATGATCTTGGGATCCATGGCCAGTGCCCTGGCAATGGCCACCCGCTGCTGCTGGCCGCCGGAAAGATTGGAAGGCCAGGCATTGGCCTTGTTGGCGATGCCCACTTTTTCCAGCAGGGCCATGGCCTTGTCCTCCCGCTCCTTTTTGGTCCGTTTCCTCACCAGTTTCTGGGCAAGGGTCACGTTGCCGAGGATGGTCTGGTGGGGGAAAAGGTTGAATGACTGGAAGACCATTCCCATTTCCATCCTGACCTTGTTGATGTCGGTTTTGGGATCGAATATATCCACCCCGTCCACCATGATCTGGCCGTGGTCGGCGGTTTCCAGGCGATTGAGGCAGCGCAGGAAGGTGGATTTGCCCGAGCCGGAGGGCCCGATGACCACCACCACCTCGCCGGCGTTTATGGTATTGGTAACATCCACCAGGGCCTTGACCTCGTGGGGGACGAAAAATGTCTTATAGATATTTTTGACTTCTATCATCTTGTAGCCGTCCTCCTTTCCAGATACTGGACAAACATGGAAAGCGTAAAGGTCATGCTCAGGTAAAGGATGGCACAGACAAACCAGAGCTCAAAAGTCTGGAGGCTTGTCGTGATCCCCTCACGGGTGGCCTTGGTCAATTCCCGGATGGAAATCATGCCCAGCAGGGAGGAGTCCTTGATCAGGTTGATGAACTGGCCGGCCAGGGGCGGCAGGATGGTTTTCAGGGCCTGGGGCAGGATGATGTGAAACATACACTGGAAATAGGTCATGCCCTGGGACCTTGCCGCTTCCACCTGTCCGGGATGGATGGCCTCGATACCGGCCCTGACAATCTCCACCACATAGGCACCGGTGAACACGGAGAGCGCCATGATACCGTACCATTCCGGATTGAGCTTGGGAATCCCGTTCATCATCAGAATGGAATTCATGGTGGTGCCCAGAACAAAATAAAAAATCATGATCTGAACCAGCAGGGGCGACCCCCTGATGATTTCCACATAGGTGATGGCCGACCATTTGAGCACCGGCGTATCCGACACCCTGGCCACCCCGCCGATGATGCCCAGCAGGATCCCCAGGATCGTGGAAATAAATGAAATTTTCAGGGTGACCCATAGCCCCTTGGCAAGGATGCCCGGTTTCCAGCCCCCTTCGTATTCGGCAATGATATCCCCGGGGGAAACCATATCCCCTTCGACCCAGTCAAAGGACCCCTTGGGAACGGTATAGGTGGTTTCGTCGCCGTCGATTTCGACGGTAATGGCAACCTTATCCTTGTTCGGGGCAATGGTTTTGATTTCACCGTCCCCCTCGGCATGGATGGCCACCACTGGTTTGTACATAAAATATTTGGGCACCTTAAACCAGCGCCACTGGTAATCCACGGCCACGGTGGCCCCGTATACGGCGCCGATGACCGTGCAGATCAGGACAATAAATCCGATCACGGAAGCGGTGTAAGCCGTGGGGTTGCTCAGCCGCTTGATGTTGGATACTTTTTCTTCCATAATTTCGCCTTAAAAAAGAGGGCCGGCAATCGGCCAAACCTGCGCGGTTGGCGACTGCCGGCCCTTTATTAAATTCTACCCAGCAACCTGACTTTTATTCTGCTGCAAGATCTTTCTGCCATTCGTTGGACTTGATCCATTTGTCATAGGATTTCTGCCATCTGCCGTCGTTTTTATACTGGCGGATGAAGTTGTTCAGGAAGTTCAGGAAATCGGGATCGCCCTTTTTCACTGCCATGGCCAGGGGCTCAAAGGTAAAAGGTTTGTTCAGGGCAAAGGTTTTGCCTTCGCCGTGGGTGGCCTGGAAGAACTCGACCAGGGGAAGATCGTATACAGTGGCGTCGGCATTGCCCTGGATAACTTCCATGCAGGCTTCGGCTTCAACCTCAAAGGATTTGTAGGTGGCTTTGGGGATCAGGCGTTTAACGGCCTGTTCGCCGGTGGTGCCCAGTTTGGAGCATACGGTGTATTTGGGATCGTTAAGGTCTTTGTAGGATTTGATTTTGCCGGCGTGTTTTTTGTTGACCAGGATGGCCTGTCCCACAACGATGTAGGGCTCGGTGAAGTTGATGGCCAGGTTTCTTTCCTGGGTCAGGGTCATACCGGAAATGATGATGTCATACTTGTCGGTGATCAGGCCGGGGATGATGCCGTCCCAAGCAGTGTTCACCGGTGCGTATTTAACGCCCATGGCCTTGGACAGGGCTTTTGCCATATCAACATCAAAGCCGATGTACTGTCCCTTGGTGTTGGTCATCTCAAAGGGGAGGTAGCCGGATTCAAAACCGACGCGCAGCTGCCCTGATTTTACGATGGACTCAATGGTGGACGTTTTGGCCAGATTGATGTCGGCACTGAAGGCCGGGGCGGATACAAATAGGAATGCCAGTACAAATAACGAAACAAGAACTTTTTTCATCTTTCTCCTCCTAAATTGGTTGACGCGCTGCCCGCATCCAGCATGGAATCCGGGTAAACGATCATCAAGATTAAATAATGTTACACCCTCCTATTAGTGAAATTAATACTTAGCATAAATTTTCCAAATGGCAAGGACTATTTCCCCAATAGCCCGGATTTCGCCGATGTTGCTACCATATTAGCCACATATCCCGCAACTTATAAAATGTCAACACCCAATCCCCCTTCGCCGGCAGGATTTTTGCCGCTTCAATAAATAAATCCACCTAAGCCGGAGGAATCATTAAAAGAATGGTTTATCCATTTTAATTTCTACCTCGCCGGAATTTCGTACCCGGTTGACTTGCCGGGAAAATCCGTCGTATGATTGCCCGGAGATTAACCTTAAGGATTTTTTTGCATGGGCGCCGTACCGACTTCGATCCGGAAACACAATTTAAGACTGCTGGCCGTATCTGACTTCATTGACAGGGAGCTGACCCGGAAAATAGAAAAACGCACCCTGGGACCGGTGGACCTCATCATCTCCTGCGGCGACCTGGCACCGGAATACATCGCCATGCTCCGGGACCGCCTGGACGCCCCTCTTTACTATGTGCGGGGTAACCACGACATCCGCTACACCAGGGAAAATACCATGGGATGCGAAAACATCCACGGCAGGATTATCAGCGTGGGCAGCCTGAACATCCTGGGCCTGGAAGGGTCCATGTGGTATAATGGCGGACCCAACCAGTATACCGAAGCTGAAATGAAAAAAAACATTTTCTGGATGGGACTTAAAATCTGGCGGAAGAAACCCATCCATATGGTGGTCACCCACGCCTCCCCACGCCATATCCATGACCGGGAGGATCCCTGCCACCGGGGATTTGACTGCTTTAACCGCCTTATTGCAAAGCTGGCCCCGGATTATTTTATCCACGGCCACATCCATGATGCGTTTAACACCTTTGAAGACCGGGTCACCCGGGTAAAGGAAACACAGGTGATCAACACCTGCGGACATACATTAATCGATATCTGAATCCAATAAATGAATCAGATGAGGTCTGACCATGATAAAGTTTTTCAAGCAGCTTTTCTCCGGCAAGCCGCCGGAGGAGGACACCGACCATGTCTCTTCCTTTAATGAACAGCAGGCCGAGGAAGAAGATGTCGAATTCATTGACCACGGAAACATCTCCGTGCCCTTGGACAAGATCACCGGAAGCGTCGGCAAATACCATGATTTCGATTCCAGGTTCCGGCCGAAAAAACATGTATCGGGGAAACGGTTTGCAGACATAAAGCGAACCATGCGGGAAGGCGGGGGCCTGCCGCCGGTGAGCCTCTACCAGATCCGAAACGATTACTATGTTCTGGACGGGAACCACCGGGTGGCTGCAGCCAAAGAACTGGGGTGGACGGATATAAAGGCCAAGGTGGTGGAACTGCTATCGGGCCGGAATACCATGGAAAACCTCATCTATATTGAAAAGAAAAAATTCTTCGATAAGACCAAACTGAAAGAAAAGATAGATCTCACTGAAATCGGCAAATACAATTTTCTTGAAAAACAAATACTGAAGCACCAAATCTACCTGGCGGCCCAGTCCGGACGGGACTGCGACCTGCAGAAGGCGGCCAAGGACTGGCATAACACCATCTACCTTCCCATGACGGCCATCATCAACAGCAGCGGCCTGCTCAAATACTTTCCCGACCGGGGCATCGCCGACCTGTACACCTATATTTCGTACCACCACTGGACCCGGAAGGCCGGCAGGAAATACGGCATCGGCATCGACCAGGTCATTCCAAAAAGCATGGAGGCCTTCAGGAAATCCATGCTGGAAAAAACCACTCCGGAATACCCGGAGATGAAGCGGACCATCACCGCCTTTGTTTTCATCAATGTCGGCGTGGCCACCCAGAACGAAATCCTGGAAGCCCTTTATGCCCTTGACGAAATTCAGGAGGTCCACTCGGTCCACGGCAGCATTGACATTTTGGTGAAAATGGTATTACAAAGAGACTTTCTGGCCTCAGATGCCGAAACCATAGCTGAATTCGTCGACCACCACATCCGCCGCATTGAGGGCATCAACAGGACCCAGACGATCATCCCCGGTATTTCAAAGGTCAAAACCCTGTTTAACACCTGATATCCGCCGGGCAAGCAGAGTATCCTCAACATTCACGGAGGTCCCCATGTTCAAACGGCAGAAGCTTGGTGTCCGGATCATCATGCCGGTCATCGTCATGGTCATCCTTTTCTCCGCCGCCCTCTTCATTTTGGGCAACATTACCTCAAAACGCATGATCCATGCGAATCTGGACAATGTGATTGATGCGAAAATCAAGGATATCTATACCTCCGTTGAGCGGGTCTCAGCCAAAGTATTGTCCGAAGCCGCCCTGTTCAGCCGGGCCGACGCCGTTCAGCAGGCCTATGCAACCGCCTACACCGGAAATATTGCCGATGCAAAGGAACCGGCCATGGAAGCGGCCAGGGGAGAACTCAGGGCCTTCTTCAGTTCCCTGGAAGAGGGCTACGGCCATGTGGTAAAAGGAAATTTCAGGATACACTTCCACCTGCCTCCGGCCAGAAGCCTGCTGCGCCTGTGGAAGTCCAAACAAAACAAAAGCGACGACCTCACCTCCTTCAGGAATACCATCCTGACCATCGGTAAAGGCAATCACGATCCCATCAAGGGCATTGAAATCGGCCGGGGCGGTTTTGCCATCAGGGGCCTGGCACCGGTCTTTTCCGACGATAAAAAATACCTGGGCTCGGTGGAGGTCCTCTCCACCTTTGACCCGGTGGTAAAATTCAGCATTTCCAGCAAAAAAGAATATATTGCCGTCTATATGAACAAGGAGTTTCTGCCCATTGCCACCCGGCTGCAGAAGCCCGAAAAAAACCCGGTGGTGGGCAATGAATTCGTCTTTGTCAGTTCCACGGATAAAAAGCGGACGGACAGGGTGGTCTCGGCAGGACTCCTGGCCCGGGGAAAGCAGGGAACGGTCAAGGAACGGATTGATGACGATATGGTCAGCGTATTTCCCGTGAAAAATTTCAATGGAGACCAGATCGGGGTCATCGCCTTTGTTTATAACGCCTCAGACCTTTTCAACAGCCTTACCACCATCCGCTGGGGCGTGGCCCTGCTCTGCCTGGCCCTGGCCCTGGGCGTAGGTATCCCCCTGGTCTTTGCCGTCAGGGGGGTCACCGCTCCCCTGAACCGTATCATCAGTGCCCTTTCCGACAGCGCCCACCAGGTGGCCGATGCCTCGGGCCAGGTCTCCGAAGCCAGCCAGATCCTGGCTGAAGGGGCCACGGAACAGGCCGCCTCCATTGAGGAGACCTCGGCCTCCCTTGAGGAAATCTCCTCGGTGGCCAGGCAAAACGCAGACAACTCCAAAGAGGCCAACACCCTCATGGTCCACACAGGGGAGGTGGTGACCCGGGCCGACCAGTCCATGGAGGAGCTGAACCGATCCATGGCCGATATTAACACCGCAGGCCAGGAAATCTCAAAAATCATTAAAACAATTGACGAAATCGCCTTTCAGACCAACCTGCTGGCCCTGAACGCCGCCGTTGAAGCGGCCCGGGCCGGAGAAGCCGGGGCCGGGTTTGCCGTTGTGGCAGATGAAGTAAGGAACCTGGCCCTGAGAGCGGCAGAAGCGGCCAGGGACACCTCGGGCATGATCGAGCAGACCATTGACCGGGTCAGCAAGGGCACAGATATCGTGAACCGTACCAATGAAGCCTTTACCGAGGTCCGGCAGAGCAGCGGCAAGGTGGGAGAACTCATCGGCAACATTGCCGGGGCTTCCGACGAACAGGCCCAGGGGGTGGAACAGGTCAATACCGCGGTATCCCATATGGACCGGGTGGTCCATCAAAATGCCGCCTCGGCAGAAGAATCCGCATCGGCATCCAGGGAGTTGAGCAGCCAGGCGGAACAAATGAAAGAGGTGGTGCGGGATCTGACCGCCATTGCCAACGGCCGGAATGAAAAAACGGCTGCCGCCCAGGCCGCGCTAGCAGCGTCCCCGGCAAAACAACTCCCACAGGAGGCCCGGCAGATACGGGGCCTGCCCCTTAAAAAATCTTAACAGGCAGCGAAGCTAAAACAAACACCGCCGGCCGGGGAACCTGCCCCGGCCGGCGGTGTTTTTATTTGCTCTATCTTATTTTGCGCTATCCTATAGGGGAGAGTTGGGCACCAACTCCCAGATGCCGCAGGGGCATGCCCCTTTGCAGAATCCGCAGCCGATGCACTTATCGGCATCCACCACGTACTCGAACCCCGCAGCGGTATCCTGCCTGGAGATCGCCGCTTCGGGACAAACGGCTACGCAGATGCCGCAATCCCGGCACTTGCCGCAGGAGGCGCAATCCTGGCCGCACTCGTCCATGGCATCGGCGTCATGCCTGGGATCGTAATAGGCCAGCGATACCCGCTGCTTGTCCACCATGGGTGCCAGGGTTTCCTGGTCCGGGGCCCGTCCGGAAATAATCTGGTCAATGGCCGCAGCCGCGCGCTTCCCTGCGCCGATGGCGTCGGTGATCAATCCGATGCCCACGGCATCACCGATGGCAAACACCCTGGAATCCGAGGTCCGGCCGATATTGTCCACCTTGACGAATCCATTGTCCAGGGCCAGTTCGTCACCGAGGAAGCCCAGGTCGGGCACATCCCCGATGGAGACCACCACGGTGTCCGCAGGGAGCAGTTCCCCGTCCTGCAGAAGCACGCCACGGGCTGTGATTTCCTTGGTGAACAGGGGCCAGCGGAATTGGGCGCCGCAGGCCTCGGCATCCTCCTTTTCCTTGCCAAAGGCGGCGGGCTTCTGCACATCGATGAGGAGAATATCCTTGGCCCCCAGTCGATGGGCTTCGGTGGCCACGTCACAGCCCACGTTGCCCGCACCGATGATGACGATTTTCTTGCCCGGTTTGGCCTTGTCTGCCTTGGCCGCTTCCAGAAAATCATTGGCATAGAGGGCCCGGTCAATCCCTTTTACAGGCAGGGTCCTGGGCTTTTTCGCCCCGGCGGCCACCACGGTGAAATCGTAGTCATTCTTGATCTTGTAAAATGATTCGGCATCTATTTCCTGGCCCAGCCGGATGTCCTTGATAAAGGAGCCCACCCGATCCAGTTCGGCATTCAGTGTATCTGCCGGCACCCGGGATTCAGGGATGACCGAGGCGATTTTACCGCCGATGGCCTTGCCCGTTTCAAAAACGGTGGGGGTGTGGCCCTTGAGGGTGAGATGCCAGGCTGCTGAGATGCCGCCGGGCCCCCCGCCGATAACGGCAATTTTCTTTTTACTCTTTTTGCCGGGTTTGGGCGGCTTCACATCCTGTCCGGCCCGGCCCAGCAGCCGGACATCAATGGGGCTCATATAGGCGTTGTTCCGGGTACAGGAAGCCATACAGGGAGAGGGACAGAGATACCCGCAGACCGTGGCCGGAAAAGGCGTATATTCCAGACCCATGGCAACGGCCTCGTCAATATTGTCCGCCCGGACCATGGCCCAGCGGTCCTGGACCGGGATGCCTGTGGGGCATGAAGCCTGGCAGGGAGAAATATACTTGCCCTGCTCCCACACCGGGACATACCGTCTCTGGTCACCCTTGGCAACCAGGGGAATGGTGCCCCGCTCGACCTCCTGGAGGTCGCCGATGAGGCCGCCGCGCCCCAGCTCTGCGTCCCAGACCTGGTCCCTGAACCAGGACATGGAAGCACGGTCAGGGCCTTCGGCCTTTTCCTGGGGGGTTTTGGCCATGAACAGCTTCCAGTCCGCCCGGTTGGCCAGGCGGCCGAAAATATCCTGTTTCCCGATTTTCTCAAGGAAGACCTTGAGGTTTTTCACCAGCCATTTCCAGTCGTTGTCGTCCAGGACCACTTCCTTGGCGTCTTTATCGGAATAGCCCTTGGCATCTCCCCGGACAAAAACCTGGCCGCCCACCATGCCCACCAGGGGGCGGTGGCCCAGAAGTTTTTCCCGGTCTTCGCATCCGTGGCCGCAGACCACGGCAATGCCCCCGGCCATGAACTCCCCGAAATAATCCCCGGCCGCGCCCAGAACCCAGAGTTCAGGCGGTTCGAATCTGGGGTTCCGCTTGGTCATGGTCATGCCCCGGGCGCCGATATTGCCCCCGATATAGACCCGGCCCTGGGCCGCGCCGTTCATGGCGCCGTTGGAGGCGCTGCCGTGGACGATAATCTCGGCCCCGGCATTGAGCCAGCCGATATCATCCGAGGCCGGTCCCATGATCTCGATGGTTGTGTTGGCATTGCCCAGGGAACCGGTTCTCTGGCCGGAATGGCCGATAATCCGGATCTTCATCTCATCGGAGCCGGCATCCCAGAGGCGTCCGCCAATGCCGTGCTGGCCAAAGGCCTGGACTTCGAGTTTTCTATTGCCCCGCTGGACATGCTGGTGGATGATCTCTTCCAGTACCCTGGAAGGAATCCGTTTTTCACCGTCTTTTTCAGATCTGCGTCCTGATATGAATATATAATCGCTTTTTTTCATAAAGGCCTCCTTTTACACCACGTACTTAATACTGAGGCGGTCGGCAATGGCTTTATCATCAATCCCCAGGGCATCGGACATGCCGATGGGCAGGGAGGTGGACCGGCCCAGGGGGGCCACTATCTTTTTGAGTTCCGTGTCAAAGGAAACAAAAAGGTCCACGATACGCTGGGCCACATCTTCGGGATCCAGCCGCCGGTACAGCCTGGGATCCTGGGAGGTGATGCCCTTGGGACAGATCCCCAGGTTGCAGACGTTGCACCGGTCCTCCTCGGTGCCCACGCAGCCGGCCGCGGCCTGCATCACGTATTTACCGATCTGGACCCCCGAGGCCCCCAGCATGATCAGGGCAGCGGCGTTGGCGGCGATGTTGCCGTTTTTACCGATGCCGCCCCCGGCAAATATGGGGATCTCGTTCTGCTTGCCGATCTTGGCCAGGTTCAGGTAATTGTCCCTTATGCAACTGGCGATGGGGTGGCCCATGTGGTCCATGGAGACCGAATAGGCCGCGCCGGTGCCCCCGTCCTCTCCGTCGATGGCCAGCCCCGAAGCATAGTCGTTCCGGGTCAGGTTGTTGAGCACGGCAAGGGAGGTGGAGGAGGCCGAAATCTTCGGGTACACCGGCACCCTGAAGCCCCAGGCCATGGACATGGACAGAATCATCTTGGCCACGGATTCCTCAATGGAATACTGGGTCTGGTGGGTGGGCGGAGAAGGCAGGCTCACGCCTGCGGGCACCCCCCTGATGGCGGCAATAAGCTTGTTCACCTTGTGCCACATGAGCAGGCCGCCGTCCCCGGGTTTGGCCCCCTGGCCGTATTTGATCTCAATGGCGCAGGGATCTTCCTTCATGTGGGGGATGGCATGGATGATCTCGTCCCAGCCGAAATAGCCCGAGGCAATCTGGAGAATCACATATTTGAGGAAGCGGGAACGGAGCAGCCGGGGGGGACAGCCGCCCTCGCCGGTACACATGCGCACGGGCATGCCCATCTCTTCGTTGAGATAGGCCACCCCCATCTGCAGGCCCTCCCACATGGTGGGGGAAAGCGCCCCAAAGGACATGCCGCCGATGATCAGCGGATAGATCTCCCGCACCGGCGGAATCCAGCCTTTTTCCCTCAGCCGCTTCATATTCTCCCGGGGGGAGAGTACCCGGCCCAGGAGGGTCCGCATTTCAAACTCGTGGCGGCCGGCATCCAGGGCCGGGTCCGTAAGCATGGAAATCCGGGTGAACTTGATCCGGTCCAGCACCGATTCAGAGGCGTTGCGGCGGCCGCCCCTGCGGCGGGGAACGCCCCCCTGATTGATGTGAAACTTCATCCGGTCAAGGCCCTGGTTTTTCACCGGCCGGATGGCATCGTTGGGGCAGGCCAGGGTACACATGGCGCAGCCGATGCAGGCATTTGCCACTTCCGTCCTCTGGCGGATGCCGTAGAATGTATCATAGGTATTGGAATGCTCGGCATTTTTGGCCACAGAGGTTTTAATGATCCGCTTCTGGAATACATTCAGCTCAATGGCTTTTACCGGGCAGACCGCAGTGCACTGGCCACAGAGGGTGCAGCGGTCATTGTTGTATTCAATCTGCCAGGGCAGATCGTTCAGGCTTAAAGAGGAAGGTTCAAGGCTTCTGTTTGACGACATATTTTTACCTCCTGGCGTTCAGGGCTTACAATGGCTGTATCAAGGTGCATGGGCTGAATATCTTTTGCCTTGTCCCGGTCGGGAATCACGGCGTCCAGGCCGCAGATTTCCGATGAAAAGGCGAACATGCCCGGTTTTCCGCCCACCACGCCGGGTCTCAGCTTTTTCCGGTCCTGGACCATGAACATGGAATGGTCCGGCAGGGTGCCGATGACACAGTTGGGACCGTCTATGATCAGGGGACGGCAGGTTTTTTTCAGATGGCTTAAAAATTCAAAGTCCGGATGGATTTCCAGATCCTCCCGCTGCAGGGGGGTGATCACATGCTTGTACCCCTCAATGCCCAGCCCCAATTCTTCCATGGAATAGTGGAGAATGTGGGCAAAGACCTCGGAGTCAGACTGGTAACCGGTATATCCGGTAATCTCCCTGGAAGAGAGGAAATCCTTAATGGGGATAAAGGCGGTATTTTCCCCGTTGGTCATGGTGCAGTATCCCTTGATAAAGAAGGGATGGCAGGCGTAGAGGTTGATGGCGTAGTTGGTGTTCTGCCGCCCCTGGGCCATGATCACCCGGGCGTGAAGTTCCTTTCTGTCCAGCCCCAGGTATTCGGCCAGCTGCATGGGATCGCCGATTTCCTTGATCATGATGGTGTCCGGCCAGAAGGAAAAGACCATCATATCTTTCTTTTCTTCGCCCATTTCCCGGATTTTAAGCCGGATGTTCAGCAGCCGGCTGGCCAACTCTTCCTGTTCCAGGCCTTCCCAGTCCTCGGGCAGTTCATAGGCCCGGATCAGGTAATGTTCCCGGCGGGGGATGCCTTCCACAGGCTTTTTGGGAATCTTCAAAGAGATTTTATATTTGGTGAGAAAACCGATATCCATCATAAAAAGGTCAAGGCGGCGGATGCCTTCCTCGGTAAATATGCCCGAAAGGATAGGGGCGTCTTTCATCTCTTCAAAGGGGCCTCCGAGATCCTGGAGCAACAGCCCCACCCCGGACCCGTCATGGCCTTCCTTCATCACATCCAGGGCCCTTATGGCCAGGATTGGAGAAACCGGGTCCTTGCTGGTCAGTGCAAACAGACGACACATAAACACACTCCTAAAGTCTGAGTAAATAATTCCACTAGCTAATCAGCCGTCGGCAAAATTTCGAACTTTTAAGCTTAAAGAGAGTCCCCGTGCCTGTCAATATTTTTTATTGGTAATCAAAGGGTTAGAAGGTCAGGCCGAAAGGCCTTGCTGTGGGTTTTCTGGAATTTGACCGAAAAAAATTATGTTTTATTAATAAATTCATAATTATGTTTTGAGAAATCATAATTATGCAAAATAAATCCAGGCGTATTTAAAATTGATATTTCAGTTAAAATAATTATTTTTTATAAATGCTGAATTTCTGCCGGGAGGTTCTACGCCCATCCCGGCAGGGAAATGGCGACGCCCCATCAGTGGTGATGGCCGCACCCACCTTCTTTTTTATTTTTCTTGCCCTGGCAGAGGTCAAAAATATGAAATAGTTTGAGCTCACCTTTTTCATAGAGGTCCAGGTTGGCTCCCACCGTCTCTGCGCCCGCGGCATACACTTTTATTTCCGAGGAATGGAGCCCGCGCTGCCCTCCGTCACCGATGCATTTGGTTACCACGGCACTGACCCCGGCATCTTTATCCAGAAATCCGGTTTTGCATGAAGAGCCCCCGGCTGCCTTTTTGTTGGGTACCACCTCAATATCCCGGGTATCCAGGTCGACGATCATAAACTCTTTTGCCACACCGAAATGGTCGTTTACCAGGCTGTCCAGCCCCCTGTTTTCCTTCACCGGAAATGCGATTTTCATGGATCCTCCATTTTCGTCTTAATTTCGTATCAGGCAGCGTGCCTGAAATTTAATACTATGATAAGGCATTAATCTGAAGATGCAACCACTTGTGCCCCACTGCCGATAGAAGGGCTTAAGATTTACATGGCCTGCGCATCGTGGTATGATTCCTGCCATACATTATTGTTATTTCAGATCTAAAAGCACAAACCTAATTTCTAATAGGGAGGGTGTGTCATGAAACTGAAGATCGGGGCTAAGGTGAATCTTTTGATCATCACCGCATTAATTCTCATGGGCGGAGCCGCCCTCATTGTGTCAACCTCAACCATGAACGCGGAAGCAGATTTCGCCATCAATGAATACAGCACCGACATGATGGGAGAAAAACGCGACCAGATCCGGGATCTGACCAATTCGGCGTTCACCATCGCCAAGGAACGGCTGGATGCCTCCAGGGACAAAGAGGCCATCAAAAAGGACTACGGCAACTCTGTCATGGCCGTTGTCAACCAGGCATTGTCCGTGTTTAAGGCCCTTGATGAAGACGAAAGTTATATCGATCTGGAAGCCCGCCAAACAGCGGCAATCAACATCATAGATAAAATGCGCTGGGGCATCGGGGGGAAGGAATACTTCTGGATCCAGGATACAGACGGCGTAATGATACACCACCCCATCAAACCGGCCCTGAACGGTAAAAACCTTCTGGGGCTTAAAGATCCGGACGGCAAATTATTTTTCAAGGAATTGGATGATGCCGTTGAAAAAGACGGGGCCGGATTTGTGGACTACAAATGGCCCAAGCCCGGATTTGATAAGCCCCAGGATAAAATTTCCTATGTCAAACTCTTTAAACCGTGGAACTGGGTCATCGGCAGCGGTGTCTACCTGGAATCCACCGAAGAGCAGGCAAAGGCGGACGCCCTCAGAAGCATCGGCGCCATCCGGTACGGGAAAAACGGCAAGGGATATTTTTTCATCTACGATTCCAAAGGAACCTGTATTCTGCTGCCGGCCAAACCCGAGCGCCAGGGGAAAAATTTCTGGGATCTCCAGGACAAAAAGGGAAATTACCTGGTCCGGGACCTGATCAAGGCTGCGGACAGCAACCCGGCAGGCGGATTTTCCAAATATTATTTCCCCAAACCCGGCTCAGATGTTCCCCTGCCCAAAACCTCGTTTATGAGAAAGCTGCCTGAATGGGACTGGTATATCGGCACCGGTATTTATACCGACGACGTTGATGCGGTGGTGAACCAGGCGAGCAAAACAATGAAGGAATTTGTTTCAGGGTCCATCTTCAAAACCGCTGTCGTCATCCTGGGCGTCATGGTATTGGCAATGGTGGTCTCCTATTTTGTCATCGCCAAAGGGGTGGTGGGCCCCATCCGGATGATCATTGACATGCTCAAGGATATTGCCCACGGAGAGGGGGATCTCACCAAACGGATCACGGACAATTCAGGGGATGAAACCCAGGAACTGGCCGAATACTTCAATCAGTTCATTGAAAATGTCCAGGGCATGATCGCCAAAATCAAGGGCGACACCCAGGTGCTCACGACCTCTTCCTCCGAACTGGCAGGGCTTTCAGAACATATGAACGGCGCGGCAAAGGATACATCGGGTCGGTCGGCATCCGTATCCGCCGCCTCGGAGCAGATGAGCGCCAATATGGACTCCATGGCGGCAGCCATGGAAGAGGCCGCCACCAATATCAACATGGTATCGGCGGCAGCCGAGGAGATGAGTTCCACCATTTCCGAAATCGCCCAAAATGCAGAAAAAGCGCGCCAGATAACCACCGAAGCCGTGGGCCAGGCCGAGAATGCCACCTCCCAGGTGGACGAGCTTGGGACCTCTGCAAAGGAAATTTTCAAGGTGGTGGACACCATCACGGATATTTCCTCACAGGTCAACCTCCTGGCCCTGAACGCCACCATTGAGGCGGCCAGGGCCGGTGAGGCCGGAAAAGGCTTTGCCGTGGTTGCCAATGAAATCAAGGACCTGGCCGGACAGACAGCGGAAGCCTCCAACGAGATCAAGGAAAGGGTCAACGGCATCCAGACCTCCACCGAAGGCACCATTTCGGAAATCGCCACCATCTCAAAGGTGGTGGCCGATATCAACGACATCGTATCCACCATTGCCACGGCCGTGGAAGAACAGTCCGCCACCACCGGTGAAATCGCGGAAAATGTTACCCAGGCCTCCCTGGGCATCTCCGAGGTCAATGAAAATATCGCCCAGGGCGCAACCGCAGCCCAGGGCGTCACCGAAGATGTGGCGGCGGTCACCGAGGCCTCCGGCCAGATCGCCGATGCCAGCAATCAGGTCAAGGAAAAGGCCGGCGGGCTGTCGGAACTGGCCGATGCCCTGTCGGAGATGATGGGCAAATTTAAGGTGTAAAAATTAAACTCTGATACATACGATACAAAGGCGGCCATAAAGGCCCACCAAAACCATATGGAATTCTTATTAAAAAGGAGGGGTAACCGCAAAGTGCCCCGCGGCATGATGGGTGTCATCCTCTGCCTTTTAATCATATCCGGCACCGGTGCCTGGGCAGACACCTTGCCCAGGCAGGGTAAACAGGTGGTCCTCTCGGCAATGGATCAGTGGCCGCCCTATACCGATACCGGAATGCCCGGCAGCGGCCTGTTTTCAGAAATCTGCACCCGTGCCTTCTCCCGCAGGGGCTATACCGTAACCATTAAATTCCTGCCCTGGAAACGGGCCCTGGAAATGACCCGCCGGGGCCTTTTTCACGGACTGATCGGCGCCTCCCTTACCCGGGATCGGGAAAAGGATTTTGCCTATCCCCGCAATTATTTATTCTGCGCCACCCACTTTTTTACCGCCGGCGCCACCCCCCTCACCTTCAGCGCCATGCGGGACCTCTGCCCGGCAAAGGTAGGGGTATTGCAGGGCTCCATCTGGGTCAAAAATGTCAGCGCCCATAAATGTTTTACTGTGGAACCCGTTCCCTCCTATGAACAGAATATACAAAAACTGATACGCGGCCGGATAGACCTTGTCATTGGCACCAAAGCCGCCTTTCTGTTTCACCTTAACCGCTCATTTCCCCAAAACGCCGCAAGGGTTAAGGCTGTTTACCCGCCCGTAAAATTAGACCGGATATTCACGGTTTTCTCCCGCCAGACACCGGGGTGTCAGCGGCTCATTAACGAATATGACATGGGCATTGAGATGCTCCGGTCCGACGGCACCTATGGAGACCTATTAAAAAAATACGGAATAGAAGAACCGGCACTGACCCGCCCGGGGCCGCCGGGTTAACTGAAATGGATTAACGGACAAGAGGCGGGCGGCCCAATCCCTTCACCGGAATGGGCCGTTTCCTTCACGACGCCCCGCCACGCTTATCCGTAGAGGCTCTCTATCTGTTCTCCGTAGGCATCCACAATCACATTTTTCTTGAGTTTAAAGGTCGGGGTCATCATATTGTTTTCAATGGTGAACTCCGGGACCAGGGCCACCTTTTTAATGGTTTCAAAGGAGGCCAGTTCCTTGTTGCGCAGGGAAACTTCCCCGTCGATGAGGGCCTGGGTGTCCGGATGCGCCAGCAGATCTTCCCAGGTATGATAGGCGATGTTGTTCTCATCGGCCCAGGCGGTAACATTTTCCTCGTCCAGGGTGGCCACGGCGGACAGGTATTTGCGCCGGTCCCCGACCACGCAGAACTGGTTGATATACTTGGAAGTGGCCATGATCCCTTCAATGCGGGAGGGGGCGATGTTTTTCCCGCCGGCTGTGATGATCAGCTCTTTTTTCCGGCCCGTGATCCTCAGGACGTTTTTCCCGTCAATGGACCCTAAATCCCCGGTTCTCAGCCATCCGTCCTCGGTGAATGTATCGGCCGTTTCCTTGGGCATCTTATAGTATTCCTTCATCACGTTCCTGCCCCTGAAAACCACCTCGCCGTCATCGGCGATTTTATGCTCAATGCCCACCCCCGGAGGCCCCACCACACCGAAATCGTAGTCATCGGGCCGGTTGACATTGGAAAAGGAGGTGTTTTCCGTCATGCCCAGCCCTTCCAGGATGAGCAGGCCGGCCCCGTGAAAAAACCGTGCGATATCCGGGTTCAGGGGGGCGGCCCCTGAGATGCACCATTTGACATTGCCCCCAAGTGCATTGTGTATTTTTGAAAAAATCAGCTTGTGGGCAATCTTGTATTTCAGGGCCAGAACCCCGGGAACCGGCTTCTTTGCAATCGTCAGCTCCCCCACCTCATTTCCCACGGCACAGGCCCAGTTGAAAATTTTAAGGGCCATGCCCCCCTTTTCTTCCACCCCGGCAATGATTTTGGTATGGATCTTTTCAAATACCCGGGGAACTGAAATAAACCAATGGGGCTTGGCCAATGCAAAATCTTCCAGCAGGGTGTTGATGCTCCTGGCAAAGGTGGTCCGGTTTCCGGTACGCACGGCCGTATAGGAGCAGGTTCTGGCAAACACATGGGCCAAGGGAAGGAAAAGGAACATCTCCTCCCCGTCCACGAATTCTGCGCAATTGTAAACGGACTGGCAGGTGTAGGTGAGGTTGTCATGGGTAAGGACCACGCCTTTTGGGACACCGGTGGTGCCGGAGGTGTAAACCAGCCCGGCCGTGTCCGACGGATTCACCCGGTTTACCCGGGTCTGGAATTCCTCGTCGCTGATATCTTTGCCCAGGGCCAGAAACTCCTCATAGGTAATCACCCAATCGTCCTGGGGATACTCGCCCTTAAAAAGGATGACCTTGCGGATCGCCGGAATTTCGTCCCTGATTTCCAGCAGCTTGTCCAGCTGGACCTGGTCTTCTGCAAAGACCAGCACCGCATCGGAGTGGTTGATGATATACTTGCAGTCCTGGGGCAGGTTGGACTGATAAATCCCCACGGTGCCCACGCCCACACTCATGTTGCCCAGATCGGTGAGCACCCATTTATAACAGGTGTAGCTCAGGATATTCACCTTGTCCCCATGTGCCACCCCCATTGCCAGGAGGCTCTTGGATACGGATTTCACCTGGGTGTAGAATTCCTGCCAGGTGACGGTTTCAGCCTCTCCATTTTCATCAAACCACCGGTAGGCGGGTGATTGGGCATATTGGTCAACGGTTTCGCTAAGCATTTGATGAAAATTGGCATAATCCTTAAACTGCATAACTCCTCCTGTTTCTAAATATTCCTGCTGAAATGGTGATCGCTGTGCATGGGGATGGCGCGGCCTATCCTGTCATGGTGTCTCCTCTTTTGGTTTGTAATTTTTTTCAGTAAACACCATTATTTAATAAAAAACAAGCTTGATATAATTTAACAGAATTGAACTTGACAGGAACTGGTTCAGGCGATAAGTTGTGACCGACAGTCACAACCTCCAGGAGCGGAAATGGGAATTTCAGACAGAAAAGAACGAGACTTCAGGCGGCGGGAGGAAGCCATCCTCAGGGCCGCCTTCGACCTCTTTGCGGAAAAAGGCATCGACGCCGCCACCATTGAGATGATTGCAGAAAAGGCAGAAGTGGGCAAAGGCACCATCTACAAACACTTTACCGGGAAAAACGACATTTTTGCCTCAATTGTCATCACCCATGGCAAAGAACTGCTCTCCACCCTGAAAGGCATGGACCGCAGCCTGCCGGTGATGGCCAGGATCGAAACGATGATCCGGATCTTCTGGGATGCCCATACCCGTGACATGCAGGTATTTGAAGTGATCCGCAACTGCCACCGCCTGATGACGGTGGATACCCTGCCCCCGGAAATACTGGCCCAATACAATCGGCTCCAGGAACTGAAAAAGACCTTTGTCAGGGAATTATTCCAGCAGGCCATCAATGAAAGGATATTCAAGGATGCCGATGTGGAAAACATGATCGTGGCATCCATGGGATTGTACACGGGTATGCTGGATGTAACCCTTGAGGAGGATATCCGCCCAACGGAAGAGCTTTACGATATTCTCAAAAACATGATTTTTAAAGGATTTATGCGCTGATTCGTTCAGTGCTTTTTTAGGGCGGCATCGTGACTACCAGTCACATATAGACCGCCAGTCACTACCCCCTTAAAAGGACTAAGGATATGCCCACTCGCCTCATCAAAAAACTGGTGCTTGATTTCCCCATACCGGTGCTGGTGGTGCTGACACTGCTCACGGCAATGTCGGCATGGTATCTGCCGAAGCTGAAAACCGATCCCTCCCCCCGGCTGCTGGCCCCGGACCACGAAAGCCGGGTGGCGGCGGAGCGCCTGAGGGAGGAATATACCGGGGCCAACGACGGGATCATTGTTATGCTTTCCGTTGAAGGCACAGAAAATTCAACGGTATTCAACCCCAATACCCTGAAACGGGTGGCCGACCTCACACGGGCATTTGAGGCCATCACCCTGATCACCCAGGCGGACAGGGAGGCCCTGGCCTCAACTGCGGCCGGTGCCCCGGAACCCATCCGCTCCCAGGCCATGGACCTGGCCGGGCAACCGGTGGACGGGGAGACCTGGCTCCGGGTGGACGAACTCAGTGAAGCCCTCTCCTTTGCCGATCCCCCCCTGCCGGGCCTGGAAGCCCTTGTGAACCAATGGCCGGAGAAACTATCCCCGGTGAAAAAAGTCAGTTCCCTGGCCTCCACAGACAATATTCTGGCCCGGAACGGCCGCCTGGAAGTAGATCCCATTTATGAATCCGTCCCAGAGGATCCCCGGGAACTGGACCGGATTCAAACAGAGGTCACCGGCAACGAACTGTTCAAAAAGCTGCTGGTTTCCAACGGCAGCCAGAACACCAGTATCAATCTTGAGCTGGATCTTGATGTCAGCCAGACCGATGAGCGCTATCTGGTCTATGCCCAGGTGAAGACCTTGGTGGAATCAGAATTTCCGGGGCCGGAAACCCACTATATCGCAGGATTTCCTTCGGTCACCGCGGCCCTGGGCAAGGCCATGGAAGAGGACAGCAAAATCCTGTTCGTGGCCGTCACCCTTATTGTTCTCTCCTGCCTTTTTATCAATTTCAGGGGCATCAAGGGGGTGACCATGCCCCTGGCCGTGGTAATCCTCTCCCTGACCGTTACCCTGGGCACCATGTCGGCCCTGGCCATCCCCCTGAATATCATCACCATTTCCCTGCCCGTGTTTATCCTTTCCATCGGGGTGGCCGACGGCATCCATATGTTTTCGGAATACCGGGACCACCTCAGGGCCGGACAGGATAAAAAAGCGGCCATATCAAAGACCATGGACCACCTTACCCTGCCGGTGATCATGACCTCCCTGACCACGGCCGCCGCCTTTTATGCCATTTCCATCACCCGCATCGTCCAGCTCAAATACTGCGGCCTCTTTGTCTGTCTGGGCGCCCTGGTGGCCATGGTCTTTTCACTGCTTTTCATACCGGCGCTTCTGGCCATTCTTCCGGAGACAAAATGGACCGCCGGCAGGGCCAGGGGCCGCAGAAAGGCCTCCTTCATTACCCCACTGCTCACCGGCATCACCCGGCAGGTGATCCGGAAACCGGCCCTGGCCGCAGGCATGGGCACCCTGGTCATGGCCGTGTTCCTGGCAGGGGCCATGCGGGTTAAAGTGGACAACAATTCAGTTGCCTTTTTCAAGCCTCAATCCCCCATTTATATCTCTTCAGCAGCCATGAACCGGGACGGGGCCGGATCCGCCCGGCTCAACTTTCTGATTTCAGCACCGGGCAACGAACCCTTTAAATTACCGGCCAACCTTGCCTCGGTAAACGCCTTTGCGGACTTCCTCGAAGCCCAGCCCCAGGTGGGCAAAGTCACGGCCATCACCGGGCTGATCCGGCGGATCCACTATGTCCTCAACGACCAGGATCCGGACCAGGACCGCCTGCCCGCCGACCCTGGACGGGATCCCAAAGATACCAGCCTCATCGCCCAGGAACTGCTCCTCTATGAAAACGGAGGGGGAGACGCCCTCTCCGACTATGTGGACCAGGGATATACCAAAGTAAACCTCTCGGCCGTGCTCACCACCAATTCCTCCCGGGAGACCAAGCTGCTCACCGATAAGGCACGGGCCTGGGCTGCTGCCGGACTGCCTGGGCATCTTCGCCTTGAGGTCACGGGTACGGCCAGTGTGGAGGCCGCCACCACCCGGGAAATCGTTACCGGCCAGATCACCGGACTGACGGTATCGGTTCTGGTTGTCCTGGCCATGCTGTGCCTCACCTTCAGAAGCATCCCCTACACCCTTATCGCCATGGTTCCCCTGGTGGGCACCATTGTGATCAATTTCGGGGTCATGGGCTTTTTCAATATTCCCCTGGACATCGGGACGGCCATTATTTCCAGCGTGGTGATCGGCATCGGTGTGGATTACAGCATCCACTACCTCAGCCGCCTCAAGGCCAATCTGGCCTCCGGCATGGCATTCACCGAGGCCCTGGACAACACCGTGGCCCACTCGGGCAAGGCGATTTTATCCAATGCCGTCACCGTGGGCAGCGGATTTTTAGCCCTCTGGTTCGCCAGCCTCACCCCTTTGATTATTATGGGCTGGCTCATCACCCTGACCATGGTGGTGTCGGCCCTGGCCGCCCTGGTGCTGCTTCCGGTGCTGGCCTCATTCATATGCAGGACATCCCCTGCCCGCCCGGATACAGAATCCCTGCCGGTTTCACCCCCTAAACAGATGAACACTTAAAGGAGAAGATCATGAAAATTTTTAACATAATTTTCAGCCTTTGTATGACCTTAACCCTGGCCTGCCCCGCTCTGCATGCAGAACCCCTCACGGCGGGCCAGGTCATGGAGGCCGTGGACAACAGGGAAGACGGAAATACCCTGACGGCAGACACCAAGATGATCCTCATTAACAAAAACAAAAGCAAGCGGGTACGGGACATCAAAAATATCCGCAAGGATTACGGACCGGACAAAAAGGGAATTCTCTTTTTCCTCAGCCCCCAGGATGTCAGGAACACCGCCTATATGTCCTTTGACTGGGACGACCCGGCCAGGGAAGACGACTCATGGCTCTACCTGCCCGCCCTGGGCAAGGTCAAGCGCATCGCCGCCGGAGACAAGTCTTCGGCATTCATGGGATCGGATTTTTCCTACGCAGACATCAACGGCATGGAAATCAAGGACTGGGATTACACCTTTGCTAAAGAAAGCTTTGACCTTAAGGGAGTGGACACCTGGGTGATCTCAGGACGCCCCAAACCCGAAGCCAGGGAACGGGTGGCAGAGGAGACCGGCTATTCCAAAATTCTCCTCTGGGTCCGCAAGGATAACTTTGTTGTGGCCAAGGCCAAATACTGGGTGAACAAGGGGAAGAAAATAAAATTTTTCAAAGCCGATGACATTAAAACCATAGACGGGATATGGACCCCTCTCAAACTGACCATGGTTACCACGGCCAAGGGCAAGCCCGTCCATACCACCGTCCTGCTGGTTTCCAACGTGACCTATAACGCGCCTGTGTCGGACAATTATTTCACCCCCAGGCGCATGGAACAGGGATTATGATGGAAGTTAAAAAGCTGCTTTTCGCGGCCCTGGCCGTTTTTTTAATTTTGACCTGTCCCCTGGCGGCCAGGGCCTCGGATGCCGGAACAACAGGAAATTCTGAAATTTCAGATTCCGATTCGGGCAACGGCTTTGATGACAGCCTGGAAGAACACTTTGACGAGGACCTGGAAGACCCGTTTTCAGATGCCGATCTGATTTTGGAAGAAGAAAAAACAGCCCCCTCCCCCTTTTATATCGGGGGGTATGCAGAAATCGGCAGTGATATCGGGTTTAATAAATCAAAAAACAAACTATCCTCCATCAAGCCGGTCCTCTCCATTGAAACCGAATACAAGGCCGGAAAAAACAACAAACTCACAGCAGGATTCAGGGCCGGGGTTGAAACCGCTTACGCAATGACGGACAGGGAGGATCCAGGCCCCCAAAGCCAGGACGACAGAGAGTGGGAGTTCCTGCCCTGGAACATTTACCTGGACTCCCGGCTTTCCGACCATTTTTCCCTGCGGGCCGGCAACCAGATCATTGCCTGGGGAGAATCCAACTACGCCCGGGTGCTTGATGTACTCAATCCCCGGGACATGACCCGCCCCGGACTCATGGAACTGGAAGACGCGCGCATGCCGGTGCCGGCCCTCCGCCTCACCGCCCAGTACGGCAGCTTCAGTGCCGAGGCCGTCACCATCCACGGCAATCCCGGTGATAAACTTGCCGGCCTGGGATCGGATTTCGATGCATTCGCCGCCCTGAGGCAGCCCGGTGTCAGGATTCTCAACAAGGAGGAGGACAGGTTCTCGGCATCGCCTGAAGGGGCCGGCATCAAACTGACCCGGTCTTTTAACGGCGTGGATATAAGTCTTGCGGCCGCCCGTACCCACGACGGCACCCCCGTGCTCTCTTACCGGGGAATAGATGGTGGGGATCTGACCTTTGTTCCGGTGTTTGAAAAAATGACCACCCTGGGCGCTGCCGTCTCACTGGTCCGGGATGCCGCTTTGTTCAAGCTCGAAGGGGTATTCAGAAAGGACAGGGCCGTGCTGCGCAACGATGTCCAGTCGCAGGTCATGGCCCAGCTGGGGGCGGGCATACTCCAGCCCACCGTCCGGTCATGGGAAGACTGCGACCAGGTCGAGGCACTGGCAGGCATTGAATATACCAAGATCGACGACTTGAGGATACTGGCCGAGGGCACATGGCTGCGCACCCTGGGCCACGACAACTTCCTGGCCCAGCCCCGGGACCAGTATACCACCTATGTCCAGGCCACCTACGAGATGTGGAACGACACCCTCTCTTGGGACCTGTTCTGGGTATACTTCAACCCCGGCGACGGCCATATCCTCCGCCTCACCGGCGAATACGACCTCACCGACAACCTGCGATTCAAGGCCGGTATTGCCTTTTACGATGCCGGCAGTCCGGAAACGCGGATCTATCCCTACCGGGACATGGACCGGCTCTTTTTCGCCATTACTTATTTTTTTTAGAGTTTATTCCCCTGTTCAGGCCCTTTGTTCCCCCTGGATAAAGTCTTCTTCCAGATCAGGTGGGCCGAACAGGGCGGGGTCGGATTTGATGCTGGCCTTGTCTCCGGCCAGGTGGCGCCTCTGTTTTTCCTTTATCTTTTTTATCTGGAGCCTGACCTTGTCGGCCAGGGCGTCAATGGCAGCATACAGATTGTTTTCAGCCTCCTCCCTTGCATGAATTTTAATCTTGTCGCAGTTCAAATTAATATCTGCGATATGTCTCAACTTTTCGATGGACAATACGATATGAGCATCTGCCGGATGATCCAGCATCCTGTCCATTTTATCGAATTTTTCGTTAATGTGGGATTTAACGGCTTCTGAAGGGTCAATGTTTTTAAACATTACGGATACCTGCATAAACGCCTCCTGATAAAAGGTGGGTGATACGATTCATAGTAACACAGGCCCAACCATGAATCAACGCCATTAAAATCATCCCCTGGAAGGCCTGCCAGCAGCCTGAAATCCCCCCCCCGCCAAGGTCAAACATATGCCAAACAACCCCCGCCTAACCCTGCCCCAGCATCGGCAGGCTCCTGCGTCAAACTTCCGCCGTAACATTTTCAAACACCAAGACAATTCGCAAGACCGGGTCGGATCCCCCGGCAAGCGTCGGGTGATCAGCCTAAGAAAGCCTAATGCATCTACACGAAAATCCGTTAAACTCGGCTGGGGCCTCAGACAGACGGATTTTTTCGTTCCGGTGCATAAGGCGTTCTAAAGGCAGATCATTTTAACGCCCCTTGCCGGGGGATCCGACCCTCAGTGCCAAATTCGAACACCATCGTAAAACGAATGGAATTGTGGCACTGCGTCCAGGCCTTGGCGGGAAGGGGGACTCCGCGGCGTGGAGGGCGGCCGGCGCCAGGACGGCACAGACGGCCGCCCGATCGCTTCTCAGCGGGTCAGGACGACCCGCTGAGATTTAGCGGAGCCCCCCTTTCCGTTCAAGGCCGGGTTCATGTCCCTCTCTTTAAACCTTTCAGATAGAAACACTCTCAAGAAAAAAGCTTGCCAAAAATCCCAGAGTACGTTTATTCTCCAATTTAGTTTGTTGCTTTCAATAACTTTCAAATAGAGCGATAAATTTGGAAATCATTGATAAAATACTCATCATTTCCATCATCTTATTCAATTATTCTTTCTTAAGCATGTGGAAAATTCTATATGGCAGCTATTTTCCTCGCCCCACGTGGAAATGGGGTAAAGATATACAAAGATTGAAACTATTAACTTTAGCGGCTGATAGCCCCGAAATTCGGCAAAAATGTACAATAATTCTCTTTTTGGTTTACCTATCGATCCTAATGTTAGTTTCAGGTATTCTACTTGAGCACTTTTTATGAAACCGAATGCGGCACGCCTAAATCAAGCCGGCGAGCCCTTTTGACCCGGGCCGCAGAATCGGTTAAAATGCGGACCATGAAACAAAAGATAAATATCGTTCAAAGGGGAACGGGCTGGATTTGTGTTGAAAAACCCGGGGGAATCAGTGTTCACAATTCGCCGGGGAAAGATGTAATTTCCATTCTCGGGGCCAGGCCGGTATCCGGAATTCCTAAAAATGGCATTCTCCAGCCTGTCCACCGGCTGGACAAGGAAACCTGGGGCCTGTTGCTTCTGGCAACTGACCATGAGACATTGGCAAGGCTATCGGATCTCTTTGCCCGGGGCCGAGTTGTAAAGCGTTACAAGGCGCTGGTTCACGGAAATTTCGACCTGGCCCGGGAGGCCGGCGGCATTTGGGATATCCCCCTGTCAAAGGAGGCCGGAGGCAGAAAGGATCCCCGGGGAAGGGGAAAAAAGGTCAGGGCCGAAACCCGGTACCGGGTCATCGACCAGAGTCCCCACTATGCCCTTCTGGACATTGAACTGTTCACAGGGCGGAAGCACCAGATCCGCCGCCATGCCAAACTGGCCGGCCACCCCGTCACCGGAGACAGCCGGTATGGGTCCCCCAGGGCCATAAAATTTTTAAAGGAACAACGGGATTTCCATGCCATGGGGCTCCAGTCCTGTTACCTGGAATTTGAAGAAAACGGCAGACCGGTCACCATGGAACTCAGCGCTCTGCCCTCCCCCATGGAGCAGTTATTAAAGGAAGACCAGGAATCGAAAGCAGATCCCCCTAGCCTTCAATAATTTTCACATTCACCTTCCGGGTACGGGGGCCGTCAAACTCGCAGAAAAATATCCCCTGCCAGGTGCCCAGAACCAGTCTGCCGCCTTCCAGGGGGATGGTTTCCGATGGACCGAACAGGCTGACTTTTATGTGGGCTGCGGAATTGCCCTCCATGTGTTTGAAATTGTCGTCCCAGGGAATCACCCTGTTGATGCAGGAGAGGATATCCGCTTCCACGGCCGGATCCGCATTTTCATTGATGGTGACGGCGCCGGTGGTGTGCATGGAATAGACATGGACCAGCCCCTCTTTCACCCCCGAGGCCGTTACCGCCTCCCGGACCTGGGCGGTGACATCGATCATCTGGGTCCGGGCGTTGGTTTTGACTGAAAACTGCATGGTTTCCTCCTCTGTTCAAAGGGAACAAGTTAAAAGAAAGGCCGGTTCGGATCATCCGCAGATGCCCGGACCGGCCTTCTATCTCATCTTAACCGATACGTGGTCAGGCCGGGTTACAATTCCAGCGCTTTTTTCACGATATTTTCCGCGGAGAATCCAAACTCCTTGAGTACGGTGCCGCCGGGGGCGGAAGCGCCGAACCGGTCAATGCTGATGGTCTTGCCTTCATTGCCCACATATTTTTCCCAGCCCATGGAAATACCGGCTTCAACGGCCAGGCGTTTTTTAACGGACGGGGGCAGGATTCTTTCCTTATAGGGGGCCGGAGCCTTTTCAAACAGCTCCCAGGAGGGCAGGGAAACCACGGAGGCCTTGACATTGTGTTCCTTTTCCAGGATGGCGGCCGCTTCCACACAGATGTGGACCTCGGAGCCGGTGGCAATGAGAAGCATATCGGCGTCCTTGCCGGCATCCTTCACCGTGTATCCGCCCCATTCCGCATCCCCGTCTTTATAGGACATGTCCAGGGTGGGCAGTTTCTGGCGGCTGAGGATAAGAGCAGTGGGCCCGTCCATGGTGGTCAGGGCTTTTTTCCATGCCATGGCGGTTTCATTGGCATCGGCCGGCCGGATCACGTTGAGGCCGGGGATGGCCCGCAGGGACGCCACATGCTCAACGGGCTGGTGGGTGGGGCCGTCTTCGCCCACGGCAACGGAATCATGGGTGAATACGTAGATCAGGGGCAGCTTCATCAGGGAAGCGACCCGGATGGCACCCCGCATGTAATCGGCAAATACCAGGAAGGTGCCGCCGTAGGGGCGGACGCCGGAATGCAGGTACATGCCGCTCATGACGGCACCCATGGCGTGCTCCCGGACACCGAACCGGATGTTCCTGCCTGCCCAGGATTCCTTCTGGAAAACGTCTGAGCAGTTCAGGTAGGTCTTGTTGGAAGGTGCCAGGTCGGCGGACCCGCCCATGAGTACGGGCAGGTTCTTGGCAATGGCGTTAAGGACCTGGCCGGAAGCGGCACGGGTGGCCACGGGGCCGTCTTCGGTCTTAAACACGGGTACTTCACTGTCCCATCCCTTGGTCAGAAACCCTGAAACGGCATCAACGAAAAGCCCGGCCTCGTCGGCATAATCCGCCTTGTAGGCATCAAAGACATCCTGCCATTCATTTTCATATTGTTCGCCGTAGGCCAGGGCCTTGCGGGTACCTTCCAGCACCTCTTCCGGCACGTAAAAACGCTTGTCCTCGGGCAGGCCGTAGAATTTTTTAACCAGTTTGATCTCTTCTTCACCCAGGGGGGCGCCGTGGGCGTCCGGGGTGTCCTGCTTGTTGGGGCTGCCGTAGGCGATGTGGGTGGAGACCTTGACCAGCGAAGGCCGGCCCACGGCATCCTTGCCCGCCTGAATGGCCTTTTCAATGGCGGCCAGATCGTTGCCGTCTTCCACTTCCACCACATGCCAGTTCATGGCTTCAAACTTGGCGCGGGTGTTTTCGGTAAAGGTGATGCCGGTTTTTCCTTCAATGGTGATTTCATTGTCATCATAGATCACCACCAGCTTGCCCAGGCCCAGGTGGCCGGCCAGGGAAGCCGCTTCCAGGGCAACTCCTTCCATGAGGTCGCCGTCGCCGCAGATGGCAAAGGTGTGGTGGTTGATCAGTTCTTTGCCCTCTTTGTTGAACCGGGCGGCCAGATGGCGTTCGGCAATGGCCATGCCCACTGCGTTGGCAACACCCTGGCCCAGGGGGCCGGTGGTGGTCTCAACACCCGGGGTCTCGCCGAATTCAGGGTGGCCCGGGGTCTTGGAGCCCCACTGCCGGAAATTCTCAAGGTCTTCCAGCTCAAGGCCGTATCCGAACAGGTAGAGCATGCTGTAGAGCAGAGAAGAGGCATGGCCGCCGGAGAGGACAAAGCGGTCCCGGTCAATCCAAGAGGGGTTGGCGGGATTCTGCTTCAAAAAACGTTTGAACAATACATAGGCGGCCGGGGCCAGGCCCATGGGGGCGCCGGGGTGGCCGGAATTCGCCTTTTGAACGGCATCCATGCACAGGGCCCGGATGGTGTTAACGGTAAGTTGGTCAAGGGTGTTGGCATTATCAGCCATGGTTACGATCTCCTGTAAAAATTAAAAAAATTACAAGGCCCTCATGTATTCGGGTTTTAACGGAATTTTACCGTCAAGGGCCTGTGATATGAGTTCAAGGGTTTTTTCCTTATCCCGGGGAAGGCGCGCCCGGATAGGAAGATAATTGGATGCATGGTTGGCATGGAAGAGCCCGTCGGTAAGGGTGGTGGCGGCGAACATTGCCCCCAGTTCCGTGAGCATTTCCTCGGCACCGGGCAGTTCAAACTCACCGGCCTCGTACTGGTCGTGGAGTTCGGTACCCGGGATGAGCATCAGGCTCAGGGCCCCCACATAGTCGGGGTCCATGGCCGTGAGTACCCGGCCGGTCTCCCGGGCATGGTCCAAAGACCCTTCCCGGCCCCCCAGCCCCAGCAGCACGGTGACGGAAACCTTGATGCCGGACCGTTTCAGCTTTCGGCCCATGTCGATCATCTTTTGGGAATCCGCACCTTTACGGATCGCAGCAAGGACACGGTCATCACCGGACTCCAGTCCCATATAGGCGATTTTTACGCCCAGCGCCCTCAATTCGGCGAGTTCCTCATCGGTCTTCATCTTGATGCTTTTGGTGTTGGCATAGACCCCGATCCGTTCCACCCAGGGCAGGCGCTCTTTTATCCGTTTTAAAATAGGCACCAGTCTTTTCTGGGGAACGATCATGGCATCCCCGTCGCAGATGAACAGCCGGTTCTGGCGCCGGCAGTTTTCCCTTGCAAATTCAATATCCTCAAAGATCACATCATCTTTTTTGATATTGAACCGCTTGCCCCTGAAGGTCCCGCAAAAGGTGCATTTATTGTGGGAGCACCCCAGGGTCACCTGGAGCAAAATACTGTTGGCCTCGCTGGGGGGCCGGATAATCATCCCCTCATAGTGCATCGTGCATCCCCTAAAAAAGTCAAAAGCCTTTTTTAACAGGTATTGCTTAAAATTTCAATATCTTGATTTACCCCCAGGCGCCCGGAAACGGATCAAGGAAAACGGGGCGGGAATCAGACAAAGCCCTCAATGGAAAGAAGAAATTGCATCAGAGGGGTTAAAAATTCCGGGGTGGCATCCTGGAATTCCGCGCCGATGGACAGGGTTCCCCCTTCCCGCCGGGTATTCCTGACACAGGCCATGGCCCCGGCTTCTTCCGAGTATCCGGGAAACTTGCAGTACAGCCTCAAGAGATCCCCTTCCCTCAAGGGCGTTTTATCCTGGTGGATGAACTGGCAGCCCCTTTTGCTGATATCATTGACAATAATGGGAAAGTGAACCTTTTTGGCCTCCACCCTGCCGGGGATGACAACGGCCCTGCGCCGGTTGTTGCGCAGTTCCCGTTTCTGGACCACCCGGGGATATTCCAGGGCCAGGGCCCGGATGGGATCGGTGATCATCTCAATGACGCCGCTTTGGAAGGCATAGACCGACCCTTCATGAATGTATTTGACCACCATCCTGTTTCCCGGGAACAATTTGCTCTGGACGCTTTTATATTTTCTGGGCAGGGTAATCAACAGAAACTCGTCCTTGAGCAGCCCAATAAATATGCTGGTCACAGAAAAGGTCACCCCGTCGATCTCAAGAAACACCTTTGTGCCGATGTCAATATAAATCCCCTGGGATTTGTTCAGTTCAAGCAGGCCTTCCAATTCATTCATAACTACTTTCCTTTTCCGGGTCTTTCATGATGGAATAAAAAATTAGATTATAAATTTAAGTATTGGGTCACCTGAGTTTTGTCAAGGGAAAAGCCGTGGCTTTACAGGGTTTAAAGCGATTTAATCATATCCTGCATCTTCCCGGTAAGAATATTCCATACCCAATTTCAGGGGCACCATGGGCGAAATCCCCCATGAAACGGGCCCCACCCGGCCGTAAAAAATAGGCAGGCAGCCCTTGGACACGGTCCGGTGACATTCTCCTTGCAATTGCCCCATATTCGTGTAAGATACGCGCCTTACATACAAGTAAAATGCAGATTCCCTGTCGGGATATTAATTCTTTCAGGTCGTCCTCGCTGACCGCGTTGTCTGACACACATCGTTCGTTACCGTTGATATTTTTGCGGATTACTTAACAGTGGAAACCGTATGAAGAATTTGTTGGAAACGACGCCTGTCATATCCTTATCATTGATAATGATCCATCAATAGCCGCTTACCTTTTTTCACTGACTATACGGCAGGCCGGGCGGCCCCGGAGAAAATCCGGTCATCCTCCGGCAGATCAATCAATATTTAAGGAGTTTGAATGCGTTTCAGCCAGTTTAAGTTTCACCCCGACATTAATGCAGGCATTGATGCCTGCGGATACACCACCCCCACCCCCATTCAGGCACAAACCATCCCGCCGATTCTTGGGGGAAAAGATGTGCTGGGCCTGGCCCAGACCGGCACCGGCAAAACCGCCGCTTTTGTACTTCCCATTCTCCAGCGCCTGACAGGCCAGACGTCCTCAAAAACACGCAGGCTGCCACGGTCTCTGATCATGGCCCCCACCCGGGAACTGGCCGAGCAGATCCATGAGAATATAAAACTGATGGCAGTCCATACCCCCGTTAAAAGCGTGGCCGTCTACGGCGGTGTCGGGAAAAATCCCCAGATAAATGCCTTTCGCAAGGGGGTGGATATTATTGTGGCCTGCCCGGGACGGCTGCTGGACCTTATGAATGAAAATGCCTTAACCCTTAACAGCGTTGAGGTTCTGGTCCTGGACGAAGCCGACCAGATGCTGGACATGGGCTTTCTGCCGGATATCAGACGGATTATCAAATATTTGCCCAAACACCGGCAGTCCCTGGTTTTTTCGGCCACAATGCCCAAAGAAATAAGGCATCTTGCCCAAAACATCCTGAACCGGCCGGTTACGGTCCGCATCAACCGGACGCAACCGGCCCCCCGTATTGCCCATGCCAGGTTTAATGTTCAAAAACAGGAGCGGACAGCCCTGCTCAAAAAGCTGTTTGCCGGAGAGGGCATGACCAGCACCCTTGTTTTCACCCGCACCAAGCATAAGGCAAAGAGCCTTGCCGTCCAGTTGAAAAAAGCCGGATTCCGTGCGGTTTCCCTGCAGGGTAACCTGTCCCAGAACCAACGCCGCAAAGCCATGGAGGGATTCCGAAGCGGTTCTTTCAATATACTGGTGGCAACAGATATCGCGGCCAGGGGCATTGACGTGTCAGGGGTTTCCCATGTGATCAACTATGACCTGCCCGATACGGTTGAAACTTACATCCACCGGACAGGCAGAACCGGAAGGGCGGATCAGTCCGGCCAGGCTTACACGTTCGCTTCTGTAGAGGACGGCAAGATGGTCGCATTGATTGAAAAGGCCATGGGCAAAAAAATGATGGAGAAATCCTTTCCCCAGAATTAACCCCTGCCATCATCCGGGTGCCGGTACGATTTTCGTCTTATTTTTTTCGAACCGGCGCCAGGTATTCAATCCAGGTTTCCCCGTCATCCCGACGGTCAACACCGTTTCTGCATTCGGGGTTGGATCGCTTTTCAACCCCCGTATAATTTGATGTGTTGAGTCTGCGACGGTCAACTCCGGACCGCCTTTCTTCCCGCTCCCGGCGTTCTTTGTTTTTTTCCATCTTGACACCCTCCGTCATCATGCCCGAAAACTCTTCTAGGAGTGTTATAAAAAATATAGGCTGGAACCCGGGCCCTGTCAAATATAATCACCCGGTCCGATTGGGCCGGGTGATTTATATTTGCGCATTGCCAAACAGGCAGACATCGGAAGGCGAACAATACATCGCCGTCTATATAAAAACTGGCGGTTAGAATGCCAATTCCACTTCCTGGCCGTTGAGATAGAGCTTGTTCTCCCTGATTTCGGCCCGGTGCTTCAGGGTCTCCCCCTCCCGGATGAAGATGCCGGTTTTCATCCCCGGAAAAGCCGGAACGGTGAGATCCTGCTGCCTGGGGCCGGCCAGGGCTGCGGGCAGGGAAAGCGCCGAGTTCAGTGAGAATATGTCCAGGGCCAGATCCGGCTGGACCGCCAGCATCATGCACTGGGCCATGGTCACATCCTGTTTCAGGCCCAGGGCCAGACTGCCGGTGATTTCCCCCTGGGGCAGGGCCAGGTCGAGCCGGGAAACCTTAAATTCAAGCCCCTTTTTCATCAGTTTTTCCAGCCCGCCGACCAGCTTGGGGGCATTCCTGGCCATGAGCTTCTGCATCTCTTCACCGGCCGCCTCCGGGGAGAGGGCAGCACCGGCGGTCCGTGTCATATGGCTGTTTATCATCTTATAATAAACCTGTGCAAACTCTTCATAGGCCTGAATATCAATATTGTTCATGCCGAATTCCACTGCCCATTCCGACAGGGGCTTGCCGTTAAAAACAATATTCCCGGCCTTCATTCCCATGGTGATATCCATATTTTTGTGATCCGGGTCTGCGGACAGGTCATAATCAAGGCTCAGGTCGGAAAGATTCACCGAGGCATCAGCCTCATCCGCAGAAAAAGAATCAACGGCAATGGTCCCTTTTCCTTCCCATATCAAGTCTGAGAGTCTTTTATGAACTGCCTCCAGGGTCACTGGGCCCATTTTATTTGCATTATCTTCGGACAGACCGTCCCATTTTCCGGACATGGCAACTGAGGTAAAGGATTTATCAAGGGTGCTGGTAAATTCAAGGGCTCCGATATTGAGAGGGGCCTTTTTGGTATCCACGACGACCGGGTCCAGAGTGACGATGGAAACAATGGGGCCGATGGCTGAATATTGAGTGCGGATTTTTAAGGGATCTTTCCCCTCTAGCTGGCTTCTGACCCAGTCGGTATACCAAAGATTCTTTTCCAGGCTGGTTTCCGAGGTAATGCCGAGGAACCCGTGACTGGCCTTTTCCGTGAGTACGACATCCTCAATGCCATAGGCTTTGGAGAGGCTGCCGAAGTCAATGCGCCACTCTACATGGGTGTCAAACAGGCCCCGGTCATATTCCTTGATTTCAAACTGCATATCCGACCCGGTACCGGCATATATCTTATTCATATTGTCAACGGCGCCCCTCAGGGTCCGTTCCATGACAATACCGTTAACAAAGGGAATCCCCGGGAGCGCAGCGAGAATAATGACAGCCAGTACGATTACTAATTTTTTCATGATCATTCCTTTTAGAGTCCGATATCGAAGATGTATTATGGATACTGAAATTATACCTGGTTATCAAAGGCAGCCCCGCGGGTCAAGGGAAATCCTTTAGCGGACTCTGCCGGGAGGGTCAGCCCTCTGCCAGTCTCTCTTTCAGTCCGGAAAGCCGCAGGGCGGTCTTATTGTTCTCAAAAGCGATTTCAAACGCCCGGGAAGCGCCCACGATGATGACCAGGTGCCGGCCCCGGGTCATGGCCGTGTATAGCAGGTTACGCTGGAGCAGCGGGAAATGGGCCGTGGTCAGGGCGATGACCACGGCATCGTATTCAGATCCCTGGGACTTGTGCACGGAAATGGTATAGGCCAGGGTAAGCTCATCCAGCTCCAACAGCTCATAGGGCACGGTTCGGCCCTCGTAATCCACCAGTACCTTTCCTTCGGCCTTATCCGCAGAAATCACCCGGCCGATGTCCCCGTTGAACACCTCTTTTTCGTAATTGTTCTTCAGGTGCATGACCTTGTCCCCGGGTTTGAAGGTCTGGCCGTGGGAGTCGATGCCCCCTGGTCGGGGGTTGAGGGCGGCCTGGAGCCGCTGGTTCAAATTGATGGTGCCGGCCTCCCCCCGGTGCATGGGGGTAAGCACCTGGATTTCTTCAATATGGGGAAAGGCCTTGGGAATCCGGGTGGCGCAGAGTTCGGCAATGGTCTCCACCACACGGGCCGGCTCCCGGTTCTCAATAAAATAGAACTCCGAAGCCTTTTCAGGGCCCGCCCCTTTGACCTCGGGCATCTTCCCGTTTCGGATGGCGTGGGCGTGCATGACAATGGGGCTTTCCTGGGCCTGGCGGAAAATCTCGGTAAGGGAAAAGACAGCCACCCGTTCCGATGCCATCATGTCGGACAGGACATTGCCCGGTCCCACCGAGGGCAGCTGAAAGGTGTCCCCCACCAGGATCAGGGTGGCCATGGGCGGCATGGCTTCCAGCAGCCGGTACATGAGAACGGTATCCACCATGGACGCCTCGTCCACCACAAAAAGGTCCAGATCCAGTGGATTGGCAAAATTCCGGCCGAAAATGCCGCTTTCGTGGTCAAATCCCAGCAGCTTGTGCAGGGTGGACGCCTTTTTGCCGGTGACCTCGGACAGGCGGCGGGCCGCCCGTCCCGTGGGGGCGCTGAGCACCACCTTTAGCTTCAGCCGCCGGAACACGGCGCACAGGGCCCGGACCAATGTGGTTTTCCCGGTGCCCGGGCCGCCGGTGATAATGGAAACCTTCTGTTCCAGAATCCGGGTAACCACATCCATCTGCTCCTCGGAAAGGCGAACGGCCAGGGCGGAAAGCACCTCTTCGGCAATCTGGCCTTCATCAATCTTAAAGGGGCGGGCAGGCATGGACAGCAGCGCCCCGATGCGCCGGGCAATGCCGGCTTCCGCCCGAAAGAGGGGTTGCAGATAGACCCGTTCCCCGTCCAGGACCACCTCATCCTTATCGGCCAGGTCTGCCAGGACGCCGTCGAACAGTGCACTTTCCACCCGGGCCATGTCTGAACAGGATCTGAGTAAATCCTCTTTTTGGGCAAACACATGGCCATCCTGCTCCAGCAGCATGAGCCGGCAGATCACACAGGCGGCCAGGCGGTTTTCATTTTCCCGGTCAACATCTGCCCCCCCGGCCAGCTGGTCCACGACCCGGAACCCGATGGCAGGAATATCCCGGGCGATGCGAAAGGGATCTGTTTTCAGGATGTTTAAGGCGTCGTTGCCGTATGTTTTCAATATGGTGCCGGCATGGGTTACACCGATGGGGGTCTCCTGGAGGTATTGCATCACCCGCCGAGCGGAATGATGGGAATTCCAGGCCCTTTCGATCTGGTTTTTCTTGGTTTTGCCGATGCCGTGGACATCCAGCAGCCGGTCCGGTTCATTTTCAATGATATCCAGGGTCCGCTCTCCAAAGGTATCTACGATTTTATCGGCCAGATGGGCGCTGATGCCCCGGATCAAGCCGGAAGCCAGGTATTTCCGGATGCCGGAAAGTGTTGCCGGCAGGGTGACTTCATAGGTTTCGGCCTTGAACTGGTCTCCGAATTTGGGGTGTGAGGTCCATGCCCCCTGCAGTTCAAGCTGCTCCCCTTCGGCCACGCCGGCCAGATGGCCCACCACGGTGATGGGTTCCATTACCTTGGGCACACGGATCCTGCAGACCGTATAGTGGTTGTCCGGGTTCTGAAAGGTAATGCGGGAGAGGGTACCTTTAATGGTGATCATGGACCAATCCGGAGGCGGGGAGGTTGGATGCCAGCCATTGGGCCGCATCATAGAGATCTCGGGCCCAGTAATCCGGTGTAATCCCCTTGTCGGCCAGTTCCTGCCGGGCCTTGGGCCCGTTGCCCGTGGCCACCAGCACGGTTTTGGCACAGCCGGCAGCCCGGCCGCACTCAATGTCCTTGGCCGAATCCCCCACCATGGCCGCGGCTGCCGGATCAATTCCGTATTTTTTTATGGCATCCAAAATCAATCCGGGCCTGGGTTTTCTGCAGCGGCACCCCTCATCCGGGGTATGGGGACAGAAAAAAACATCCTTGATCCGGCCGTCCGCCGCCCGTATGCCGGCCTGCATTTTATCAAAAATGGAAGCCAGGGTCTCCCGGGTAATCATTTTCCGGCCCACGGCGGACTGGTTGGTAATGAGGATCACCTCAAATCCGCTTTTATTGAGCAGGGCCACTGCTTCAGGGCTTTTGGGGATGAAGTGGAACTCCTCCGGGCTTTTGATATATGCCGGGGAATCTTCATTGATCACCCCGTCCCTGTCCAGAAAAATGGTATACATGGACTTACTCCGCAACGGCAAACGTCCGGCCGAACCCCTCATTCATGAGCTGTTCGCTGAACTTTACGGCATCGTTGAGTTTGGAAAACCGGCCGATTCTCACCCTGAAAAACTTGCCCCTGTAATCCTCGTAGGGGACGATATGGGCATTAAGATAGGATTTGGAAAGCTTTTTACGGTAATTTTCCGCATTGGTCCGGACCTTGAAAGCCCCCACCTGCACCGTAAAATTGCCCTTCCAATAGTCCACGGGCTTAAAGGCAGTGGGAGTATGGTCTTTTTTGGAATAGGAGGTGGCCCGCCCCAGGGCCGTGACCCGGACCCGGGCCGTTCCCGGCCCCACCATGCCGATGCGGCTGGCTCCTGAATAGGACAGGTCGATGATCCGGCCCGCCACAAAGGGCCCCCGGTCATTCACCCTTACGGTGATGGTCTTGCTGTTGTCCAGGTTCTCCACCCGGACCCAGGTATTCATGGGCAGGGTTTTGTGGGCCGCGGTCATGGCGTACATATTATAAGTTTCACCGTTGGAGGTTTTCCTGCCGTGGAATTTCCGGCCGTACCAGGAGGCACGGCCCGTTTCCACATACCCGTGGGCCGTGGACAGGGGCACATACTGCCGCCCCTTAACGGTGTACGGCCGCTGGGTGGCCGGGGTTCCTTTAGGATATTTTTTCTTGACCGGCGGACGGTGGCGGGTGTCATAGGTTGAACTTGAACAGCCGGCAAGTGCCAGGGCGCAAAAAACACATAAAAACAGGGCGATTCGTCTCAAGGGGCAGTATCTCAATTTCATTATTATCTATTGCAGGGCGATATCAAGGACATCTTCCATTTTATCGGTAAAAAAGAATTCCATGTTGGACTGGATGTGGGCGGGGACATCTTCCATATCCTTTTCATTCCACTGGGGCAGGATCAGGGACCGGATGCCGGCCCTGTGGGCCGCAATCACCTTTTCCTTAATCCCCCCCACGGGCAGGACCTCTCCCCTGAGGGTGATTTCCCCGGTCATGGCCAGGCGGGGGCGGACCATCCGGTGGGTGATCAGGGAGGTCAACGCCGTAAGCATGGTGACCCCTGCCGAGGGACCGTCCTTGGGGATGGAGCCTTCTGGCACATGGATATGGATATCGTGTTCAGTGAAAAAAGCGTCATCCACACAGAGGCGCTTTGCATTGGCCCGGATAAAGCTCAGGGCCGTGGAGGCGGACTCCTTCATCACATCCCCCAGCTGGCCGGTGAGGGTAAGCCCGCGGCCGCCGGTCATGGCCACGGCTTCCACAAAGAGGACCTCGCCCCCCACCGGTGTCCAGGCCAGGCCCACCACCACCCCCGGGGTATTGATGCGGCGGGCCATGTCCGGCATATTCTGAACCGGTCCCAGAAAGGCGGTCACATCCTTCTGGCCGATGGCCAGCTTGTCCACTTCGTTTTCGGCGATTTTAGCGGCCACGCCACGGCAGACAGCTCCGATGCGGCGCTCCAGGTTCCGCAGACCCGATTCCCGGGTATACCCTGAAATGATCTTCTTTACGGCGCCGGCCGTAATCTTGATCTGACCGGCGGTGAGCCCGTTGGCCTCCCGCTGGCGGGGGATGAGGTAGCGGGTGGCGATTTTCAGCTTTTCTTCTTCGGTGTATCCGTTGAGTTCCAGCACCTCCATCCGGTCCCGCAGCGGCGCCGGAATGGTATGGAGCACATTGGCAGTGGTCAGAAACATCACATCGGAGAGGTCAAAGGGCACATCAAGGTAATGGTCCACAAAGGTGTGGTTCTGTTCCGGGTCCAGGACCTCCAGCAGGGCCGAGGAAGGGTCCCCGTGGTAGGAGGAGTTGACCTTGTCGATCTCGTCCAGCATGAATACCGGATTCTTTTTTCCGGCCTTTCTCAGGTGCTGGATGATCCGTCCGGGCAGGGCCCCCACATAGGTCCGGCGGTGCCCCCGGATCTCGGCCTCATCCCGGACGCCGCCCAAGGCCACCCGGACAAATTCCCGGCCCAGGGCCCTGGCAATGGACTTGCCCAGGGAGGTTTTTCCGGTGCCCGGAGGGCCGGTGAAACAGAGGATGGGCCCCTTGGAATCCTTTTTGAGTTTGCGCACGGCCAGGTATTCCAATATGCGTTTCTTGGGCTTTTCCAGGCCGTAATGGTCCTGGTCCAGGACCCGCCGGGCCCGGCTGATATCCAGATGGTCCCTGGAATAATCCTGCCAGGGCAGTGCGGTGAGCCAGTCCAGATAGGTGGAGGAAACCACATACTCCGATGATGAAGGGTGCATCCGGCCCAGGCGCAGCAGTTCCCGGTCGGCTTCCTTCCGGGCCTCTTCGGGCAGGCCTTTGTCTTCGATCAGGGCCTTGTATTCACGGATTTCCACGCTTTCGTCCTCGGTTTCCCCCAGCTCCTCCTTGATGGCCTTGAGCTGCTGTCGCAGGTAGTACTCCCGCTGGCGCTTGTCCATGTCTTCCTTGACCTGGCTCTGGATCTTGGAACCCATTTCAAGGATCTCAAGCTGGTCATTGACCAGGCGGGTCACCTTTTTGAGACGCATGTTCACATCCAGCATCTCAATGACCTTCTGCTTTTCCGTCACCGGGGCATTAATGGTGGAAGCCACCATATCCGCCAGGACATTGGGTTCCTGAAGGGTCTTGATCATCTGCCCCATTTCCGAGGGCAGGCCCGGAGAGAGGTCCACGATCTTCTCGTACTGCTCCATTATGTTGGCCATGAGCGCCCGGTTTTCCTTATTCCGGTCTGCATTCCGGCTCTTGAGTACGGAAATCTTGGCCTGCATATAGGGTTTGCCGGTCAGATATTTCACCACCTTGAACCGGTTCAGCCCCTGGATGAGCAACTGGGCCCGCTCATCTTCCATTTTGGACATCTTGAGGATCATGGCCACGGTGCCGATGCGGTGCAGTTCATCCGCCGTATGCTTGGAATCAATATCCGACCGCCGGGAAAGCAGCAGCCCCAGCATCCGGTTCCCGGCCATGGCCTCGTCAATGAGGTCAATGGCTTCCTTCTGGATCAGCACCAGGGGAAGAACCATTTTCGGGAATAAATTGGTGTCCACAATGGGAAGGATGGGAAGATTTTCGGGTATATCGTCTGTGCTTATGGGGGCGGAGGGATGTCTTAACTCATCCATTCGTCTTCCTTATAGAAAATCCATGGACAGATTCTGTTTTTGTTTGATGTCCTGTCTGGCCAGTTTGCCCAGGGACAACTCAAGGAACCCGTCTGAAAAAGAGGCGGTAACCTTTTCAACGTCAATCACGCTGGGCAGGTAAAGCACCCGCTCAAACTGGCCGAACTGAATTTCGGCCAGCCGGTAGGTGGCCGTGGGATCGGGCTGGCTGGATTTCCGGGTGCCGGAAATCTTAACGGCTTTGTTGGACACTTCAATGACCATGTCCTCCCGCCTCACCCCGGCCATCTCGGCCTGGATGATAATCTGCTCCCGTGTTTCAAATATATCCATCTGGGGCTTCCAGACCCGCTTGGTAAAGCAGAACATGGGATTGACCGACTGAAACATCTCTTCAAAGGATTTCTCCTCCGTGGCCGGTGTCTCGATATGATCCCCAAACCGAATTTCAATATGCTCCATAAAACGCTCCCGCTGACACTCGCGCTGTTTATGCTGTATTTGCCGCCGGCCACGATGGTGTCCCTTTCCGGCGGCCGGTCAGCCGTAAGGCCGACCTGTTAAAAATACCACCTGGTTGCATCCTTGTAAAGCGCTATAAAAGATTCCCGGCAATTCCCGGCATTTACACCCCGCGCGGATTGCTGCCCATACTCTATGCGTGAACAAATTAAGCATCCTGCATGGAGAGCACTCTGCAATTGGTGGCCATGCGCTCCTGGATGAGAGGCAAGAGCTGTCTACTATTTTTCTTTACATATGGAATAAACTTCCATCAATTTGTGTATTTTTTTTCATATCCAGTCAACCTCTTTTATACGGAAGTTTTCCTAACAAAAAGCTACATTTTCGAAGCTTCGCCCCTGCGACAGCCGGCAATTAAGGTCTCTGAACTCTCTTTTTTACAGCGCTTTCAATGGGGCTTATATGTTTTCTGCTTTGCAAGGAACATGGTACATAAATTGCTGTAGTTATTCACTGTTATTTGCTGTATTTTTTAACAGCAAAACTGACCACATGCGGAATCTCTCCAAAACTGAGACCTGAGTTGCTATTCATTACGAAAAAAAATTTGCCATGGGTTTTTGTTAGTGGCTGCGATGGGATTGAGGCGAAATAAATTATAGCAATCCCTTAAGGAGGGGTGTTTTTACTCTCTACAGGGATTAAAATTCTCCTTAATCAGATTTATCACCATCTGCATTCCAGGAACAAAAACCTGACCCATTAATTTATCCAAAGCATGGTAATGGCAGGCCATGCTTAAAAAAACAAAGGGAGGAGTTTTATGAAAAAATTTTTATTATTAATGGTCATTTTCGGGGTAATTCTTGGCTTATCCGGAAGTGCATCAGCCCTGTATGTCACCGGAGGGGATGCGGCATCTCAAGCCGATGCAGACGATGTGCTTGATATCGTTTTCGCGTTTGATACAAGCGGTTCCATGTACGACGAACTGAATGCCGTGATTGGATCAATCGAAAGGATTGTGACCAGCATTAACTGCCCGGACTGTGATGTCTGGGTCAGAGCGACATTGATGGGAATTACAAGCGATTATACTATGGGTGAAAATGTCAGAGACTATGTATACGGTGTCGGAGGCACCCCTGTTTCCAACCACTCGGAAGACAATGGTCCTGCGGTTACGGACCTGGTAAACTACTTCAACTGGAACGACGATACAACTGCAGATCAGGACTATTACAAGGCAATCGTCACCATCGGGGATGAAGGAACCGAAAATGGTGCAGGAGTTTATCAGGATGACTGGGATGCCGCTTATGCCGCAAACCAGGCAGCAGACGCCGCAGGCATCATGGTTTTCTCCATACTTGGCACCCCATTTACCGCAGCTGCAGAAGGCGTATTCAGCGCCATGGCCATCGGTGGAACCGGCGGCGGTCACACTTTTGCGGATACCGGCGGCACCTTTGTTAAAACCAGCAGCAATACCATTGAACAGGACATTGAGGATATCATCTGTACCGCAGGTGGCGGGGGAACCGGTAATGAAATTCCCGAGCCGGGAACCATGATTCTTTTCGGGCTGGGCCTCCTTGGATTCGCAGGATATTCCAGAAGAAGAAAATAATTTTTTTTAGTATCGTTTCTTAAAAAAGGCAGGAGATTTTTCTCCTGCCTTTTTTATTTCAAAATCTGAATAAAAAAACAAGGTTGCAACCAATGACAGTTCAATGATATGAAAAAATAAATTCCAGACTCGGGAGCCTGCCATGAATCAATCAGCGTTTATCGTCTGCCGGATACTTTTATTATTTTTCATCCTGTTTCCTGCCTGTACATCGGATTCAGAAAAAATTAATACTTTTTTATCCGAAGGAAAAATATTTCTTGAAAAGGGTGAGTATGGTAAGGCAAAAATTCAATTTCTCAACGCCGTCAAATTAAATCCAAACTCGATAGAGGCCAATCTCCTTTTGGGGGAAGCCGTTAGCAAAACAGGTGATGTAAAGGAAATCTTCAGAACATATCTTCGGATAGAAAAAATTGTTCCTGAAAATATCCAGGTAAAGCTTCAGTTGGCATCCATAACGCTTTTAGCCAACCGGCCAACGGAAACACAAGACCGAATCAGTTTCATCCTTAAAAAAGAACCCAACAATATTAAGGCCTTATATCTACAGGCAGGCTTATTCACAAAATTAAACCACAGGCCAGAAGAAATCACACCTATTTATGATCAGATTCTAACTGCTGATCCCGGTCAGATTCCCGCCCTTTTATTGTATTCCCAATACTATATTTCAAAACAGCAGTGGGATGACGCCGAAAAAAAAATAAGAACGGCAATCTCTATTCCCCCCAAGAAAATGGAACTTTATAAGGCGCTGTACCTGCTTTACATAGATAAAAAAGACTTTAATTCAGCAGAAAACACACTAAAGGACATCGAACGAAGGTGGCCGGAATCCTCTGAAGCAGACTTAATGCTGGGGAATTTTTACTCCGGACAAAAAGGGGATGAGCAAGCGGAGAAATACTATCTTAAGGCCATTGAAAAGAATCCTGCCAGCATAAAGGCTCCTCTTAGACTGGCAAAACTCTACAACCGGACGGGCAGGGTCGCCTTGGCTGAAAAACTCATAATCAAAACCGTGGCCAAGGCCCCGGATAACACACGAGTTAAAATCGTTCACGCTAATTTTTTATTTTCCCATGATCGCATAGATGAATCCCAGGAGATTGTCGAGCAGGTCCTGAAAGAAAGACCCAACTTGTTGGAAGCACGAGTATTGAAAGGCAAAATTTCTATCTCTCAAAAAAAATTTGACCAAGCCGTTAAAATATTCAGCACTCTGGTGAAAGAAGAGCCTGAATCGCCAAATTACAACTATTTAACGGGAGTAGCACTATTTGAAGAAAAGAAATATGAACAGGCATTGGGTTATCTGAATACGGCGATTGAAAAAAGACCATCACACCATCAGGCAAGGCAGCTTATTTCAAAGATTTATTTTTATAATCTGGATTTCTTAAGTGCCCAAAATGAACTGGAAAAAGTTCTGGAATTCCATCCCGAAGACTACCAGGCGAATCTCCTGATGGGAAATATCCACATGGCGCAAAAGCATGAAAATGAAGCGCAGACATTCTTTAAAAAATCCATTGAGCTAAAGCCAGATAATCCCGAAGCTTATTATCGGATGGGTATCTTAAAAAAACTCCAAAAAAATAACATAGAAGCCATTACCTATTTTAAAAAAGCGCTTGATATTAACCCAGACCTGATGGATGTGTTTTCAAATATGATTTCGGTGTACCTGGATGACAAACAAATAGATGGAGCCATGACACAATGCCGTAATTTTATGAGAAAAACGGAACAGAAAACAACGAAGGCCGTCCTGCATACTATTCTTGGCCGTTTACACTTCAAAAAAAAAGAGGGCCGCCTCGCAGAAGAAGAATACAAAAAAGCCATTGATCAAAATCCCCAATTTGTCACCCCCTACCTATCTTTAGCCGATATTTATAAAGAAGATGGAAGAATAAAGGAAGCAATTGACCAGTACAATGCTGTGCTCGAAAAACAACCGGATCATGCCGGTACACATAATTCGCTGGGCACACTTTACGAGAGCCTCAATAAAATTGAGCTCGCCGAAAAGCATTACACATCGGCGATCAAAATTAACGACAGCTTTGTGCCGGCCATGAATAATCTTGCCTATTTATATGCCGATAATGACAAAAAGTTGAATCTGGCGTTAGACCTTGCCAGAAAAGCTAAAGAAAAGGCAAACCAGTCTGATGTAATAATAGATACATTGGGCTGGGTGTACTATAAAAAAAAATTGTATGACAGCGCCATTGAAGAATTCAAAAATTGCATACAAATCAAACCGGGCAATCCCATTTACCATTACCATATAGGCCTTGCCTACCATAAGAAATGGGAGTATGAAAAAGCCTTTCAAGCACTCAATAAGGCTCTCAGCATTAGTGATGATTTCAAGGGGGCAGATAATGCAAAAAAACTATTATCCCAACAATAATTTACCCGCTATTCCAGGTACGCCCTATAGATAAAACAACCCCAACCTTGCAGAAAATCGTTAAACAACTCCAGTGTCAATCAAATTGGAAGCCCCTCCCCATCCGCCCGGTCCTTTCACACGGCCGCACAAGAGCCCCGCTGCCGGCAGGCCGAGCCGCCGGCAGCGGGTGGTTGTTATTCCGGTTTGACCGTGACGCAGAAAGTGACATCCCGTCCGCTGTACATTTCGCTGTCGGGAAGCAGATCATCATGGCACCGGGTCTTTTCAAACCCTTGGCTGGCCGTAACTGCCCTCAGGTCGTCGTGGGAAAAAACATGGGTCCAGAACCGGTACACATCCATGGCACCGGTATCCTCAACGACCACGTGCTGGCTTAAGACGACCTTTTCCTCTTCATAGAGAAAGGCATCGGAGAGGGCCAGATGCGGCGTTTCTCTCCAGAAGCCGCATTTCTCCGCCTGCCAGGATTTCTCCACCGGTTTTTCCAGAAACCGCTCGTTAAGCACATCAAATATAAAGGTTCCTCCCGGTTTCAAGGCCCGGTATATATTTTCCAGGAGCCTGTCCCGGTCCCCGGGGACCAGCACCCCGAAATCAGTAAAAATCATGATGATGAGATCATATTTATTCTCTTCACGGAGGGTCAGGTAGTTCTGATGCACATAGCTGAGGTCCAGCGCTTTATTCCGGGCGGAACGGCTGGCATATTCGATGGCGGTCAATGAATAGTCCATTCCCGTAACCTGGTGGCCAGACCCGGCGATCCGCTCCGTATAAAGCCCGGGTCCGCAACCAAGATCAAGAACAGCCAGATTTTCTCCTGGGACCTGGCCGAGAAGCCAATCCACCGTATCTGATATGGTGGCCTTTTTCCTGCTGGCCAGGTCGATGTCCGGATTGAGGTGAACCGCCAGCAGGTGACGGGAAATATGGGGATCCACCCACATTTCGGCGGTTCCTTTTGTGTAAACGGGTGGTTTTTGGATATACGCAATCAATTGTTTCATGTTCATAATTGCCTCGTTTTCATGGGGACCAGGTAAACAGTGAGTGGATCGCAGGGCGTGATGGTCTCATCGGGTATGGTTTACTTCCATACAGACCTCACCACGGGCGGAAGACGAGCCTCTGCCGGTCCGGTCGATCAGAATGTGTCTGGTCCTGGATAAATGTAAGAATAAAAAGGCAGCGGGGCATTCCGCGGCTATAAAACGGATGCCTTGGCAATACCAAGGCAGGTCTCCTGATTCAATAAGCCACTGGGCCCGCTGTTTTCTAAAAACCGGGGGACGATTGGTTGGATATGGGATTAGTCATTTTTCATAATGCGGCCTATTTAATCTAAAGCCCGGGGGAGGTCAAGTGTTTTTATCCAAAACCGTCAATTTACAAAAATCAAAAAAAAGCATATCTTAAATGTATAGCTTATACTCATTGCTCCCAAAAAAAGTTGCGCCGCATCTTGTTTGTTTACAGGAGAATAAATGCCGCGAGTCAGCAGAAGAACATTTCTCAGGTATTCCTTTGGTGCCTTAAGCAGCATGGTTTATTTCACCATTTTTCCCAGACAGCCATGGGAGGATCGCCGGGCCTTTGCGGAAACGCTGAAAGAGGAAAAAAGGAAGAAAAGGCTCGCCAAATATATATTTAATTTCAGTTCCCCGTACTTTACCTCAAACTATTTGACCACCCCCCATGCCCACCTCGAAATTAAGCGGCTGATAGAAAAATATACAAAGAATAAAATCTTCGTGATCATCCACGACGGCGGAAGCCGGGGAATCGGTTCAGAGCTGTCAAACTGGGTTTCCCTGGGCAAGTCCGAAGGCGCCCTGCTATCCATTGCCAATTTGTCGCCATTGTGCCCGGAACTGGATATTTTAAATATCCCCTTTTGGGCTGCCAATGAAACCGAATATATCCGGCTGTTTAACTCCCAGGCCTGGAACAGGGCCGTATTGTCTAAAACCCGAAAGGCCAGAATACAGGTATTGTTCCCCTATGTTGTCGGAGAAAGAACGGCCACCTCCACAAAAAGGTACGGGAAGCTCATTAAATCCCCCAAAGATTTTGAAGGGGTCAGATTCAGGGTGCCGGGATCTGAAAGCCTCGCCTTATTTTACAGGCTGACCAAAGCCAAACCCATGAACATCCCCTGGAAATTTTGCGCAAGGACAGCCCGGGGAGGCCGGTATGATGCACTTGATCCGGCAATCATCGGGCTTTATGCCGGCCCGGAAGGGCTGAATAGGGAATTGGGAATCATTTCCGAAATAAAATCCGTGCATGACGGATGGGTGGCCATAGCAAATACAGATTATATTGCCGCCTTGGATTCCCGAACCCGGAGCCAATTCCTTGATGCATTCAATGAAATTCAAGGGGCCCAGCTGAAAAATTATAAAACCGCAGTGACCTTTTGTTCTGAAGAATTTAAAAAGCTCGGCGTAAAAATATATGCGCCCACCCCCCGGGAACAAAAAGTGCTGGCAAAAAAATTCGGACCTGCCAACCCGGCCTGGGAGCCGGTTAAAAAGAGGCTGTTGGGTGCTGACGGTTTGGCTGTTTTTGATAAATTTTATAAGATCGCCAAGGGCTAACTCCCTGAACGTTTTTTATCCCATTGAATCCGACATTGAGAAATATGGCTGGCATTTAACTATCCGGCATCCTGTTTGACAAAGAAATGGGGACTATGTATTTTTAAATTTACCATAGATCCAAACTCGGAGGCCCTTGGATAGAAAATGGACCAGACAGCATATATCGAAACCATACGCTCTGCCCTAAAATCAGCGGACCACCCCCTGCCCCCGGATCCGGCGGTTTACCAGCCCACATCTGTGATGGCCTTGTTCCTGTTCAATTCTGACCCATCCCTGCTTTTTATCCAGAAGGCGGACCGGGAAGGATACCCCTGGCGGAACCAGATGGCATTCCCCGGCGGCCATGTGGATAAAAGGGACAAATCACCCCGGGACACCGCCCTGCGGGAACTTGAAGAAGAGACGGGGATCGTATCGGACAATGTAAAGGTGATGGGGTCTCTGGGCCATTTTCAGACCCTGAGAAACAAGGATATCCAGGCCTTTACCGGGATCTGGAACCAGAAAGACCATATTATTTTTGATACAGAGGAAATTTCCAGAATTTTTAAAATCCCCTATGCCCATCTGACCCGGGTCCACCGGGAAAAAGGATATGCCGGACGCCGGCCCGATATCATGGAACTCACCTATCCCTATGAGGATGTGGTGATCTGGGGGGTAACGGCTAAGATTCTCCACCATCTAATAGAGGTGGTGGACGCCGTAGAGAATGAATGAGCACTCCTGATTAATCGGTATCCTGATTGAAATGCTATTCCTGCCGGGCCCTGGCCCTCAGCCGCAGCCAGACCTTGATAATCAGGAAACCGGATAATCCCCCCAGCATACCGGGGAACCAGAGATGTTGTGCAAATCTGGGATCAGAGCCTGCCACCGCCACCCCGCCCAAAGCAAAACAGAACACCAGGAGCATGGCAAAAATCAGCACCCCGCAGGCAAAGGTGGAATCATACCAGGGAGTTATGTTTTTTCTGAAAAAGGGATTCTGGTCCAGCTGCATTTTTATCCTTGTGTGTCTTTGGTTAAAACCACTATATGTGGTTTTTTTCCTCTTGACACACACTACATATTGAGTTAAATCTTGCCTCATCCCCACCAATTCCAATCGGAATTTCTGCGGGCAAAGAGCAACAAGAGTTACAAAATAGAATAAATTCATTCAGATTTCAAGAGGTGGACATGTTTGAGCAGATCAAAAAACGTGATGGACGGGTTGCGGAGTTTGACGCCACAAAAATTACCAACGCCCTGGTTAAGGCGGGCGAGGCAACCGGAGAATTCAACGGACGGGAAGCCAAAAAAATGACCATGCGGGTACTCACCCTGGCCCGGGATCTCCAACTGGGGCCGGTGCCCGAGGTGGAAGATGTCCAGGACATTGTGGAACGGGTACTGCTGGACTCCCCCTATTACCAGACCGCCAAAGCCTATATCATCTACCGGGAACAGCACAATCAGATCCGTAAAATCGCCATTGATGAGAATGTCGGCCTCATGGAATCCTATATCAGCCGCATGGACTGGAAGGTCAAGGAGAACTCCAACATGAGCTACTCCCTCCAGGGGCTGAACAACTATATTTCTTCGGATATCACCGCAGAATACTGGCTCAACAAAATCTATCCCCCCCAGGTGCGGGATGCCCACTATGCCGGTGACATCCATATCCACGACCTCAGTCTCCTCTCCGTCTACTGCGTGGGCTGGGACCTCCAGGACCTGCTCATCGAAGGGTTCAAAGGGGTGGCCGGTAAAGTGGAATCCTCTCCCCCCAAGCATTTCAGAAGCGCCCTGGGCCAGATTGTCAACTTTTTCTACACCCTCCAGGGGGAGGCGGCCGGCGCCCAGGCCATGTCCAACTTCGACACCCTGCTGGCTCCCTTTGTCCGCTATGACAAGCTGAGCTACAAAGAGGTGAAACAGGCCCTCCAGGAATTTGTATTCAATATCAACATCCCCACCCGGGTGGGATTCCAGACGCCCTTCACCAACATCACCATGGACCTGAATGTGCCCGCCACGCTTAAGGATTCCCCCATCATCATCGGCGGAGAATACCTGGAAGAGACCTATGCGGGCTTCCAGGATGAGATGGACATGATTAACGCCGCCTTTGCCGAAGTCATGATGGAGGGGGACGCCAAGGGCCGGGTATTTACCTTCCCCATTCCCACCTACAACATCACCGAGGATTTTGACTGGAGCAACCCCAGGCTGGACAATCTCTGGAAAATGACCGGCAAATACGGGATCCCCTATTTTTCCAACTTTGTCAACTCAGACATGGACCCCGAAGACGCCCGGTCCATGTGCTGCCGGCTCCGCCTGGACAACCGGGAGCTGCGCAAACGGGGCGGCGGCCTCTTCGGTGCCAACCCCCTGACCGGCTCCATCGGGGTTGTCACCCTGAACCTGCCCCGGCTGGGGTATGTGGCCCAGGACGAGGCCGAATTTTTCGACCGCCTGGACAATTTGATCAACATTGCCGCCGAATCCCTGAGCATCAAGCGCAAAATTCTTGAAAAGTTTACCAACGGCGACCTCTACCCCTACTCAAAGTTCTACCTGAGGAAAATCAAGGAGAGCACCGGGGTCTTCTGGCGGAACCATTTTTCCACCATCGGCATCCTGGGCATGAACGAGGCCTGTATCAATTTCATGGGCGAGGACTACGGTATTGCCTCCCACAAGGGCCAGGAATTTGCCGTAAAGGTCATGGACCATATCCGTTCCAAGATCGAATCCCTCCAGGAAGAGACCGACGAAATTTTCAACCTGGAAGCCACCCCGGCCGAAGGCACCACCTACCGGTTTGCCAGCAAGGACAAAAAGAAATTCAAAAACATTGTCTGCGCCAACGAGGAAGAGTACAAAAACGGCAGCGATCCCTTTTACACCAACTCCACCCATCTGCCGGTAAATTACACCGACGATCTGTTCGAGGCCCTGGAACTCCAGGACGAACTCCAGACCAAGTACACCGGCGGCACAGTTCAGCACCTTTTCCTGGGTGAAGAAGTCAGCGACACCGAAGTGGTCAAACAGGTGGTATCCAAGGTGTCCAATTCCTTCCGCCTGCCCTATTTCACCCTGACTCCGACGTTCAGCGTCTGCCCCTCCCACGGGTATATCTCAGGGGAACATGAAAAATGCGATACCTGCAATGCAGACACGGAAATCTACTCCAGGGTGGTGGGCTACCTGCGCCCGGTGGGCCAGTGGAACAACGGCAAGCAGACGGAATTCTGCATGCGCAAGACCTATGACACCCACAAGGTTGCCTCATAGAAGGCGGCCATGTACATCGGCGGATTTCAAAAGAACTCCCTGATTGATTTTCCAGGGGCAGTGGCCTGCCTGGTCTTCACACCGGGCTGCAATTTCACCTGCCCCTACTGCCATAATCCGGACCTGGCTGCCGGCCCCCTCACCGGGTCCGGCAGTCCCGCCTTTGACCAGGAGGAGATCTTTTCCTTCCTGGAGAAACGGAAGGGCATGATCCAGGGGGTGGCCATCACCGGCGGGGAGCCCACCCTCCAAAAGGACCTGGGCGACTTCATCACCCGGGCCAGGGAAATGGGGTATAAAATCAAACTGGATTCCAACGGCACCCGTCCCCAGGTTTTAGAAGACCTGTTTGACCGGGGGCTTGTGGACTACCTGGCCATGGATATCAAAACAGATCCGGCCAACTACACGGCCCTGTTAAAAAACAAAAACGATCTGGACCGGATCCTGGAGAGCATCTCCCTGGTCATGGAAAAGGCGCCGGCCTATGAATTCAGGACCACCTGTGTCCGCCCTTTCATCAGCCGGGACATCATGGAAAGGATTGCCGCGCAGATCCAGGGGGCAGACCTGTATATTCTCCAGCAATGCTCGAAAAATGTGGATGTCCTGGACCCTGACTTTCTTAAAGACCCCGGTCGGTTTTTCACGGAAAAAGAGATGACCCAACTCAAGGCGGTCATCGCCCCCCATGTCCGGGAGGCCCGCATCAGATAATCAGAACAACCTTAAAATAAAAAAGGGGACAACATGAATCAAAAACAGACATCTCTCATCTACTTCAGTCCCACAGGCACCACCCGGAAAGTCCTCGAGCAGATTGCCTCGGGCCTGGGCTGCGACAGCCCGGAAATCATCGACATTACGTCATCTGCCCAACGGAACCTGGGACCGGCCCCGCTTAAGGGGGATATTGTCCTCCTCGGCGCCCCGGTCTATGCCGGACGCATCCCAAAGGATGCGGTCCAGTATTTCAAAGGCTTGAAGGGGAATGGTAAACCGGCCGTACTGACCGTGGTCTACGGCAACCGGGAATTTGAAGATGCACTTCTGGAACTGAAAACCATTGCAAAGGAATGCGGTTTCATTCCCGTGGCAGGCGCCGCCTTTATCGGGGAACACTCTTTCTCCTGCGAAACGTTCCCCATTGCCGTGAACCGGCCGGACAAGGCAGACCTGGAAACGGCTGCTGATTTCGGCAGGCAGGTTGCCGCCCGCGCCGGCATTCTGGACCATCCGGAAACCGCGGGGGACCTGGCGGTACCGGGCAACTTTCCCTACCGGGAGGGCATGAAAGAGACGGCCTTCGCCTTTATGAACGTCTCCGAGGACTGCACCGGCTGCGGCACCTGCGCCGAGGTCTGCCCCAAGGAAGCCATTGATGAAGCAAATGGCTACACCACAATGGATGACAGGTGTATCTTCTGCTGCGCCTGCATCAAGGCCTGTCCCGAAAATGCCCGCTCCCTCATGGACGGCCCCATAAGGGACACGGCCAAACGCCTCCACGAAAACTGCGCTGAGCCCAAAGCGCCGGTGCTGTTCTTTTAGCCATCGGTCCTGAAAACGCCAACGCCCACCCTTTACACCGGTCCCGGACCATCCCGGACCGGTGTATTCTCCCAGTGCCATTGTTGATGCTTTATCCCTTGGCCGCCATCCCCTGTTGCAATTAACAACAGGACCTTGCGCCGTGCAATAGCGTCGCAACCCACTGATTAACAAGCACTTTCATCTCATGTCCGTTATCGAACATTTCAAAATGAAACAACCCGGATCTTCCCTCCCACTTCCGGCCCATATCAACCGGAACAACCAGAAGACAGGCCTCTTGAAAGCTTTTCAGGGAGGAACGCCCGCCTGGTACATAAAATGCTTTATACATAGCAGAGTCCCATTCCTGTGGACGCCCAAGATGATTTTGATGACCCATAGAAAGGTATGAGATGAAGCAGATACTGCTTGCCATTGACGGGGATACACCCACCCGTCCTGTTTATCAATATACCGCAGACCTGTGCAGGCAGGTCAAGGCGGAACTCTGTATCTTGCAGTTCACTACGGAGACCCAGGTCAGGCAGTGTTCTTTGTCCACCCCAAAGCCGGATTCCCCTTCCTTGAAAACATCTGCAGCCCGCCAGGGGGGTGTCTGCAAAGCGGACCCTATCCTGACGGGGGTCCCCGCGCCGCTGAAAAAGATGCTGAAGAGCCCCGACTGTCCGGTTCCGTTTAAGGTAACCCTCAGCGCCGGCACCCCTGAGACCCAGCTATCGGACTATATTGACACCCATCATGACATCATATTAACGGTGTATGATCCCTCCCTGGACCGGAGGCGGGCAACCGGCAGTGCCGCTACACGGATAAATGCCCTGAAGGGAAAACTTCAGGTGCCTCTGGTGATTGTTAATTCCGAGAAACGGGCTGCCCCTTCCCGGCCCTGAGTACCTGGTCCACCACCTCGCTGAGTTCCCCGGCCGTCAGAATTTTTATTCCCTGCTTAAGCTTCGGGTCAATGGTGGCAATCTCCGATTGATTTTTCATTGGAAAAATCACGGTTTTGATGCCGGCCATTTTGGCGGCCAGAAGCTTTTCCTTGATTCCGCCCACGGGCAGGATCCTGCCGCTGAGGGTGAGTTCGCCGGTCATGGCCGTATCCCGCCGGCAGGGTTCTCCCCGCAAAAGGGAGAGCAGTGCCATGGCAATGGTCAGGCCGGCAGAAGGCCCGTCTTTGGGAATGGCACCCGACGGCACATGGACGTGGATATCCTGGCCCTGGAAAAAATCCGCTGCCAGGCCGAACCGCTCCGTATTGCTCCGGATATAGCTTAAGGCCGCCTGGGCCGACTCCTTCATGACCTCCCCAAGATAGCCCGTGAGAATCAGCTGGTTGGTCCCCATCATCCGGGTGGCCTCCACAAAAATGATCTCCCCGCCGCTCTCTGTCCAGGCAAGGCCTGTGGAACACCCCACCCGGTCTTTGGCCCCGGCGATTTCATAGTGATACCGGCCGGGCCCCAGAAAGGATTCCACTTCAGCCTCATCAATACAGATCTCTTTTGAAGATGCCCCCGACTTGATCAGCCGGCGGGTGACCTTCCGGCATATGGCCGCGATTTTCCGTTCAAATTCCCGGAGCCCGGCTTCCCGGGTATGCTCCCGGATAATTTTCCTCAAGGCCTCTTGGGTGAACTCAAGATCAAAACCGGCCAGGCCGGTATCTTCCTTGGCCCTGGGTATCAGGTGACGGCCGGCAATATCCACCTTCTCCGCCACCGTGTACCCGGACATGGCAATGACCTCGAAACGGTCCAGCAGCGGCCCGGGAATTCTGGCCACGGTATTGGCCGTGGCAATGAACATGACCTTGGACAGGTCATAGGGGACATCCAGGTAATGGTCGATAAACTGAGCGTTCTGCTGGGGGTCCAGGACCTCAAGAAGGGCCGATGCGGGATCGCCCTTGAAATCCTGACCGATCTTGTCGATCTCGTCCAGCATGAACACCGGATTACTTGACTCCGCCCGGCGGATCTCCTGGATAATCCGTCCGGCAAGGGCGCCGGCATAACTCCGCCGATGCCCCCTGATATCTGCCTCATCCTTGATGCCGGCAAGGGAGACCCGGACGAATTTACGCTCCAGGCTTTTTGCAATGGACTGACCAAGGGATGTCTTGCCGGTTCCCGGAGGGCCGGCAAAGCAGATCACAGGGCTCCGTGTTTCCACAAGCCCGGTTTTCTTTTCCAGGGCCTTTTTCACCGTGGCCCGTATCTCGTCCAGCTTCAGGGGTTTGGCAATAAAATGGAAGGACCCCCGCTTGATGGCATCCACCGCCGTGAGCACCGTGGCGTATCCGCTGATAATGATCACCTCGGTGCCGGGACTGGTCTTTTTGATACAGTCCAGCAGGGTCAGGCCGTCCACCTTGTCCATTTTCAGATCCGTAACCACCAGGTCAAACTGCTGGTTCTCCAGCAACAACAGGGCCTGGCTGCCGCTGCCGGCGGTATCCACCTCATACCCCTCCTTTGTCAGCACATGGGAAAGGTTCATCCGGGTCATCTCTTCGTCGTCCACCACCAGAACGGTATTTTTCTTGGACAGCTTCATCTGCCTGACCGCCAGGTGCTCAAGTATCCTTTCCTTGATTTCGCCAAGTCCGTAATGGGCGGCATCAAGGATTTTTTCCGCCCTCAGGGTATCCAGATTGTCCTGGGTATACCGGTTCCAGGGCAGGGTGGTCAGATAATCAATGTGATTGAGACCGATGGTATACTCTGCCGAGGCCGGATTGATCTTGAGCAGCCGGTCAACCTCCTTGAGTACAATTTTTTCCACTGCCGCCGGCATATTCCGGTTCAGCACCGCCTCCCTGAGTTCATCAATCTCTGCCGATGCCGTCTCCGTCTCAACTGCTTCCTCTTTTTTGAAAATACTTCTCACCGTAGCCCTCCTTCCCATGGATGCAAAAATCGATATCCCTCTGGTCAGCAATAACCATGCCTTTGTCTTCACTGCCAGGGGGTAAAGCGGTTTCCGCCCCCGTTTGGCGGATTTACCCATTCTGCTTTTCCGGCGGAATTTTCAGATCCCATCCAGTTAAATCGTTACAAAAAGCAACACTCCATTGTCAACTGCAATATTCGCTCAAGGCCCGCAGGGCAGGGATGTTCACGGAACAGCCAAAAAACATTGCATTTTGCAACATTCGTCCGATCCTATTCTTCCATCCGAATCAGTGAAAGGCATTGATATACAAGCGTTTTGCACCGTCCCCCCTTCTGGTATGCAATTTGCCTAACATAACTACGATAAAAAGACCAAAGATCAAAGAAATATAACCTCAAGTGCAAGAGGAAGGAGATAAATTATGAGTTTTTTCAAGACCTTAAAAACAAAGGTATTGCATCCAGGTAAAAAGGCGGATGACAACAGCGAGGCCATCAAATTTTCCACTCCCCCTGACCAGACACCCGAAAAAGAAGGGGAGAAGATAGCCTGTTGCGAAAACCAGGGAAAAAACCTGGTGGTGGCCACCATGGAAAGCCGGTTCACGGACGATATGGTTGAGTACGCCCTTGATATGGCCCAGCGGATGGATTACGGCATCATTGCTGTCAATGCCGCCAACCTGACCCATGATGTCACAGAGTTTTTCTCCACCAGCCATGAGGAACTCTTCCGGGATTTCAAGGAGACCGCCGTTAAAAATGCAGCGCCCTTTAGCAAACGGGCGGCAGAACTGGGCCTGAAATTCGCCCACGCCGTTAAATACACCCATGTGGACAAGGCCATTGAAGATATCACAAAGGAATGCGGGCAAATCGAATTTATCATCACAGAAAACAAAGAGCCTGTGACCGCAAGGGATTCGCTTTCCAATGACAACAGAATCGCCCAGCGGCTTTTTGTTTATTCAGTGGATTAAGGAGGACAATTTATGAGCACCCAATTCATCATCGGTTTAGGCCTGATCCTGGCCGTGGCTATCCTTTGCTTTATCTACAGAAATGAAAATGAATAATACCTGCGCAATACCCTGAAAATTTAGGATTGAATGGAGAACTGTTAAATGACACCTGAAATGATTATGACAATGATTGTGCTTGTTTTTGTGATCTGTCTATTTGTTTTTGAATGGGTGAGGGTGGATGTGGTGGGGATCATGATGATGGTCCTTCTGCCGCTCATCGGCCTGATCTCACCCAAAGAGGCCTTTGTGGGACTGAGTTCCAATGCGGTATGTTCGATTATCGCGGTGATTATCATCGGTGCCGGGCTGGACAAAACCGGAGTAATGAACAAGGTGGCCAAGCCCATCCTGGCCCTGGCCGGAAAAAGCGAGGGCAAAATCATGCTGCTGGTCTCGGGAACCGTGGGCATCATTTCCAGCATGATGCAGAACATCGGGGCCGCGGCCCTGTTTCTGCCCGCCACCCAGCGGATATCCAAACGCATCGGCATCCCCACCTCAAGAATCCTCATGCCCATGGGATTCTGTGCCATCATCGGCGGCACCCTGACCCTGGTGGGGGCCAGCCCCACCATCCTGCTCAACGACCTCATGGTCCTGGGCGGAGAGAAACTTGAACCCTTCGGGCTCTTTACCCAGACCCCCATCGGCGTCTGCCTCCTTTTAACGGCCCTGCTCTATTTCCTTTTTTTCGGGCGGTTCATCCTTCCGGACAGCAGCGGAAAATCAGGCAAAGGCGCATCGGACATGCTGATCAAGGAATACCAGGGAGTCAACAGTATTATTGAGCTCCACGTCCCCAAGGACACCGGGGTAACCGGGGTACTTGATCACCTGAGCATCCGGCCCCGTTTTCTGGTGACCGTCATCGGCATCTCCTCCCCGTCCACCCGGACCACCAACCATGTGCCCCACAGCTACGAGGAAATCACTGCCGGAGACGATATTGCCGTGGTGGGCAAACGGGCCAACATCGAACAGCTGGCCAAGGAGTACGGCTGGGAAATCAAGGACAGCCTGGAAACCTTTGCCGAATCCCTGGCCAACACCAATGCGGGCATGGCGGAAACCGTTGTCTCGCCCAGGTCGGAACTCATCGGCAAAACCCTGAACGAGGTGGATTTCAAGGAAATGTTCGGCCTCAACCCCCTGGTGCTGTTCAAGGACAACAGGAAATACTATTCCGGCCTGACCAATATCCGGCTGGCCATGGGGGATACCCTGCTCCTCCAGGGACCCTGGGAGAAATTCCACATCCTCAAAAACCGCCCCCAGCCCCGGGCCCTGGTATTTGCCTCCCCCCTGGAAGGTGAAATTCTCCGGCCCCAGAAGGCCATGCTTGCCGTGGGATGGCTGGCCATCGCCCTGTTCCAGATCATCTTTTTGAAAATCCAGCTTTCCGTGGCCCTGATGTCCGGCGCCCTGGGCATGATTATCACGGGGGTACTCACCGTGGACGAAGCCTATCTCTCCGTGGACTGGATGACCGTTTTTCTGCTGGCAGGCCTCATCCCCTTGGGCATTGCCTTTGAGAAAACCGGGACGGCGGCCTTCATCGCCCAGACCGTACTGGGCCTCATCGGCACCCCATCGCCCATTGTGCTGCTGGCTGTGGTCGGGATCATGACCTCCTTTTTCACCCTGGTCATATCCAATGTCGGGGCAACGGTGCTTCTGGTGCCGCTGTGCATGAACATGGCGGTGATGGCAGGAGGGGATCCCCGGATGGCTGCCCTTGTGGTGGGGATCTCAGCTTCCAACACCTTTGTCCTGCCCACCCACCAGGTCAATGCCCTGATCATGCGGCCCGGCGGATACCGGACCGTTGACTATGCCAAGGCCGGGGCGGTGATGACCCTTCTGTTCCTGACCGTGGAATTGGGCGTAATCTACTTTTTCTACGGCATCGGCTGATCCCTAACCTATTCCCGGCGGACCGGCCAGCATCCTAAACGCTTGCGGCCGGTACCGCCGGAAAATTTTTATCTTGTTTGTCCGCCATGAATAACGATAAGATACAACTTATGAAATTCAGCATCAGACAAAAAATATCCTTTCTGTTTCTTATTTTCATGGCGGTGAACAGTATCATCTGGTTCTTCAACCACTACAGCAACTCGGCCATCAACTCAAAACTGATTCTCATCGAAAAAAAACGGGACCTTCTGGACACGGTGCTTGAGGCCAGGCGGTACGAAAAAAACTTTTTCCTGAGAAGAGACCTCCAGGACCTGACCCAGGCCCTGGCCTATATCCAGAAAACAGCTGAAAAACAGGCCCTCATCGAAAAGGAATTCCCGGGAATTCCTTCGGTGCGGCACCGGAGCCGGACCATAGCGGCTTACCAGCGGAACATGAAAGAACTGCACGATTTATACCATGAAGATACATCAACCCAGGCGCATTTCAACCAGGTCCTGAAAATACAGGAGACCGCCACCCGGCTGGGCCGGGAGCTGACCACCGATATTGAAAAATTCGAAAAAAACGAACGTGAGCGGGTCTTTGAACTTCTGGACCGGTCCAGGGGATACCTGCTGGCCTCCTTGTTTTCCCTGTTCATTCTGACCATTTCCACCGCCATATTTCTTGTGTGGAAACTCAACCGCCCCCTGAAATCCATTGAGACCGGAATCAAACGGATCGTCAACGGCGAATTCGATAAGATTCCGGAAATAAAAACCGGGGACGAATTCGAATCCCTGGCCCACAGCCTCAACCATATGATCCAGGAACTGGATAAGAGAAAAAAGCAATTGGTCCAGGCCGAAAAAATGTCCTCTTTGGGCACGCTCACCTCCGGGGTGGCCCACGAGTTGAACAACCCCCTGAACAATATTTCCACCTCTGTCCAGATCATCAAGGAGGAAATAGAGGAACCGGACATTGAATTTAAAAAGACCCTGCTCACCCAGGTGGAGCAGGAGATCAACCGGTCAAGGGACATCATCCGCGCCCTGCTTGAATTTTCCAGGCAGAGCCACTTTTCCATCGAGCGGGTCCGGTTCAAAAACCTGATCCAGAGCACCATGCACCTGATCGCAGGCGAGATCCCGGCGGATATTGATGTGGTCATAGCGGTGGAAGAAGACCTTGAGGGCAAAATGGATCCCCGGCGGATCCAGCAGGTGCTGCTCAACCTGATCATCAACGGCTTTCTGGCCATGGACACGGGAGAGGGCGGTCGCCTGACCATTGGCGCATTCAATGACAATGACGCCAACAATTTCGTCTTTAAAGTGTCCGACACGGGCCGGGGCATTAAAAAAGAAAATCTGGCCAAAATTTTTGATCCCTTTTTTACCACCAGGGAGGTGGGCAAAGGATCAGGGCTGGGCCTTTCCATTATCCACGGCATCATTGAGCAGCACGGGGGCACCATTGATGTGGAAAGCAGCCCGGGAAAAGGCACAACATTTACGGTCAGCCTGCCCGGCTGATACGGTTTAGGGAGCACCATGCAAAAACAGATCCTGATCATCGAAGATGAGATGATCGCCCGAAATAACCTTGAACATATTCTGATAAAGGAAGGATACAAGGTAACCGCCGTGGAGAGCGGCATTAAGGGGCTGGCTTTGATCAAGTCAAAGCCCTTTGACCTGATTATCACCGATTACAAGATGAAGAAGATGGACGGCATGCAGATTCTGGAGCACAGCCGTCAGCTTCAGCCCTACACCGAAGTGATCATGATAACCGGCTACGCCACGGTGGACAATGCCGTCACGGCCATGAAGGAAGGGGCCTACCACTATATTGCCAAACCCTACAAAATAGAAGAGGTGAGGCAGGTCATTAAAGAAGCCCTGCTCAAACGATCCCTTCAGCTGGAAAACATATCCTTAAAGCAGGCCATTGGAAAGGGCCCCAAGCTGCCCCAGATCATTGGAAACAGCCCGGCCATGACCGAGGTCAAAAAAACCATCAGGCAGGTGGCCCAAACCGATATCAGCGTCCTGATCCTGGGGGAGAGCGGCACCGGAAAAGAACTGGTGGCCAGGGCCATTCACAACCTGAGCAGCCGGCACAGCCACGAAATGGTGGCCTTTAACTGCGGTTCTTTTTCAGAAGAACTCATGGCCAACGAACTCTTCGGCCATGAGAAAGAGGCCTTTACCGGTGCGGTCAAAACCAAAAAAGGCCTTTTTGAATTTGCGGACAAGGGAACTGTCTTCTTTGACGAAATTGGCGACATGCCCCCGTCCATGCAGATTAAAATATTAAGGGTAATCCAGGAAAAGGAACTCATGCGGGTGGGCAGCACCCAGACCGTTCCTGTGGACTTAAGGTTCATCGCCGCCACCCACAGGGATTTAAAGCACGAGGTTGACAACGGCAATTTCCGCCAGGACCTTTACTTCAGGCTGAATGTGGTCACCATCCAGCTGCCGCCCCTTGCCGAACGCAAGGAAGATATCCCCCTTCTGGCCTACCATTTCCTGGGCAAGAAAAACCGGGAAATGAACAAATCCGTAAAAGAGATCGACCGGGCAGCCATGGATTTTCTGGTGAACTACTCCTGGCCCGGCAATGTCCGTGAACTTGAAAACATCATTGAACGGGCGGTGGCCATGGAAAACAGCGAGGTGATTTATCCGGCGGCCCTTCCGGACCAGATGACCCAGCTGGCCATCGAAACCTATCGGACCGCACCTGAAGGAAAAATTCCCACCATGAAGGAACAGGAAAAAAGATATATCCGGTGGGTGCTTGAACAGACAGGCTGGAACAAGACAAAGGCCGCGGAAATCATGGAAATCGACCGGGTTTCCCTCTGGCGTAAGATCAAAACCTTCAAACTGGAATAAGCTGTCCGGCAGCATTCTTTAAAAATGGCCTGCCGGGCAGTCTTGTCTTTTTGTTGCCTGCAGCGGGATCAGGCCCTGCCCACGTAAGCCAGCGATGAAATCTGCTCGTCTTGTTTCTGTACAAAAGCAGGCCGGCGGCCGGCCACCTGGGCATACATCCGTTCATACTGAATTTCAATGGGCCGGTAGGACACCTGGGGGGCGGGCTTGAATTCGCAACCGGGATAGATATCTGCCCTGTAGAACAGGGAGCCGGCCCGGGTGCGGACATTTCCCACGCCTCGAACGGAGCGGGCAAGGGCGGAGAGTTTTTTGCCGTACCTGGAAAGCATCAGAACCGGTTTATGGATTTTGAGGTCCACTTGGTCCTCCTTGGCGTCCACAGATACCCGATGCCCCTTTTCAGCCATGAGCCGGGAGACTCTGGCTGCCAGGGAAAACTCCTTGGGGGTCATCTCTTCTTTTTTTTCAGACGCCGCATCGAAGATCATATCAATCAGCTCGGACTGCCCGGTCCTGGAAACACTGACCACGCCATCGAAATTCGAAGGTTTACGCCCTTCTGTGGTCTTCAGATAAAGGGACCACCTCAAAAATGCCTCGTCCGTCTCCAGCATCTGGTGCCCTTCGCGGGTGATCTCATCCGTATTCCGGCGCTGCAGCCGGCGGCGCCTGGAATTCTCTGAGGCGGTTACCAGAATATGCAGGCCCATCTTTGAGGGAACCAGTCCCCCGAGAAATCCGCTGATTATCACCTGCCCCTTTTTGACCTCTTCGGCCAGGACAGATTTAACGGCCGCAATGCATCTGGCCTTATCTGCAGAATACCGTTCTGCCATGGGCGGGTCCAGATAGATGCTCTTACGGATATCCTTTTTTTTCAATCCGTATTCCCTGGCGGCGGTATCGATCAGGTTCCGGTCATACACCACTCTATATCCGAGGATATCTGCTGCTTTTTCTGCCAACGGCGCTCTTCCAGTAAACTTCCGTCCGAAAAATGTAATGACGCTCATGCCAATCTCCTTTACCGGTTTGGGTTCAACCCGTACCAGAGCAATTATTGCGCCAATGCAAACTCTCCCCTTATATGACTGAAATTAAAGGATATCCTGAACAGAGAATTGGATTCACCCGTTCCGTCAAACAGTTGCAATTTGCAACATAGCATTTAAAACCATCCGTTTTGGCCAATAAAATTAGCTACATATCGCTTTGTTGCATTTTCACAGTGCCCATTACATTTTGCAACGCGACGGATGCCCGGGCGGTCCCCGGGCATGGCCATCAAATCTTGATCACCTTATCCGCCAGCTGCATGGCCGTCACAATATCCAGCATATTGGTGGTTTCGCCGGCCTGTTTTTCCTCCAGCAGGCCGAAATGGGTGAGGCAGGTACCGCACACAAGGATCTGAAGCCCCTCCTTTTCATAGGCCTGAAGCTCTTCAAGCACAGGGGAGCCCCCGATGGTCAGCTTCACCCCGTTGTTCACAAAGACCAGCCGCCACAACTCATCCCCCATCTCCTTCAGGGTCTTGATAAAGCTGATCATCAGTTTTTTGCCCAGTTCATCATCCCCGTATCCCATGCGGTCCGTGGCGCAGACCACGGCAATCTTTTTCAAATCCTGGTCATCCGTGTCATTTTCCCCGGGCTGGAACTCGGGCACGGCATCCCGGTCCCCCATGATAAAATAATCTTCACCGGCCTGTTCAACCGCCGTCTGGAATCCCTGGGATTCTAAAAACCGCCGGACATTCTCCTGGGAGGCGGGATTGTCCACCACCACCTGCACCTGTGTTGACTTTTCCTCTTCAAGCCCTTTTTTGGTTCTGATCACCGGTTCGGGACAGGCCAGTCCCCTTGCATCTATTTCCATATTCATCTTCTTCCTTATTTTATTGATTTATGTATATTTTCTCATCCGGCCCCTCGGTTATCTCACCAAAGCAGGCCGCATGCGCTATCCCGATGTCCTGAAGGGCCTGGACCAGTTCCCCGGCCTGATCCGGTGATACCGCCATCAGCAGGCCGCCGGATGTCTGGGGATCAAATAGAATGTCCTTGGCCGCACGGGGCAGTCCATCAGAGAATTCGACCATGGACTCCCTGAACTGCCGGTTGTTGTAGGCGGCCGTGGGCAGGAACCCCATGTCCGACAGTCCCATTGCCTCGGGGATCACCGGCACCCGGCCGGAAAAAATACGGGCTCCCAGACCCGTTCCCTCCAGCATCTCCGCCAGGTGGCCGGCCAGGCCGAACCCCGTGATATCGGTACAGGCAGTGACAGGAAACCGGTCCATCACCTCTGCGGCCCCCCGGTTAAGCTGGGCCATGAGGGAAACCGCCTCCCGGTATATATCCTCCGGCACCATCCCGGCTTTTTGAGCCGTATTCAGAATACCCGTGCCCAGGGGCTTGGTCAGCACCAGCCGGTCACCGGCAGCAAGCCCGTTTTTCGTCAGCACCCGGTCCGGATGGATAAATCCGGTGACGGAAAGCCCGTACTTGATCTCCGGATCCTCAATACTGTGTCCCCCCAGGAGCACCGCCCCGGCTTCAACCAATTTGTCCGTTCCCCCCTGGAGAATTTCCCGGAGAATTGAAAGGTCCATGGATTTTGAAGGAAAGGCCACCAGGTTCATGGCCGTTTTAGGAGTCCCGCCCATGGCATAGACATCACTCAATGCATTGGCCGCGGCAATCTGGCCGAAAAGATAGGGGTCATCCACCACCGGGGTGAAAAAATCAACGGTCTGGATCAGGGCCACCTCATCGGAGACCCTGTATACCCCGGCATCATCGGCCCGGGCCAGCCCCACCAGCACATTCTCATCCGTGGGAAACTCCATCCCGCAAAGCGCTTTGTCCAGGTCCCCTGGAGGCAGCTTGGCAGCTCAGCCGGCACCGGCCGACATCTTTAATTCTTTTATCAGATCTTTCTTTGCCATCTAGATGACCCTTCTTAAAATAAATCGCATATCTATCCGCACCGGGCGGATCTCAAGGGATACAGACATACTAGAAAGCGGATGACAGGGCAAATTGATATTTCGGATGCCCGCCCCTCGGCCTATGGAAATTTTCTATCCAATCCCTGTTGTTCTATCCGGATTATCACTTTGACTTGATACTGGATCTCCCATAAACAGCGACCAACAACACCAACCAACAGGAGACCTATGATAAATCTGAAACCCTTTACCCTCTTTTCAGAACAGAGCCTGGCCGACCTGGACCAATGGCAGGAGGAAGGCCGAAAAATTGCAGGGGTTTACTGCATATACGCCCCCAATGAACTGATACGAGCCGCCGGCATCGCCCCTGTCAGCCTCTGCGGAAAAAAACAGGCCCCCATCCAGGCCGCTGAAAAGGAACTGCCCCCCTCATTCTGTCCCCTGGTGAAATCCAGCTACGGATACGCCGTCACCGACACCTGTCCCTTTTTCAGCTTTTCAGACATCCTCATTGCCGAGACCACCTGCGACGGGAAAAAGAAAATGTACGAGCAAATGGGGCGGCTCAAGCCCCTGCATCTCATGCACCTGCCCCACACCCAGGCTGGGCCCTCGGCCCTGGCCTACTGGAAGCAGGCCCTATACGAGCTGGCCGAATTCCTTACCGGCCACTCCGGCATCCAGGTGACCGAAGAGGCCCTGAAAAAAGAAATCCGCCTCCAGAACCGGATCAGGGAGGCCCTCTACCAGGTTTCCCTGCTGGCAGCAGACAGCCGCTCTCCGGTCACCACCGCCCAGATGCTGGCCATCCAGGAAAGCAAAAGCTTTGCCGTCTATCCCAAAAACTACCTGGAGCGGCTGATGGTGCTGAAGGCCGAACTTGAGGCCGATCTGGAAAGGCCCGGCCTCCCCGTGCACACCGGCCCCAGGATACTGCTCACAGGCTGCCCCGTGGGAAAGGGATGCGAAAAAGTCCTCCAGATCATCGAAGCACTGGGGGCACGGGTGGTGTGCATGGAAAACTGCACCGGCCTCAAGGGCATGTCCCTGGCCGTGGACGAAACCGGGGATCCCTGGGAGGCCATTGCCCGCCGCTACCTTGAAGTGCCCTGCTCCTGCATGACCCCCAACCCCGGCCGGCCGTCATCCGTTGAACAGATGGCTGAAGCATTCAGGGTTGATGCCGTCATCGATATGACCTGGCTGGGCTGCCATACCTATAATGCCGAATCCCTGTCCCTGGGGCAGTTTGTGGAAACCAAACTCGGGCTGCCCTTTTTGCATGTAGAAACCGACTATTCAGCTTCGGACCAGGGCCAGCTTAGGACCCGTATTGAAGCCATGATCGAACTTCTGGAATAAAAACACAAAACAAAGGAAAAAAACCAATGCACAGATTCACCCTGAAAAAAGCGCTCATCACCTGTTTCGCCCTTGCGGCTGCCCTGGTATTTGTATCCGGGGCCTCCGCCGCCCCAAAGGTGCCCAGCCTCTATATGGGCTATGTATTCACCACCCATCACACCCCCCTGATGGTGGCGGCGATCAAGGGAGAGGCGTTCAAATCCTCAGGCGCCTACCTTGCCCCCATGGTGGACAAACAAAAATACAGGCTCATGGATGCCGACGGCACCCCCATGGCCATACTCAACCTCATCGTATCTAAAAGCGGCTCGGAAACCGCCACCCTCTTTGCCATGAACCGCCTGGACATCGGCCTTGCCTCCAGCACGGCATTCATGAGCGGTATTGACAAGGGGGTTTCCATGAAAATCCTCTGCCCCCTCCACGTGGACGGCATGAGCATGGTCTTCCCTCCGGACAGCAACATCAACGGCTATGAGGATCTGGCTGCAGCCGTCAAAGCCTCAGACAGACCCTTTAAAATTGGTTACCACTCCCCCACCAGCGCCCCCCGGGTGGTTTTTGAAGGCGCATTGCACCGGGCCGGTTTCTCCATTACGGGCAATCCCAACGATGCCGATGCCGATATCCTCATGGTGGATCTCAAATCCACTTCCAACCTGATCCCTGCCCTGGCTGCCAAACAGGTGGACTGCTGGGTCGGACCTGCCCCCCACCCGGCCGTTGCCGAGTACAGGAAGGCCGGGCACATCGGACTGGATTCCCGGAACCTGCCTCCCCAGGGCCAGTGGAGTGATTTCCCCTGCTGCGTCATGGGCGCCGCCGGCCGGCTCATCACCGATCATCCCCAAATCGTCCAGGCCATGACCGACCTGATGACCGAGGCCTCCTCATGGTGCAACACCAACAAAAAGGAAGCCGCAACCATCTCCGCCGGATGGATCGGCGTCCCTGCGGAAGCGGTGGCACACTCATCCATTATTTACACCACCAACCCCTCTGAAAACTGGATGAACGGCGAGGCGGCCTTCCTGGATATGCTCAACAATATGAAAAAATTCAAAGGGAAAATTGCCGGTAAGGATCTTATTTCCGCCGCTCCCCTGCTCTATGATTTTTCATTTGTGGAAAAGAGCCTGGGCCAATAGCCACCGGATTTAATGGACCTCCCATGAAAAAACATCCGGTTTTCAACCTTGTCCCTTTTCTGGCGCCCATGCTGCTGGCCGCAGCATGGGCCATCCTGGCCCGGCGGGTGGGCAACCAGGTCATCCTGCCCGCCCCCGGCCAGGTCGGGATGATCCTGGCCCACCCGGGGCAGGACCTCATCAGCATGGGTTCCCTGGCCGGCAATGTGCTGGTGAGCCTGGCGCGGGTGACCGCCGGGTATGTCCTGGCCGCCCTGGTGGCCGTCCCCCTAGGAGTGCTCATGGGGTATTACGGGACAATCTTCAATTGCTTTAACGGATTTTTAAACCTGTTCAGGCCCATCCCCCCCCTGGCATGGGTGCCCCTGGTCATGGCCTGGTTCGGCATATCCAGCCTGGCCACCCTGACAGGCGCCCAGACGGGGAACCTCTTTATCTACCTGGACAATATTAAATTTTCCATGCTCTTCATCATCTTCATCGGTGCGTTCTTCCCCATTCTCACCGCCACCATCCAGGGGGTGCGGAATGTCAGCCCCACCCTCATTGATTCGGCCAGGGTACTGGGGGCGGGACAGGGGCAGATCTTCAGGAAAATCCTGATGCCGGCGGCCATGCCCGACATCATCACCGGCATGCGCATCGGCCTGGGCATTGCCTGGATGTGCCTGGTCTCGGCGGAAATGCTGCCCGGTTCCCTCTCCGGAATCGGGTACATGATCACCCATGCATTTACCCTGGCCTCCACCGATATCGTCATTGCCGGCATGATCTCCATCGGATGCGTGGGTGCGGTTCTGGACATGATGTTCAGACGGCTGGAGGAAAAGAAATTTTCATGGCGGCGGCAGGGGGGAAAATGATAAACCAGACAGAAGAGATCATCCGCATCACCGGCCTGTCAAAGGTGTATGCCACGGAAAAAGGCGAGGCGGTGCAGGCCCTGGACGGGGTGGACCTCAACATCCAAAAACAGTCGTTTACCTGCATCGTCGGCCCCTCGGGCTGCGGGAAGTCCACCATCCTCAGGATTGCGGCAGGCCTTGAGACGGCCTCCGCCGGCACCGTCAACTACCGCGGCGTTCCCGTCGCCGGTCCCCGGGCTGAAATCGGCATGGTATTCCAGGAATATTCCCTTTTCCCCTGGATGTCGGTGCTGGACAATATTGCCGCAGGGCCGGCCTTTGCCGGGGAGAACAAGAAAAAACGGTGTGCAGATGCCATGACCTACCTGGATATCATTGACATGGCCGACTTCAAGGATGCCTACCCCCACGAGCTTTCCGGCGGCATGCGCCAGCGGGTGGCCATTGCCAGGGCCCTGGCCAACGAACCGGACGTACTGCTCATGGATGAGCCCTTCGGGGCCCTGGACGCCCATACCCGGATCCTGCTCCAGGGCGAACTGCTCAAGATCTGGGAAGCCACCCGGAAGACCATTGTCCTGGTGACCCACAGCGTGGATGAAGCGGTATTTCTGGCGGACCGGATTGTGGTGATGACCGGCCGTCCGGGCCGGATCAAAGAAGAGATCGACGTGAATATGGCCCGGCCCCGGAGCCGGGCGGTGGGACGGTTCGGCCAACTGACCCAACGGATACTCAAGGCCCTTGAACCCGAGTCCGCCAACAGAACGGCAGCAGCGACCGCGGCGACCGCGGCGCTGCCATAAACGAAAAAGGAGACAAAATGAGCGAAAATTATGAACCCATGTGGAAGGAACTGGGCCTGGACCTTGAGGCCCACAACGCCCTGCTCAATGTGCTGGGACAGGGGTACACCGACATCTATCTGGCCCAGGAGAACCGCCCCGAAGGCATGGCCTATTTCGATTTCGTCATGTCCGAAGTCCACGGGCTGAGAATCAAAGAACTGATGGAAGAAAAAAAACAGGGCCGGAAAATCATCGGCAGCTATTGCGTCTTCGTCCCCGAAGAAATCGCCCTGGCCGCCAACGCCACCCTGGTGGGGCTGTGCTCCGGTGCGGATTTTGCCGTGGAGGAAGTGGAAAAACACCTGCCCAGGAACACCTGCGCCCTGATCAAATCCGCCCTGGGCTTCAAGCTGGGCCGGGTCTGCCCCTACCTGGAAAGTGCCGACATGGTGGTCGGCGAAAATACCTGCGACGGAAAGAAAAAGGCCTATGAAACCATGGGCGGCATGATGGACAACCTCTATGTCATGGACCTGCCCCAGATGAAATCCGGCCTGGGACGGCAGCTGCTCAGGGCAGAGTACGACAGGTTCAAGCAGGCCGTGGAGGAACTGACCGGTGTACAAATCACTGTGGAATCCCTGAAAGCGGCCATTGCCACAGTCAATGCCAAGCGGTCCGCACTGCACCGGCTCTACCGGCTGCGTAAGGCCGATCCCGCTCCCATCTCCGGTCTGGACGCCCTTCTGGCCAACCAGGTTTCCTTTTACGACAATCCGGCCCGGTTTACCGAATCGGTAAACAAAATCTGCGACGAACTGGAAGAGCGCATCCAAGAAAGCCGGGGTGTCGCCAAGCCTGCTGCCCCCCGGATACTGGTCTCGGGCTGTCCCATGGCCGTGCCCAACTGGAAACTGCCCTGGATCGTGGAAACCGCCGGCGCCGTCATTGTGGGCGAGGAATCCTGTGTGGGCGAACGGGGCACCCGTAACCTCACCGATGACTCCGGGGATACCGTTGATGCCCTCATGGATGCGGTCACCGACCGGTATTTCAAGGTGGACTGCGCCATTTTCACCCCCAATACGGACCGGCTGGACCATATTGTGGAAATGGCCGAAGCTTACGGGGCCGACGGGGTCATCCATTACGGACTCCAGTTCTGCCAGCCCTATCTCATGGAATCCATTCCCGTTGAAAAGGCCCTTGAGGAAAAAGGCATGCCCTGCCTCAGGATAGACACGGACTACGGCATGGAAGATGCGGGACAGCTCAAGACCCGGGTCCAAGCCTTTATTGAACAGATTTCAGATTAGGATAGCCCATGATTGCAGCAGGAATCGATATCGGCTCCCGGTCCATGGAACTGGTGCTGGTTGAAAAGGGCCGTATTCTGGAAAGCCGGCAGGCGGATACAGGGTTTGATCCCATCACCCGGGCCAAAGAACTTCTGGACGGACTGACCTACGACGGCATCATGGCCACGGGGTACGGCCGGGATCTGTTTGAAACCGCATTTGACCGGACCGGCACCGTTACGGAGATCAAGGCCCACGCCGCAGGCGCCAGGGCCCAATTCCCCGACGCCCTGACCATCCTGGATATCGGCGGGCAGGATGCCAAGGCCATCGGCCTTCTGGACAACGGCCGGGTCAAAAAATTCGAAATGAACGACCGCTGCGCCGCCGGCACCGGCAAATTCCTGGAAATCATGGCCCGGAACCTGGGCTTCTCCCTGGACGAGTTCGGACCAGCCGCCCTGGCTGCAAAAAAGGATTTGGCCATCAACAGCATGTGCACTGTCTTTGCCGAATCCGAGGTCACCTCCCTCATCGCCAGGGGGGCGGACCGGAGTGAGATCGCCCGGGGGCTCCACCTCAGCGTGGTCAAGCGGGCCGTCTCCATGCTCAACCGGGTCTCCCCCTCCGGCCCCATTGTCTTTTCCGGGGGGGTGGCCTGCAACCCCTGCATCTGCAGCATGGTCGGCAAGGCACTGGACCGGGAGGTATTGGTGCCAAAAGCCCCCCAGATGACAGGCGCTTATGGGGCGGCCCTGCTGCTTGAAAAGCAATGGGCCGCCGCTTGATCACCCGTTACTTTTAGCGGTTTTGCCCCCCAGTGCGGGGGCAAGCTGCTCAGCCACCAGATAAACGCCCACGGCGCAGAATACGGAGTTCACCGGGGCGATGCCCGGGATAAACTTGGCGGCCAGGACGCCGGCCAGCCAGGCGATGACCGCCGTGGGGCGGATACCGTCGAACCGGGTATTGGAAAGACGGCCGTAATTGCCCTTTTTCACCAGGAAATAGTCGGCAATGATCACCCCGCCGATGGAGGGCAGCATGGTGTTCAAAAAGGCCAGCCAGCCCACAAAGTTGTTATAGAGGAACAGCGCCATGATGGTGCCCACGGCCCCGTTCACCAGGACCAGCAGTTTTTTGGGCAGCCGGGTGATATTGGAAAAGCCCAGGCCCGAGGCATAGAGGGCCGAGTCATTGGTGGTCCAGATATTCAGGCCCAGGATGATCATGGCCCAGACAATCATGCCCTGCTTGAGCAGCACCTCGGAGATATCCGCCTGCTGGTAAAAGGTGGCGCCCACAGCCCCGAAGAGGAACATGAGCGAGTTGCCCAGGAAAAAGGCAATCACCGTGGTGGAGACGGCGATTTTTGTATTCTTTGAAAACCGGGTGAAATCCGGGGTCAGCGTCCCGCCGGAGATAAAAGAGGCCACGCAGATGCCGATGGCCGTAAACAGCGACATGGGCTCGGCCGGCACCGCGTCCAGCCAGGCACCCAGCCCGCCGAACTCGGAAAAGGCATTGCCCACGGATACAAATCCCAGGGCGGCGATGGCCGGAACAGCTACCAGGCTGAGGATGGTCAGGGCCCGGATGCCGAACCAGGCCGTGGCCGTCATCACGGCACCTGAAATCCCGATGAGCAGGTTGATGTCCCATCCGGTCACCTTCTGCACAGGCAGGGCAAACATGGCCACGCCCACACCGAACCAGCCCACCTGGGTGATGCCCAGGAGGAAGGAGGGCAGGCAGGATCCCCTTTCACCGAAGGAATACCGGGCCAGCAGATGGGTGGACAGCCCGGTCCGGGCGGCAATGGCCGCCAGGCAGGCGGTGTAGCCCCCCAGAATCAGGTTCCCGGCCATGACGGCGGCCATGAGTTCGTAGGCGGTGAGCCCCACCCCGAGTTTTCCCCCGGCCCACATGGAGGCGGAAAAAAAGGTAAATCCCAGCATCACCACCATCATGGGGATGAATCCGTTTTTGTGGGAATCCGCCACATGGTCCAGTGCAAAATCAATATCGTTGTTTTTTTTCATCTTCTATTCCTTTTATTTACTGTGTGAATCCCTTTATCCAGGCCAATTCTTCGTCACTAACTTTTCCCAGGTCCACATCTCCGAACCGGTCCGCATCCAGTTCCGGAAACCGTTCCTCCAGGAAGGCGCGGTAAGAGACGCCACTGCCGGCGATTTCCCTGACCCTTGTCCAGTAATCCTCAAGATCCGCAAGGTACTCCGGCGTCCAGAAGGCCCTGGACCCGGCATCGTAAATGGTGCAGCGCTGGATGGGATAGGCGGGATCTTCATACTGGGAGGCCACAAATTCAGGGGCCATGACGGCGTTTAGCCGCAGCAGGTCGGTTCCTGTAATCTTGATGGAGAGCCGGGTCTCAGGCGCCGGCACGGCGAAACAGCCTTCCAGGTAAACCAGGACGGTCTTTTCAAACCCGGGGAACCGTTTCCTGCACATGGCATCGGTGGCCGCCAGGATCTCGGCGGCCCGGGGACTGCCGATGGTGAAAAAGACCACGGAACGCAGATCCGCCCCCTGGTTCTCGGCCTCGGCCACCAGGGCCTTCATTGCATGCTCCAGGCTGGTGCCCGTGGCCACCACATCCCCGATGACGATGCTCGCCCGGTTGGGCATGTAGACTTTGGAATAATCGCCTTCCACAATATGCCATTGTTCCGGGGAATCATCATCCCTGGCCCGCTGGGCCGAAATAAAGGAAGAGCCGTGGCAGTTCCAGCCAAAGGCATCGCCCAGGGCCTCCCGCAGGCCGAAATTCAGCCCGCCCCTTAAAATATTGAATACAATGGTCTCGGTTTCTTCAAGACAGGTGAGGCCGTTAACTGAAAGGGCGTTGAGCACATGTGAACAGGCCTGCTGCAGGCGGCGGGTATAATCGATTCCCATGACCCTGGGATCGTTGGCGATGGCCCGGGTTTCCGGGGTAGTGGCGATGATGCGCTCAATGGCGGCATCCTTTTTCCCTGCCATGCGATAGAGGCCGCAGGCAGGACTGACATCTATTTTTTCAAGCATTTACATCTCCGTGGCTGCTTAGGTTATCCGTAAAAAAGCCCGGAGCAGAAGCTGGCAGACCCTTTACACAGAAATGCCCTGGAACGGTAACCGGCCCAAGGCAACAGTCTCGCAACCCATGGGCTGCTGTTTTTTTGCATTCAGGATCGCCGGCAAAAACATGTACCTGCCGCGAGCTTACGTCTTTTAGTCGAAACCGTTAAGGATGTCAAGAAATTTTGCCGGGCCAGATTCCCCCTTGCATTCCAGGCAGGGGCCGGGGGGATTTCCCATATGCATTTGCGTAAAGCAATCATTTTTTTCCTTGACCTGGCCTGCAAATATTGTTACGCATCAGGTGTTGCGCAACCACCGATGCTCATTCTACCCTTTCCCTTAAACCGATGAGGAAGAAATTTCGTGCCGCCTAAATTTAAATTTACCAAAGACCAGATACTGAATACTGCGCTTCACCTTGTCCGGAAGAAGGGTTGGACAGCGCTATCCACACGGACCCTGGCAAGTGCCCTGGGAACATCGGCCAAGCCCATTTATTCTTTTTTTAAATCCATGGACGATCTGGAAGAGGCGCTGGTCATAGAAACATTGAACCTTATGTACTGCCGGATGAGGCAACCCGTTACAGGCGATCCTTGGATTGACCATGGCATTGGCTATGTCATGTTTGCCCGCTCGGACAATCATTTGTTCAGGGGCAGTAATAATGAAAAAAATATTCGTCATTTCAAACACCATGGGGAGGGGATATGGAAAAAGTGTACCGACTCTCTGGCCGGATATTCTGGATTTGCCGGCCTGACTCCCGATGAAATTTATCAGGTCCAACTTACCCGGTGGCTGCTCTGCCATGGCCTGGCCTTTCAATTGAGCAATCCCCCCCCTGCGACCTGGGATGACGACACCATTATCAAGGTGGTAAAGGACGGAAGCATCGCTATCCTTGAGGGACTCAAAGGACAGCGGACATAACACACAATTTTTTTTAAAAAAGGGGGAGATCATGTATCTGGGATTGCGGTCGGTTATGTACCCGGTGGACAACCTTGCGGCCGCCGGGAGGTGGTATGAAAAAGTCTTTGACAAGGCGCCAACCCTTTTGGACGACACCACCATCGGGTTTGAGGTCGGCCATGACCGGGTCTGGCTGACCACCCGATCCGAGGTGACGCCGGGGGATATCCAGGGCGCTTCGGCCTTCTGGGCGGTCTCCGATATTGACAGGGAATTCCTGCGGCTGCAGGAGCTGGGCGCGACGCCAATGCAACCGCCCCTCAAAGTGAGCGGGGAGTTTCACCAGGCCAAGGTGACAGATCCGTTTGGAAATATTTTCGGCATCGTCGGCCTGAAGGCAGATCCTCTGCAAAGCACCATTGACGACCAGGCCTCCAGGACAGCCTTGTGGACGACCTTGATGCGGGCTTTTTCCCAGGCGGATTCCACGGGTATGGGATGTGAAGACCGACTGGCCCGTTTTTTCCTTCTTCCGGACCAGCAGGCGGCTCTGGACGATCTGAACCATCGTTCAAGCTATATGGAAAAATTTTTCGTCGTCGGCGTTTATGAATATGTCACAGCCCGGACCCATATCTTTGACACCTTCTTTAAGGAGGCGATGGACAGTGGATTTGAACAGATCGTACTCCTGGGTGCCGGGTACGACAGCCGAGCGTATAGATTTGCAGGGGAGCTTGACCGGGTAAGGGTATTCGAGGTAGATGCCCCCAAAACCCAGGCCAGAAAGAAAGACTGCCTTGCCCAGGCCGGTATCCCTGTACCAGAGCAGGTATCTTTTGTCCCCCTGAATTTCAACACCGGCTCCCTTATCCAGGCTCTGAAGGATGCCGGATTTGATTCTGGAAAAAAGACCTTCTTCTCCTGGGAGGGGGTAACCTTTTACATCTTCCCGGATGCTGTTGACGCGACGTTAGACTGCATAAAAACCCATGCTCCCCGGGGGTCGACCGTTGCCTTTGACTACATTGAATTGTGGCCGGGCATATTCGATGCTTTTGGGGTAAAGGAGCTGATTGCCTTCAACCGGAAACACCAGTCCGGGGAGTCCGGAAACCGGTTTGCCCTTGAACAGGGTCAAATCAGTGCTTTCCTGGGGGACCGGGGATTTGAAATCTCTGACTTTCTGGATACAAAAGATATCGAAGACCGCTTAAAACAACAGGATAAAGGGTTTTCCGGCAATGTAACCGCAAGTTTCAGGATCGTCCGGGCCAGGACCAGTCCTGGAGAATAAGCAAAAACTGCGGCATATCCATTTTCCCTTTCCCCCAGATTTTCGAAATGAGTTGCCCCGTAAACTCTTCATCCCAGCCGCCATGCAACAGCTCTCCGGGCGATTTAGCTTTTGACTTGCCCCCCGCCAAAGGGTAAACTGTCACCATGCCGATAAAATCCTTTGTCATTCGTATCGTCCTGGCGATCCTGACCCTGGGTCTGTCCCTGCCGGTCACGGGCGTGGCCGGCAGGGAAATGGTGTTCAAAACCCTTGCGGACATTGAATCCCAGGCCATGGTCTTCCACAGGGACCGGGACGGATTTATCTGGATCGGAACCTATGTAGACGGCCTCTACCGGTTTGACGGGAAACGCCTCAAACACTATGTCAGCGCCTCGGAATTTATCCGGTCCAACAATATCCCGGCCATTCTGGAGGACCGGGAGGGGAGGCTCTGGTTTGCCTCGGCCGGCGGTGGGCTCACCCGGTTTGACAAGGATACCGATACGGTCACCCATTTTACCCACGACCCTGAAAACCCCAGCTCCATCAGTTCCGACAGTTTTTTCTGGAACGGAAAAAACTGCCTGGACCAGGACCGGGCGGGATTTTTATGGGTCGGCACCATCGGCGGGGGGCTGAACCGGTTTGACGACAAAACGGACACATTCAAAAGCTTCCGCCATGACCCTGGAAACAGGCTGAGCATCGCCTCGGACAATGTCCGGGCGGTGCTGGCGGACAGCCGGGGCGCCGTCTGGGCCGGGACGGAAAAGGGGCTGAGCCGGATGGATAAAAATCAATCCGGATTCAGGGCCATGCCCCTGGTCCCCGGGGAAACCGCACCGAAACTGGTCATGGCCGTATTTGAAGACAGCCGGGGGCAGATATGGGCGGGTACGGAGAACAACGGACTCTACCGGTACGACGGGACAAGATTCACGGCCTTCAGGAGCGATCCCGACGACGAAAACAGCATCGGCGCCGACCGGATCGTCCACATCACGGAATTAGGGGACGGCCGCCTTCTCATTTCCCACGAAGACCGATCCTCCCTCTACCTGCCCGGCGAAAACCGGTTTATCCGGCTGGCGGGGCCGGACACGGACCTGACCATGGCCTTTTCCGATCCCGCCACCGGCCGGGTCTGGGGGCTCACCGATCGGGGCAAACTCATGGTCTACAACCCCCATGCCATGCTGTTCAGGCAGTACGATGCCCGTCCCGGCACCCGGGAGGGCCTCAGCTCGGAGGTGGTGGTTTCCATCTTCGAGGGCAGCAGGGGCGCTCTATGGATTTCCACCCTCAAGGGGTTCAATAAATATGATCCTGCCACCGGCCGGTTCACCCATTTTTTCCATGATCCAGGGGACCCGGGATCCATCCCCTCCACAGCCGATTATTCCCCGGGAATCTTTGAAGACAGCTTCGGCACCCTGTGGATCGGCAGCTCGGTTCCCTCTGCCCTGTCTGTGTTTGACAGGGATAAAGAAAAAATAGTCAAAACCTATTACCCGGACCCGGGGGACCCGGACAGCCTGCCTGACGGCCAGCAGATCAACCGGATGATCCAGGACCGGGACGATCCCCGGATTATGTGGATTTCAACGGCCAAGGGCCTGGTCCGCTTCGACACCCGGACCGAAAAATTTACCACCTTCGGCCATGACAACTCCTGGTCCCTGATGGACGACGGCCAGGGCATCATCTGGCTCTCCACCTGGGGCAGGGGCCTGGGGCGGTTTGACAAAAACTCCGCCGCTTTTACCTATCTGCGACATGATCCCAACGATGCAAAGAGTATCAGCGACAACCTTCTGGTTCCCATCTTCACGGCCTCGGACGGACGGATCTGGGTCGGCACGGAAAACGGGCTGAACCGCTTTGACCGGGAAACAAAGAGGTTCCAGCGGTTCAGGCGGAAAGACGGCTATCCCTTTGATGCGGTCCACTCCATCGGCGAGGCGCCCGGGGGCGCGCTGTGGCTGGGAACCAACCAGGGGCTGGTCCGGTTTGAGCCGTCCACGGGCAAGGCCCGGGCCTTTACCCGGGAGGACGGGGTGCAAAGCGTGATGTTCTACGCCAACAACGGCATCACCTCCAAAAGCGGGGAGATGTGGTTCGGGGGCACCCGGGGCATGACCTCATTTTTCCCCGGAGACCTGAAGACCAACACCCATATCCCGGCGGTAAAATTATGCGAACTCCGACAGGGCGGCGCCCCTATGCCGGCCGGCAGGGCTCCGGAACGGCTTGAATCCATTACCCTGGACTGGCGGCAGAATTTCTTTGAGTTTGAATTCGCCGCCTTTGACTATGCCAACCCAAAGAAAAACCAGTACGCCTTCATGCTGGAGGGGTTTGACAAGGACTGGTTCTATTCCGGCCACAATAATTTCGGCCGGTATTCAGGCCTTCCCCCGGGCCGGTACCGCTTGAAGCTGAAAGGTTCCAACAACGACGGTATCTGGAACGAGGAGGGAACCGGGATCATTGTACATGTGCGCCCCCCCTTCTGGCAGACCGGCTGGTTCTACACCCTGCTGGGGTCCGGGGCCCTGTTCATCCTGGGCATTATCATATTCTACCTGGTCCGGCTCAACCGGGAAGTCCGGGAAAGAAAAACCGCCCAGGCGGACCTGCGGCAGTCCAACCGGCGGCTGCGGCAGCTGGACCGGCTCAAGGATGAATTCCTGGCCAATACCTCCCATGAACTGCGGACCCCGCTGACCGGCATCATCGGGCTTTCCGAATCCCTTTTGGACGGCTCGGCCGGCCCGGTTCCCCCGGGCGCCCAAAAGGACCTGGCCATGATCATCGCATCGGGGAGGCGGCTGGCCAGCCTGGTCAACGATATCCTGGACTTTTCAAAGCTGCGCCACAAGGACCTGAAACTGAAGATCAGACCCGTGGATTTAAAGAGCCTCACCGATGTGGTCCTGGCCATCTCCGCCCCCCTGACCGCAGGAAAGCCCCTGGCCCTTGAAAACCGGATCCCCGGCGGCCTGCCCCTGGCCCTGGGGGATGAGGACCGCATCCAGCAAATTCTCTTCAACCTGGTGGGAAATGCCGTAAAATTCACCCCGGAAGGCCATGTGGCCGTCACCGCATCCGTAAAAGACGGCCTGCTTGAAACCCGGGTGATGGATACGGGCATCGGCATCCCCCGGGAAAAGCACGGGACAATTTTCGAATCCTTTGAACAGGTGGACGGCTCCTCAGAAAGGGAGTTCTCGGGCACCGGCCTGGGCCTGGCCGTGAGCAAACAACTGGTGGAACTGCACGGGGGCACCATCGGCCTTGCCTCCCGCCCCAATGCGGGGTCTGAATTTTTCTTCACCCTGCCCACCGCCCCGGAAGAGAGCCGGCGCCCCCCCGCCGCCCCCGCCCTGTTTAAACTCATGGACCTGGAAAAGGATGAGATCCAATACACGGGCCCGGACCAGAAAATCGACCTGCCCGGTACCGCCGCAGACCTCCCCCACATCCTTGTGGTGGATGATGAAGCCGTCAACCTGAGGGTACTTTCCAACCAGCTCTCCACGGCAAACTACCGGGTCACCCAGGTATCCAGCGGCCCCGACGCCCTGAAGGCCCTGGACAAGACAGCCGGACAGGGAGACGCCTTTGACCTCATCCTCCTGGATGTGATGATGCCCAGGATGTCCGGCTACGAAGTCTGCAGGAAACTGAGGGAAAAATACCCCAGGGACCGGCTGCCCGTGGTCATGCTCACGGCCAAAAACCGGGCCGAAGACCTGGCCGCCGGCCTGGCCGCAGGGGCCAACGACTACCTGACCAAACCCTTTAACAAAACCGAACTCCTGGCCCGGATCAAAAGCCATCGGGAACTAAAGACCCTGATCCAGAAACGGGAGGAAAGCCAGGCGGCCCTGGCGGTCAGTGAAGAAAAATTCCGCAGCCTTTTCAACAACCTGGTTGACGCCTTTTTCAGGACCGATGCCCAGGGCCGGATCAGCCTGGTATCCCCTTCCTTTGAAAAGGTCACAGGCGTTCCACCGGATCAGGCCGTCGGGATGCACCTGAGCCAGATCCTGGACATCCGGCCTGAGGACAGGAAACGATTCATCGGCCAGCTTGAAAAAAACGGAGAACTGGAAGGCTTCGAACTGAGCCTCAAGCACCAAAAGGGCCACCGGGTGACGGTGGTCACATCGGCCCGGTATTACCGGGAAGATGAAGAGGCCCCGCCGGCCGGGGTGGAGGGGATATTCAGGGATATCACCCAGCAAAAAGAGCTGGAAAAACAGCTGATCCAGTCCCAGAAAATGGAGGCCATCGGCACCCTGGCCGGGGGAATCGCCCACGATTTCAACAATATCCTGGCCGCCATCCTGGGCAACGCCGAACTGGGAGTGATGAAAAACCCCCAGGGTCCTAACCGGGAGCGGTTTGACAAGGTGATCAAGGCCAGCATACGTGCCCGGGACCTGGTCAGCCAGATTCTGGATTTCTCAAGGCAGACCAAGGTCAACCCGACACCGGTGAAGCTCAGCCGAATCGCCAAAGAAGTCACCAAGCTGCTGCGGGCCAGTCTGCCGTCAACCATTGAAATCCGCACCCGGATAGACTCCGAGGCCTCGGTCATGGCGGACCCCACCCAGATTCACCAGGTGCTGATGAACCTGGGCACCAATGCCGCCTATGCCATGAAAGAAAACGGCGGCACCCTGACCATTTCCCTGGGGGAGACCTCCCATGCGCCGTCCATGGTACCCCCATCCGGGAAACCGGGCCGGTTCATCCGCCTTTCGGTGAAGGATACGGGGACCGGTATGCCCCCGGAGGTGATGGGCTGGATATTTGATCCCTTTTTCACCACCAAGCCCAAGGGCCAGGGAACGGGGATGGGCCTTGCCGTGGCCCACGGCATCATTACACGGTACAAAGGCGGTATCACCGTGGACAGCACACCGGGCAAAGGGACCCGGTTTGATATATTTCTGCCCGTACTAGAAGGGACCGTCCAGGATGAAAGTGACGCCAGGAGCCCGCTGCTGCCCGGGGGAAAAGAGCGGATTCTCTTTGTGGATGACGAGCCTTTTCAAACGGAATTGTTCACAGAGATGCTCGGCAACCTGGGGTATCGGGTCACCGCTGAAACAGACAGCCGCAAGGCCCTGGAGATATTCCGCCGGTCACCGGACCGCTTCGACGCCGTTGTCACGGACATGACCATGCCCGGACTGCCCGGGGACCGTCTCAGCCGGGAAATGCTGACCCTGAGACCGGATATCCCCATCCTGCTCTGTACCGGTTACAGTGACCGGATCTCCCGGGAAACAGCCCTTAAGATGGGCATCCGGGCATATGCCAGAAAACCGCTGGGCATGGCGGAAATGGCCCGCCACCTCAGGGAGATACTGGATTAAGGCAAATAGACGGTCCGGGTATATTCTGGCCGGATTCGGCGGCCCCCCTTGTCCCGGACGGATTTACCCCGGCAACGGGAGGCTGTCTTCATCGGACGGGGTCTCTGATTCGGGATAAACCATTTTCCCGGTCATGGACAGGTCGTATCCTCCGTACTCGTCGGCGGTGCGCTGGATCACCTTGCCCTTGAGCAGGGAGAGAAAGAGCTGGATGCCCTGGTCGAAGAACCGGTCCTTGTTGACCAGCAGATCGAAACGCTCCCAGCAGAGGGGAATGAAATCAAGGCCCAGTGAATTGGCCGCCGCCCGGATGCCCGGGCCGGCATGGGCCTTGCCCGTGAGGACGGAAAGCCCCACATCAATATGCCGGGAGACGCAAGATTCATAGCCCCGGATGGTATCCCCGGGAATCCCCTGCTTTTTAAGCTCCCGGTCAAAGAGCTGGCGGGTGCCCGTTCCCAGGCGGCGGTTCACCATGGTCAGCCCTTTTTCCGCCAGGTCAGCCACGGAATTGATCTTCTCGGGGTTGCCCTTGGCCACCATGATGCCCTGCTCCCGCATACAGAGATTGACCACGGCCGGGGCCTGGATCATTTCATCTTTTATAAAGGGGAAATTATATTCCTTATTGTCGGCCACCAGATGGGAGGCGGCAATGTGGCAGAGGTTCATGCGAAGGGCCTGGAGCCCGCCCATGCTGCCGATCATCCCGAACATGGCCATGTGTTCCTGGTGCTTGAGGTTGAAAGTGGAGATCAGCCGCTCCAAAAGCAGGTCATTGGACCCGGCAATGAGAACCAGGCCGTGGTAGGGGGGGAGCTGGGCCACTTCGGGGTAGTTTTCCGTGCCCGTTTCCACCCACTGGCGGACCAGGTTGATGGGAAACAGCCACTTGCCCGTGACCTTGGATGCCGGCAGTCCTTTTTCCGCAATCAGGGAATAGACCATCTTTTCGTTGACGTTCAGAAATTTTGCCACCTCTTTGGTTGTCAGCATCTCGTCCATAACCCGGTCCTTTTCTTTTGGTTCATGCCCCCTTGCCTGAAGCGGCCGCCACAATCGCCGTCACCACCTCGGGCGGGGTCATCTGCCCGCATTCAATTTTAATATCGCAGAATTTATCATACAGGGGCGTCCGTTCTTTGTAAAGATCGTCAACCCCCCGGCCCGGATCAATGGCCACCCCCCTTGCCACCAGGTCAGAAAGCCGTGTCATGAGCACGGGCAGATCCACGGCCAGGTAAACAATGGTGGCGATTTTTGACAGGTGGGCCATGGCCGCCTCCCTGTAAATCACGGACCCGCCCGTGGCAATGACCCGCCCCGTGCACGCCAGGCTTTTGAGATGTTCGCCCTCAATATCCAAAAAGGCCTGCTGCCCCTTTGTTTCAATGATCTGGGCCAGGGTCATCTTTTCTCTGGTCTGGATCAGGATATCCGTATCCTGGAAATCAAATCCCATTTTTTTGGCCAAGAGCACCCCCACGGTGCTTTTGCCCACGGCCGGCATGCCGATCAATGCCAGATTTTCTTTCATATTCTTCAATTTATTCCGTATTTTTTAGTGCAATTCATTATTTATTCAATATTTTCAACGGGAAAATTAAAATACATTTAATGCCCATGCTTTGCAACATTAATTCTGGGCGCCTTTGTTTTCGGTTGACAACGCCGGTGTCCCTGTCCTATAAAATTTTTCATATTGTAATCAATTCAAGTTCCCGACTGGCACAATCTCTTTCTCTCAAATCTTACTGACATTCTTACGTCATTTTTTTTCTTTTAAGGAGGTAACATGCCTAGTTACTTGCATCCAGGTGTTTATGTCGAAGAAATTCCCAGCGGCTCCAAACCCATTGAAGGGGTGTCAACATCTGTCTGCGCATTCATCGGGGCAGCCGTAAAGGGACCTGTGGGAGAGGCTGTCCTCATCCACAGCTGGGAAGATTACGTCAAGACCTACGGAGAAATCGCCTCGGAATCTGACCATATGGGCCTGGCCGCCCGCTCCTTTTACCAGAATGGCGGCAAAACAGCCTATATCTGCCGCATCGCCGACACGGCATCGCCGACGGCCCGGGCCTCGGATTCGGTTCCCACGGTGGGCTCCGGCGGCGCCAATGTGTTCACGATTTCGGCCAAAAGCGTGGGGGAATGGGCAAATGGCATCCGTTACCGCATTATAAAGCCAGATCCCACGGCCCAGACCTTTGCGCTGGAAATCGGCTGCCTGGAAAACGATAAATTTAAAATCAATGAACAATTCAAGGGGCTGGGCCTCAATCCGGACAGCCCGGACTACGCCCTGGAAACGGTGAACAGCCAGTCGGCCCTGGTGGATCTTTCCCTGGAGGATGCGGCGGCAGGGCTCCTGCGCAACGGCAGTTTGCGGGGGGACGAGATGGCTTCGGCAGCCACGGCCTTTTCAGGGACCCTTGCCGGCACTCTGTCCCTGGTGATCAATATCAACGGCAATGGCGCCAAACGGATCTCCCTGGACACCGGGCCCCTGTCCCTGGCCGGGGACAACCAGGCCGACGGCGACGCCGTGGCCGCCGCCCTCCAGGCGGCAGTCCGGGACCTGGGTCCGGCCGGCGCCTACCAGAATTTCACCTGTATCTATGACGACACCGCCGGCAGCGAACGGACCTTTCTACTCACCTCGGGGACCGCTGCGGCCGATTCCTCGGTGGTGGTCTACGACGGGGAGAGCCCGGCAACGGACCTTGCCGCGGCCCTGCAGCTCAATTCCGGTGCAGACACCGTCAGTGTCCCGGGGGCCGCCCCCATCATCCCCCTTGAAACCCTGGGCAACCTGGGCCTGGGCACCCCCCTGGAAGGAGGCAATGCCGTCGCCCCCAAGCCCAGGGACTATAAGAACTTCCTGGCCACCACCCTGAAAAAAATCTTGGATGTCAGTATCATGGTGCTTCCCGGAACGGCCTGGGACGCCTCTGGCAGCGCTGTTGCAAGCGAGGCGGTCTCCCACTGCGAAGCCATGAAAAACCGGATGGTCATCCTGGATCCCCCGGACACCCCCCTTGAGCAGGCCGGACAGGTGGATGTCCTGGCCCTGCCCACCTCTACCTACACGGCCCTGTATTATCCCTGGGTGGATGTCCCCAATCCATTCTACGACCCGGAGCAAAATCCCAGCGGAAAGAAGACCCTCAGCCTTGCCCCCTCGGCCCTGGCCGCCGGCATCTGGTGCAAAACAGACAACAACCGGGGAGTCTGGAAGGCACCCGCAGGGGTGGAAGCCAGTCTCATCGGCGCCTCCGGACTCCGGGCCATGGTGGATGACGGCGACCAGGACCAGCTCAATCCCCTGGGGATCAACTGCCTGAGAAAAATACCCGGTTTCGGCCATGTGGTATGGGGCAGCCGCACCCTGGCCACCAAAGCCGACCCGGAATGGCGGTATGTGCCGGTGCGGCGGACGGCCATTTTCATTGAACGAAGCATCTACGAAGGCATCCAATGGGCCGTGTTCGAACCCAACAACCACCCCCTCTGGTCATCCCTTCGGGCCAGCATCGATTCTTTCATGAACGGGCTTTTCCGGTCCGGCGCGTTCCAGGGAGCAAAGGCAAGCGAGGCCTATTTTGTCCGCTGCGGCCTGGGAGACACCATGACCCAGGGGGACATCGACAGGGGCCAGGTCATCGTCGTGGTCGGTTTCGCCCCCCTGAAGCCTGCGGAATTCGTCATTGTCCGGATCCAGCAGAAGGTGGGGCAATAACCCCCGGGGAAATTAATTTTATATATACAGGAGAGAAGCTATGGCTGCCATGTTCAACGTAAATGCCCACCGCCATGATCCCTACCGGACCTTTAAATTCCAGGTCATCATCGACGGGAAAGTGGTCGCGGGAATGCGAAAAATGAGCGTGCTCAAAAAAACAACAGAAGCGGTCAAATGGCGTGCCGGAGGCGACCCCTCCCATGAACGGATCATGCCCGGGGGCACCACCTACGAGCCCATTACCCTAGAACAGGGCCTGACCCACGACCCTGTCTTTGAAAACTGGGCCGCCCAGGTCAACAATTTTGAAGGGGATGCGGCCATCTCCCTTAAAAACTTTAGAAAGGATATCGTGGTCAATGTCCTGAACCTCCAGGGGGCTGTGGCCATTTCCTATAAAATTTACCGGGCCTGGGTATCGGAATTCCAGGCCCTGCCGGAACTGGACGCCGGCACCATGAATGCCGTGGGCATCCAGACCATCATCCTCCAGCACGAGGGATGGCAGCGGGATACCGCCGTCACGGAACCTGCGGAATCATGATCCTGCCCGGCGGCACCTGGGATAATGCCTTTAAGGTGAGCAGGGAGTTTGAATTCGCCCCCCTCACCGGCCGGACCGAGCTGGCCCTGGCCGAGACCCTGCCCCGGATGAAGACGGCGGCCGGCCAGGTGACAGCGGTTCTCTCTGCGGTATTGTCCACCCTGGGGGGAAAGCCTGCCGACCGGAGAAGGGTCCACCAACGGCTGTCCATCGGGGACCGGGAGTTCCTCATGCGCCTGGCGGCCCGGAACCTGGGCAAATTCACCCTCTGGCATGCGGCCCGGTGCCGGCGCTGCAAGGCCCTGTTTGACCTGGAAGTGGACGAAATACGTCTCCCGGTCCGCCAGGCGGCAGCGGGCTATCCCCTGGCAAAGGCAGCCACCTCCCAGGGGGAGATCCTGGTCAAGGTGCCCACAGGCGAGGACCTGGACAGGGCCGGGACGGACCGCACCGCCCTGGGCAGGCAGCTGGTGGTAACCGAAGACCCGTCCATTAAAGAAAAATTGACCCCAAGGGATATCACCGCCATTGAAACAGCAGTCCAGGCCCTCAGCCCGGAAATCACCCGGCAGATCCAGACCCGCTGCCCCGAGTGCAGCCAGGAGAACATCGTGGATATGGACCCCTACGGGGCTATCCCCCACCTGGCCCGTACCCCCATACTCACCGAGGTGGACCGTATGGCCCGGGCCTACCACTGGAACGAAACCGAGATTCTGAACCTGCCCCAAAAACGGCGGCAGGCCTATCTGGACCTTATTGATAAACACCAAATTGATAACCACCAAGGGATGGCCAGCCATCCCCGGCCATAACCTGAATTTCAAGGAATGATGATTTGCCCTTTTTCGATGACCTCATATCCGACAACAAACGCCGGCTGACAGACGCCCCCATTCCCGGGGAAAGGGCATTCTTACCCTTGATCTCCCCTGACCGGCCCGGGGAATCGGCAGAAACGGCACCTGCGGCGGCCCCCTTCCCGCCGTCCATAGCGCACGCAGGGACTGGAACACCCAAAAGTCCTTCACTCCCCCGGCCCTTCCGGACCCAAACTGGGACCTTCCCACACGCTACATCCGTCACCCCCGATACTGTCAATGCCCAGGCGCCCCCTGCACCCGCCCAGGAAAAGCCCCGGCCGCCCCGCCGGCAGCAGGCAACACCAGAATCCTCCCCCAGGCCCATGCCAGACACCCCGGTGCAGATGATGCCCCCCGGCCATCATATCCAGGCTGAACCGGCTGATCCCGGGACACCCCGGACAAGGGCAGGCCAACCGCCGGAAGCGACAGTTCCCCCGCCGGCCGATGCCCCCGGCATTATCATCCATGCATTTGGAAATGAACACGGGCCCACGGCCCCCTCTTCCCCTCCGGCTCCCCAAGAAAGGGTCAGGTCCCATGGTGAAGCGCCGTCATCACCCGATTCTTCCCGGCGCTCACCCGGAAAACAAAGCCCCGGTGACCAAACGCCGCCACCGGTACCCGGCGAACAGGCATTTTCAGGGCCTGCCCCGGCAGCGCCCGCAAAGATGGCGGCTCCCCCAAAGGGAATCCCCGGCCCCCAGCCGGACAGCCCCATCATCCGGGACAGCCGGCCCGTCCCCATGCCGCAGCCCCGGGTCACCATCAACCATGTCAATATCATCCTCACCACTGAGGCGCCTGCCCCTGCCCGCCCCCCGGTGCAGACCCGCCATAATCCGCGGCTCTCAAGGTCCGTCTACAAAGGAGGGTTATAGCCATGGCCATCGGCCCCTCTTCCCTGTCCATTCTCTGCCAGTCGGTGGAAACCTTTGTCCGACAGGGCATCCGGGCTGCCGTCAACGACATTGATGTCACCGTGGGGGCACCGGCCGCCGCAGCCGGCGCCCCGCCCAAGATGAACCGGATCAACCTCTTTTTCAACCGGTTTGAACCGGCGGGATTCGGCAGCGACGCCCATCCCGGAGAGCCCTGGTTCATGCGGCTGCACTGCCTGGTCACGGCCTTCGGCCAGGACGACAATGCCCAGAAGGTCACGGCCGGGGAATTTGAGCTGCGAATGATCGGGGAGGTGATCCGGCTATTCCACGAGACCCCGGTGATGGCGGCCGTGGACGTCAACGGAGAGGCCACACGGCTCCAGGCCCTTTTCCAGCCCTTGACAATGGAGGCCCTGAACCAGATCTGGTCCACCCAGAGCGACACCAGCCTCCGCCCTTCGGTGGCCTATGAATTCTCCCTGGGCCCCATTGTTCCCAGCGTCCGGCGGCCTGTGCCCAAAAAGGTCTCCCGGCTGGGCCTCCATGTCCGGCCCTCGGCATCGGGGGAATGGGAAAAAGAGGAAATTACCGTCAGAACCCTCCCCCCCCGGCCCGCCTCCGTTGATACCACCCGGCCCGGCTGGGCGCCGCGGATCTGCTTTGTGGCATCGGGACAGGCCGCAGAAGTGCTTCACCTGGAACTGGACCGGAGCGACCTCGATACGCACCGGGTAACGGTCTGGGCCGCCGGCGCACCGGGCGAAGCCCTGGCCTTCCAATGGCGCCTCTGGGATGAGGAACACGGCTGGCAGCCCGCCGGCTCCCCGGCCACCGGCACGCCCCAGACCACAACCATTGACCCTGAAGGACCGGTACCGGAGCCTCTCACCCCCCTGGCACTGCCCATTAATGCCGCGTTTGAGGGGACAAGCACCCAGGCCATGCTCTTTGCCCAGCGAATCCATATGGACCCGGCAACAGGGACGGAAAAAACCATTAAAAGCAATCCCCTGCTCATCACCTTTTACAGGAGCGATCTGCCATGAAACCGGCGGGCAACATATACCCCATGGGGGAACGGACCTGTCCGGCCGCAGAAACCATTGCCGCAGAAACCATTGCCGCAGAAAGCCTGGCCGCAGAAAGCCTGGCCGCAGAATGGGAGCGGGTGGAATACCTTGCATTGGTGGCCGCAGCCCAGCGCAGGGGCACCCCTTTGGCAGGGGAGGCCCGGAAGGAACTCTCAACCCTTCAGTCCCGGGTCGACCGGCTGCGCAGCGACTGGGCAAAGACGGCCTGGGCCAATCTCCCCCTGGCCGGCATCCCTTCCCTGGCCTGGGAGGTTCTGGCCTGTGTACTGGCCCCCGAGTGCATGCCCAAAATAGCCCTCCTCTTTTGCCGGCTCCAGGGCGGGGACCGGGCCCATCCCTCTGCCGCCCTGATCCAGGAGCTGTTGGGGCTGGATGCCAATGACGCCCGGGACCTTATGGCGCAGATCAATATCACCGGTTTTTTGAGGGACCGGGGGCTGCTGGCAAATTCCCCCCAGGGCCCCCTGGACCCCATCCGCCCGGCCGCCGGCCTGGCCGCCGCCCTCATGGGACGGCCCCAAGCCCTTGCCGTACCCGGCGCCGCCCTGTTGAAGCAGCAGGGGGACTGGGAAGACCTGGTGCTGTCGGCGGACCGGAAGGCCATGCTCAGGGAATTCATCTTCTGGGTACGGCACCGGGGCCAGGTGGTGGAACAATGGGGGGGACGCGACACCGGCGGCCCCCTGGCCCTGTTCAGCGGCCCCTCGGGCACGGGCAAAACCTTTGCCGCAGGCGTGGTGGCCGGGGAACTGGGCTGGCCCCTCTACCGGGTGAACCTGGGGCGGCTGGTTTCAAAATACATCGGGGAAACGGAAAAAAACCTCAACGCCCTCTTTGATGCGGCCCACGGCAAAAAAGCAGTGCTCCAGTTCGACGAGGCAGACAGCCTGTTCGGCAAACGCGGAGAGGTCAGGGATGCCCGGGACCGGTACGCCAACATGGAGGTGAGCCACCTGCTGGCCAGGATCGAAACCCACCGGGGGCCCTGCATCCTCACCACCAACCTGAGGGGACACCTGGACCCGGCATTTACCCGGCGCTTCCAGATGATCATTCCCTTTTGCACCCCCGATGAAAACCAGCGCACGCTGCTCTGGGAAAAACACCTGCCCCCCGGCGCACCGCTGGCCCATGACCTGGACATCCGGGAACTGGCCCGGTCCGCGGCCGTCAACGGAGGCAGCATACGCAACGCCGCCCTGCATGCCGCCTTTCTGGCAGCGGCCAAATCCGGGCCCATCGGGCCGGCAGAAGCGGCCCTGGCCCTGTGGCGGGAAATCGGCAAGGACGGCAGGAAACACACCCCGGCGGACCTGGGCCCCCTGGCGCACCACCTGGATGAAATGGACATTCAAAATGGAGAATCACCTCATGGCAGCCGTCCACATTGATATCGGCCGGATGGACATCCATCTGCCGGCCCGGCTCAAATCCCGGGCCCCCAATATTTCCCGGGAACTGGACCGGGCCCTGAAACAGGTCATTAGGGACCTGCCCCATCAATTGGGGCAGATGCCCCCCGGCAACACCCTGGTTATTCCCGGCCTCACCCTCCCGGGATTTACCGTCCGGGCCGGGGACAGCGACAAAAAAATTGCCAAGGGCATTGCAATGGCCCTGGGCCGTGCCGTTCATCATCAGATAACCCGGCCAGGGGGAAATGCCACGGAGGAAAACAGATGATACGGGTGGTTAAGGGACAACTGGTGGAATACACGGCCAACACCCCGAGGCTGGCCCTGGGCTTTGAATTCAATCCCCAGACCATTTCCAGAAGCCGTGAAATCAGCTTCCCCGAAAACGAGACACCGGGCAATCCCGGGGGCTACGATTTTCAAAATGCCTCGGAAACCCCCAGGATTTCCCAGGGGGTGACGGTGAACGCCGAAACCTTTTCCGTGGACATCCTCCTGGACGCCACGGACCGGATGAATGCCGGAGACCCCACAGCCGCACAATTCGGCATCGCCCCGGAACTGGACACCCTGCGGTCCATGGTGGAACCCAAGGTCCAGGGCCCCGGCGGCCAGCAGACCCTGGCCAGCCTGGGCCAGGGGGAGGACAGCGGATTTTCCAGGGACACCTTTGCCTCGGTCTTTCTCTTTATCTGGGGGGGGCAGGCCCTGCCCGTCTTCCTCACCAGTGTCCGCATCGAAGAGGCGGCCCATCTGCCCACCCTCATTCCCTACCGGGCCACGGTTTCCCTGGGGATGAAGGTCATCGAGAGCCGCAACCCCTTTTTCACCGCCGAAAAATCCAGGCAGCAGGGCAGCGCCCGGCGCTACATTCCCGGTAATATACCGCCCACAGGAGGGATGATCTGATGTTTTTAAACCATTCAAGGTACGGCAATGCCCAGGGCTTCTCCCCGGGCAATACCCAGTCTTTTTTCCCGGGTGTCCGCCCCAGGCCGGTGTCCACCCCGCCGGGCATTATCGAGCACATTGTCCGGCAGGGAGACCGGCTGGACCTTCTGGCTGCCTATTATTACAACGACGCCAGGCTGTGGTGGCGGATCGCCGATGCCAACCCGGAATTCATTTTCGCCGGTCTCATGGTGGCCCCGGAAATGGCCGGGGGCAGCCTGGCAATTCCCAAGGCAAAGGACTAAGCCATGCCCCCCCTCCCCATAAGAGATCCGGCAGCGGTAAAGATCTACCTGGGAGATGACCGGGCCGAAACCACCGGCCTTTACCCGGCCCTCACCGAGGTGGTGGTGGAGACCGGCAGGCTGACCCCTTCGGTGGCCACCCTCACCCTGGCCTCGTCCAGGGATGAGCAGGGAAGCTGGCCGGTCCAGGACCAGGGACTTCTGGCTCCCTGGCAGCCCATCCTCATCCGGGCCCGGTTCGGCAGTTACGAAGAAGAGGTCATGCGCGGCCTCATCCGCAGCATCTCTGCAGACTATCCGGAAAACGCCGGGGAAAGCCGGGTGACGGTTCAATGCATTGACGAATCCCTGAAAATGGACAGGGAGCAGGTGAGACGGGAATGGGGGGCGGACAGTCCCACGGGGGATATGGCCATCCTCAATGACATCGCCTCACGTCACGACCTTTCGGTTTCCCCGGAGAGCAGCCCGGGCCAGACCGGCCTCACCCTGCTCCAGAACACCACGGACAACCGGTTTTTACGGGAACGGGCCGCGGCCAACGGATTTGAATTCTTCATCACCCAGGGGGAAATCTACTTCGGCCCCATGCGGCTGGACGGGGAGCCCCAGGCCACCATTTTCGTCTATGCCGGCCCGGACACCTGCTGCCGGCGGATGATGCTGTCGGACAACGGCCACCTCCCCGACGGGGTGGGCCTTGAATTCCCCGACCCCGACCGGGCCGCTGTTGTGAGTGAAACCGTCATGCCGGACCTGCCCCTGCTGGGAGACACCCCGGCCCAAAGCACCAATGCCGGCCTTGCCCCCTTTATATGGAAAATGGACAGGGAGGCCGGCACCTCTTTGGAGGAACTGCGGGCCCGGGCCCGGGGAAAAGCCAATGAAAACGCCATGAAGATAGAGGGACAGGGGGAGCTGGACGGATCCCGGTACGGCCATGTGCTTGTCCCGGGCCGGACGGTGCAGGTGGACGGTTTAGGGGAACGCTACGGCGGGGCCTATTATGTGGACCGGGTCACCCACCATTTCAGCCCCGGGGGATATTCCCAGGAATTTGTCCTGCTGAAAAATGCATACGGTTCCACCCTGGTCCACACCCAAAGCCCCCTTGGGGCATTGATATAATCTGATATAAGGAGATTAACCCCATATGCCCACAGAACCCCAGGAATTGACCCAAAGGGCCGGCACCGCCCGATCCCGGTATTACGGAAAATACAGGGGGGTGGTCACGGACAATAATGATCCGGAGAATCTAGGACGGCTGCGGGTGCGCGTCCCCGCACTTCTGGGGGAGACGGAAACGGGCTGGGCCCTGCCCTGCCTGCCCTTCGGCGGCCTTGCAGACCAGGGCAGCTTCAGCCTCCCTGAATTGGATGCCCGGGTCTGGGTGGAGTTTGAGGCCGGCGACCTCCATCATCCCATCTGGACCGGCACCTTCTGGCAGGGGGCGGATCCGCCTGAAGAAGCGGCACAGGCCCCACCCACCACCAGGGTATTTAAAACCCCGGCCGGCCACCGCCTCCAGTTCGACGATGCCGACGGCGCGGAAAAAATCATTATTCACCACCGTGCCGATGCAACAATCGAAATTGATGAAAACGGGTCCATATCCCTGGCCGACGCCGGCGGCAACACCATCACCCTGGATGCCCGGGGAGGTCAATTTAAAATAGAGGACGGCAACGGCAACAAAATGGAAACCTCGGCTGCCGGCATCACCATTGAGGGGACAACCATTGAACTGAAAGCCACCCAGGTCATGCTGGGGGACGGGGCCGGCGAGCCGGTGATCAAGGGGAATACCTTTCTGCCCCTGTATATGGCCCACACCCACACCAGCACCCTGCCCGGCTCCCCCACCACCCCGCCGGTCCCGGCAGGGGAAACGGCGGCCATGTCCATGGGGGTGACATCCATATGAAACGGCTGGACAGCGTTGAATACATGTCCTTCCCCTTTTGCATCACGGATACGGGGGCGGCCCGCAGCAAACGAAGCGGCCATATCAGGGAGCAGATCGAGCAGGTGCTCTTTACCAGCCCAAGGGAACGGCTCTTCCGCCCGGAATTCGGGGCCGGCATCAACCGGCTTCTGTTCGAGCCCAACAGCACGGGGATATGGGAACTCACCCAAAAAAGGCTTTACGCCTCCCTGGCCGAGGCATTGAAGGGAGAAGTGGACCCCAAAACCCTGGACGTAAGGGTGGAGGGAAAGGAAGCGGAGATTTTAATCATTGTGGAATATACCCTGGCGGCCCTGAACCATCCCCAGCGGCAGGAGCTGCGGGTACCCCATCCCTGACAGAGGTATTATGGCAGACACACCGCAAATTCACCTGGATTTTGAAGAAAACTGCCCGGACTGCGGCAGGCGCAGGGCCGGACTGCCCGCCCCCCTGCCGGAAATCGGGGACGATTTCGACTGGCTGCTCCGGGACTACGACGGGTTCAGGCTTTTCATGATGGAAGAGCTTATGGCCCGGTTTCCCCAGCGGGCCCGGTGGACCCCGGCGGACATGGAGGTGGTGCTGGTGGAAGTCCTGTCCTCGGCCCTGGACCAGCTATCGGACATGATGGACCGGGTGGCAGGGGAGGCGTTTCTGGAAACGGCCCGGCAGCCGGCATCGGTCCGCCGGCTGCTGGCCATGATGGGGTACGACGCCGTCACCCGGGGCGGATACCAGGATGACCCGCCCCACCTGCCCCATGGGAAAACCGCCGCGGAGAAACTGGACATTGACTGGCAGGCCCACCCCCACCTCATGGACCAGGCCCGCCAGTCAGGCCCGGCAGCCCTGAACCGCCAGAAACGGATGGTCACCGAAAAAGATTATGCCCTGGGACTGGAAGCCCACCCCCTGGTCCTCTATGCCTCGGCCCGGAGCGTGTGGAACGGTTCCTGGCAAACGGTCCGGGCGGCTGTGATCTGCCGCCACCACCTGCTGCTGGACCAGACCCTCGGGGATATCCCTTTTGACGGGCTGGACAATGACGGGGCAGACCGGCTCAGGGAACACATCCAGCAGATCAGAACCGATGTTGAGGAGTTTAACCTCACCCGGGGTCTTGGCCCCTGGGACCTGGACCTGGAGCAGCCCACCATCAGAGCCCTGCTCCAGGCCTATGTGAACCGGTACCGCATGGCCGGACAGGAGACGGTGCTGGAGGATGCCCTGCCCGTGGGCATTGCCATGGCCGTCTCCCTGGGCATCGGCCCGGCCTATTTTCAGTCCGAAATCCGCCATGCCGCCTCCCGGATTCTGGGCAGTGAGGCGGGCGGCTTTTTCGCCCCGGGCAGACGGGGATTCGGAGAGGACCTCCATGCCGGTGATATCTTCCAGGCCCTGTTGGCCATTGAGGGGGTTGAAACCGTCTGCCTCAACCGGTTCAAGCGGGTGGGCAAGGGCTGGCCGGATTGCGCAGGCTCCGGCACCATCGTCCTCAGCGACCTGGAGACCGCTGTCTGCGACAATGCCCCGGGCCGGCCGCAACAAGGATATTATACCCTGACCATCAACGGAGGGAAAAAAGGATGAGCCGACCCAAGGATTTCACCCGGTGGAACAGGGCCGGCCTTTCCCGGTTCGACTATGTGGACGACAATGCCGCCACCCTTCTGGAAGCCCTCCGCCTGGCCATGGCGGAAGAATTTTCAAAGGAAGGCGCCCCCCCGGGCTGGCTGGCCGCCGATATACCGGCAGATGAAACCCTGAAGGAGAAAAACCTGCGGCTGCTGGCCCAGTACCGGGACGCCCCCAGGGATTATGCATGGGAAATCATGCGGACCTTTTCCAGGAGCCTCCATGTCACCCTGGCCCACCTCAATGCCTATGCCAATGAAGGCTTTATCCGCACGGCCACCCAATGGGAAAACCTAGGGCGGCTGGCGGCCATGGCCGGCACCATGCCGGCGCCTCCGGCCTCGGCATCCACCCCCCTGGCCCTCATGGCAAAGCCGGAAAAATCAGGCATTGTACCGGCGGGATGGCAGGTAAAAACCGCCCCCGTGGACGGCAGCCCCCCGGTTATTTTCGAAACCCTTGATCCCGTTGAAATCCACTGGGAACTGAACCGGCTCTATCCCAAAGGCCGCAGGGAAAACAGCACCCCCCTTAGCGGCGCGACATTCCCCCTCCCGGACAAGGCCACGGCACCGGCGGCCGGCACCCGGGGCATTCTTCTCAGGGGAAATCCCGGAGACCCGGATTTCGCCGCCATAGCCGTCGAGATTGCAGGGGCCGCCGGCAACACCCTAATGCTGGAGGGGGTGAATGCTCCTAAAAGCGGGCCCATGGACCGGATGGCGCTGCTGGCAGCCCCCAGGCAAATTATCGCCCTCAAGACCTCAGGCCCCGGCACCCTCACCATTGACCGGCCGGCCGGCCTGGCAACGGGCACGGTCCTGGCCTGGCAGGCCGGCAACACCTGGCAGGCCGGAGAAGTTGAGACCGCAGACGGAGACAGGATTACATTTAAAGGCGGTTTGCGGCCCCCGGCCAAAGCGGTCCTCCACATCACGGCGGCGGCGGAAAGGCAGGCCGCAGAGTTCAAAGGCGCTGTGTCCGAGGCGATTATCGTTCCTCCGGCATCACAGCGGCTGGCCCGGACGGTGTGGGATGAAAATCTCACCCCGGCGGCCACGGCCAAAGAAACACGCGGCGGAAGGGTCATCCGTGAAAAGGTGAGCACCGGTACCGCCCGGGCCTATTACCTGCCGGACAGGGCCCCTGTCCTGGCCAGGGTAAAGGCCTCTGCCCCCGGGGACGGCACCCTTGAATTCACGGGGCAGGTCAAAGGGCTGGCCCGATACCAGTGGCTGCTCTGCCGGGGGGAAACCCAATGGCATCCCGTCCGCATTGACCGGATCGACCAGGGGGCGAAAACCACGCGGATTACCCTTGACAGCAGCCCTGATGAAAAAGTCCTGGAGGTGCACGTGCAGTTCGCATCCGACCTGAGGCCCCGGAACCATAATATCAATCCGGATGCCCTGAAAAGCGGGGATGATATCGCCCTGTCTTCCCTGCCGGACCGACTCGGGCCGGGGATGAGGATCGCGGCGGTATGCGGGGCAGCCCACCACCTGGCAACGGTGACAAAAATAAACAGGAACAAAAACACCATCACCCTGGATCCCCCCCTGCCCCCTGCGGACGATTCGGGGGGCACCCCCTTCATCATCGGCCGGACGGTGATTTACGCCAATCTTGTCACCGCCGGCCACGGGGAGACCCGGCCGGAAAAAATCCTGGGCAGCGGCAACGCGGCCCTGTCCGGCCAGCAGTTCCCCCTCAAGGCAAAGGAGATTTCCTTTGTACCGGACCCGTCCATGCCCCCCGGGGTACGGGCGGACATAGAGATAAAGGTGAACGGAAGGATCTGGCAGCAGCGGCCGGACCTCAACGCATCCTCCCCCGAAGACCACCACTTCAGGGTGGTGACCGGTGAGCAGGGCGAGGCCCGGATACTCTTTGGGGATGGAAAAAACGGGCGGCGCCTGCCCACGGGCACCAATAATGTCCGGGCCACCGTCCGCACCGGCAACGGCCCTGGCGGCAACCTGCCCCCGGGGGCCCTTGCCAGGGCAGTCACCCCCCATCCCCTGGTGGAAGGCTTTACCCAGCCGGCCCCGGCATCCGGAGGGAACCGCCCGCCGGATGCCATTTCCCTCAAAGCGGCCACCGGCCGGTGGCTGGTTTCCATGGGCCGGGCGGTCTCCCTCAACGACTTTTCCCGGCTGGCCGCGGAACATGCCAGTGTATGGCAGGCCCGGGCATTCAGGAAAGCCCCGGGGTACGGCCGCAAGGAACGGATCGCCGTCACCCTGGTCCCGGCCCGGGGTGCGCCCCTCACCGCCGGCCTCAAAGAGCAGCTCACCGCCCGCCTCTCCCGGGCGGCCCTTCCCGGCGTCTCCATTGAAATCCTTGGGTTCAGGTCCCTGAACCCGAAAATCAGTATTTCAATCCAGGTCAGGGAAACCGCCTTTGAGCCGGAAAGGGTCAAATCCCAGGTGGCCGCAGCAGTGGCAGAGGCCTTCTGCCTGAAAAACAGAGCCCTGGGGACCCCGTTTCACCGCAGCGATCTTTTTAAAATTGTGGAAGCCGTCACCGGGGTTGAAAATTCCCTGTGCACCATGGGGGAGGTCAGGGACGAAACCGGCAGCTCTGCATCAATTTCAGGAATGGCGAATTACGGGAGAAACGGAGACGGGATAAAAAGCCTCCACCCCATGGCAGACCAGGTGGTCTATATTAAAGGCACCCCGGATATCAGCGTGATGGCAACCGCCTATACAGGATGACACCATGACAGAAAAGAAAACCATATCCATGGCAGAACAGCTCTACCTGAGCCTGCCCCAGGTCTACCGGGACCGGGACAATGGCGACCTGAAAAAATACCTCAACGGATTCGGATACCTTCTGGACCGTTTATACGCCACCCTGGAACAGCGGCTGGCCGATTCATTTCCGGACAATGCCACGGACTGCGGCCCGCCCTGCCAGGACTGGCTTCTCCCCTATTTTGCCGATCTCATGGATGTCCGGCCGGTCTCCCCCCACCCGGCAGGGCAGCGGGAGGAAATCAGCAATGCGGTGCGCTGGCGGCAGTCCAAGGGCACCCTTGCCTGCATTGAGTCCATTGCCGAATCCGTGGGGCAGATGGAGGCGGAGATCCAGGAAGGCTGGCAGCGGGTGGCCACAACCCCCCGCATGGGCCAGCAACTGGTGCCGGCCCGGGCCTTTGGATACGATAATGAACCGGCCATGGCCATTCCCCCCATGGCGGCCCGCCACCCGGCCCTGCCCTCAGCCACCGTGGATATGAGATCCTGCTCCGGCGCGGTGCCGGCGGACAGGAAAACACCCGGCTCGAAATCCACCCGGTTTGACGGAAAGGAGACCACCTGGCGCCAGGCCTCCCCCCAGGGCCGTCCCATCCACCCGGGGGGGTTTGACGACACAAGCCGCCGCACCCCGGACCTAAGGCCCCCCGGGCCGGGCCAGGGACATTGTCACCCCAGGCGGCTGCTGCTACACCTGCCCCCCCCGGACGGTTTTTTCAGCCCGGATGCCGTGCGGGTACAATGGCAGCGGCGTCATGGGGCAGACAGCAGATTCCACCGGTACATAGAAGAAATCCCACCCAAGGTTGAGGCACCCGAACCGGTCCGGATCTTCAGGAACAAAAGCCTGGACAGCCCCGTCTTCCAACCGGTGCGGATATGGGGACGGGTGGAAACAGAGGAGACCTGCACCTGGCGGTTCGAGGGAATTGAATTTGAAAACAGTCTCATTGCCCACCACGCCAAGCTGACCCTGTTTTCCTGCGCCCTGTTCAGGGCCGAATCCCACCTCAGCGGCAAAAACACTCCCGTGATTCTGGCTGAAGACTGTCTCATCCGGAGCCTTGGGGCAGCCAGGGGCAGGGTGGATATGATTTACTGCACCCTGCTTGAGCCGGGCATTGCCCAAATCCTGAACATCAGCGACACCATCCTTCTGGCCCCTGTTGAAAAGGATGATACCCCGGCTGCCGGGGGGCCTGCTGCCGGCTGCTTCCGGTACAGCCGCTACCACCCGGACCAGAAAACCCAGGGACTTGGGCTGTTCAAATGCACCACCGCCCATGTGGAAATGTTCAGCCGGGATTTCGGGGTTGAAAAAGGCCGGCACTGCGGAGTGCTCCATCCGGCCTGCGCCGAAGCCGTCTTATCCGGGGCCGAGGACGGGGGAGAGATGGGGGCCTTCCACCGCAGGGGGCTTGCCCGGCAGTTCAGGGCCGTTGAGGAAAAACTAAACCGCTTTATCCCGGTGGGCATGTCACCCGTTGTCATACCCGATGCCCACCTTCTGGACCAACCATAAGGATAAGATCCATGAAAACACAAATCTCCCGCGACAATTTTAATCCGGAAAAGCGATTTTCAGGTGTCTACCAGCAGCAGGGCCGCATGCTCACCGATGCGGACTGGAATGAGGCCGCAGATATTGAAAAGCAGCGCCTGGTTTCCGTACTCAGGTCTCTGGCCGGTTCCGGCGCCAACGGTTCCCGGGGATTTATCCGCCCCGCAGGGACCTATGAGGCCCCCGACGGAATTCTCCAATGGGGCGCCTTCATGGTGGACGGCATCCCGGCCCTTGTGGCCCCGGCAGACAATGACATTACCGCCCCCTTTGATTACAGGGCCCAGGCCGACTATCCCCTTGCCCCCCTTCCCCCCGGCACCACCGGGATATACGGTCTGCCCTCAACAGGGGACTATTATGTATACCTGGATGTATGGGAACGGCCCCTGACCTGGATTGAAGACGCCAGCCTCATGGATCCGGCCCTCCACGGCGCAGACACCTGCACACGGACCCGGACCATGGCCCAGGTCAAGCTCTGTCCGGCAGCCGTAGATCCTGAAAATCCGGAACTCAATCCGTCCAGGGGCAATGCCGCCCTTACCCTGCACATCAGGAAAGGGGAGACCGAGCCCGATCCCTGTGATCCCTGCGCCCGGGAAACCCGGCTCAACGAAGCGGTTTCCGATTACCTCTTCCGGGCGGAAATCCACAGTGTCACCCGCGACAATGCGGGCAGGATCGACACCCTTGAACTCAAATGGTCCAGTGAAAACGGTGCGGAGCAGTATGCCATGGACAATGTCCCCCCCGGATTCAGGAGCAGCAGCCACTGCTATGAAGTATTCAGCGGCAGGGCCGACCGATTTGCCTCGGAATGCCATTCCGGCAGGCATTTCATCCCCTCCGGGGACTGCCCCAGGCAATACGGCACAGGGCTGCACACCACCTACCCGGCACCGGACCCGGACCTGCTCATCCGCCGCTGGGACGGATTCTGCATCATCCGCCGGACCGCCGGAGGCAGCTGGGAATTCGTCACCGGCCGGGACCGGAGTGCCGGGCTGGGACCGGCACCGGAAAAATCCTGGCACGAGCACGGGTTTGTCCACCTCGGCCCGGGCTTCCCCGACGCCTATGAAGAGGCATACACCGACGGGACAGAAGCGGGCACCACCCCCCGGCTGATCATCACCCTCAACACCATGGTCCTGCGCCTGGAGCTGGAACAGGCCCCGGGCAGTGCCGCCCATTTTTTAAAGGGGGATTATTGGAGTAAACCCGTACGCTCGGCCCTGGCCGGAGAACCGCTCCCCCTCCTGTCCATGGCCCTGCCCTCGGGCATTGACCACCATTATTGCCGCATTGCCAGGCTGACCGGCGGAAACCTGGCCTGGGACACCGCCCTGTGGGAGGAATCCCCCGGTGCAGACGCCACCCGGACCCGGCGGCCCGCCCTGCCCCGGCTGGACCGTCTCAATGCCGAAGATATAGGCTATGCCCCGCCCCCGGTCCAAGCCGGGGCCGACACCCGGACCATCCACAGCCTGCTGGAAGCGGCCGGCCGCCACCTTACCATGGACAACCGGGAAGCCAGTGTCCGGCGCATGCTGGACATGATCCTCTCCCGGCTCAGCGCCGCCCACCTCCCCCTGGACCGGGACGATCCCGCCCACTGTATCATCCGCAATGAAAATCAGCCCCTTTTTTCCGTCCAGGACGGGCTCAATGACCTGTGTACCAAAATCGAAAACATGCGGGCCTGCGTCTCCTATACCGTGGCCCCGGAACCGGGGTGGGAAACGGTCTTCGACCGCATCGCCCCCGATGAAAACGCCCACGTCTGCTTCAGGGCCGGCGTCTATGAACTGAGCCAGACCCTGCAGATTCAAAACAAGGGGCACCTGAAAATCACCGGTGCCGGCCGGGCCACCCATATCCGGATTATAGGCCGGGAGTGCGCCCTGCTCATCGATGCCTGCGCCGGGGTGGACATCAGCGGTCTCTCCATGGACAGCACCGCCGTGGCTCCCTTTAACCAGAAATCCCTGCGGGGGGTGCTCACCATCCAGAACACCCCCGAGGTCAGGGCATCGGCCCTGCGGCTCAAATGCGCCGCCGGCACCCGGCTCACCGCCACCTGCATGACCGTGGCATCGGATACGGCCGTGGATTCCGTTAGGATCTCGGGCTGCGACTTTATCACCGGCCACTACCAGGGGGGCCTGCTGGTGATCAACGGCAGCCGGGTGATGATCCGGGACAACACCGTAAACACCGCCCCCCGGCCCAAGGTCCTCACCTTTGAAACCATTGTGGCCGACAAGGTCCGGCAGGGGGAACTGGGCCGCCAATTGGCCGACCGGATCAGGGCCGACTACCACCGCAGCGTCAGGGCATCGGATGCCGCCGCCGGCAATATTGCCGTGCGGGTGGGGGATTTTACGGTCCGTTTCCATTCCTCAGTGGGCGACACGGCCTGGAAGGCGGTATTCAGGGACGCCCCGCCGGAAGCTGCCGATCTTGAAAGCGGGAATGCCGCAGCCGCCTATGTCAACCGGGTCATCTCCGACCTTGCGGCCAGGGAAGCCAAACCCGAGGCCTTTGCCTCACGGCTGGCCAATTTCAGAACCGTGGTGGGCGAGGACCGGTTTGCCGCCCTCACCGCAGACCCGGCAGTGAAACTGGAGGTGGTCCGCAACCTCTTTGCCGCAGGCCAGGCCGTGCCCGAGGCCGATGCCGGCCTGGGCCGGGAAGTGGGGTTCAGGCTCGGCGATTTCCGCATCGGCTTTGATTCCGTTGCCGGCCAGGGCACCTGGCAGAGCATCATGGCGGCGGATCTCCCAAAGGCCGCCGACCGGAAAAGCACCGGAGCCGCAAAAAAATACCTGAAACGCCTGGCAAACCGGCTGCTGACGGATAAAACCTTTAGGGACCGGTTCACCGAAGTGGCCGCCTGGTACGATTATATGAAGCAGCACAATCCGGCGGCAGGCGCCCAGGGCATTGTCTGCGCCGGGAAAAAGGCCGGGGAAATCCAGATACTGAACAATTCTATCTCCGGAACAGCCGAAGGGATTCGGGTGGCCCTGAGCGACGGCGGCTACCATAAAAAGACCGGCTCGGGCATCCAGGCCGATTCCCTGATCATCGCCGGCAACCGACTCTCCCTGGCAAAACCGGCCACCCAGCCCCGGGCGGCCAGGGCCGTGATGGTGGGCAACTGCAAGCATTTAATCGTGGAAAACAACCGGATGACAGCGGCCGGAAAGCCGGCCACGGAACAACTCTTTTACGAGGGGCTGAGGATTTACGGGTCCATGGGCCGAACCGTCCTGGCCCGTCAGAATTCCTTTGCCAACTGCCTCACCGGCATCCGGTTCGTCCCCCTGGGGGTGAGTGCCGCCGACTGGGACGGCAACCTCTGGATCATTTCCGATAATATCGCCCCCGGAGCCGAAACTGCGGTGGTGCCGGTGAGGATCCGGGGCTACACCTCCAACCTGACCTGATTCCGGGAGATGCCCCATGCAGACCCATGCCCGAGCCAAAGAGACAGCCAAAAAGAAAAAAAGCCGGCCCATGCCCATATCTGGAAGGGTCTCTCCGGCCAGCCAAAGAGCAGCTCTGGCAGCGGTTCTGCGAAAAAAAGCCGGGCCACCGGCCCGGGAGGAACCGGACCGCCACGAACGGGAAGCGGAAAGGATCAGTGCGGCGGTTCACCACCCGCCCCGGGGACCTGCCGCGGCCTTCCCCGACATAAGCCGGCTTCCCCATCCCCCCGGTCCGGTCCCCATTCCATACCCGGCCATCTCCCTTTCCGGGGGCAGGCCCCTGAGCCGCCGGACCCGGCTGGTGATTTCCAGGCGCCTGCCCTTCGATTTTTCAGGGGTCACCGTCCATGACAGTCCCCGGGACAGACAGGCTGCAGCAGGAATCAAGGCCCGGGCATTTACCCTGGGCAGGCACATCTGGCTGGGACCGGGGGAATCCGAATCCGACATCCGCCTCATGGCCCACGAGCTGGCCCATGTGGCCCAGCAGGGAGCCGCCCCGGCCCTGGACCGCCCCGCCGGGCAGCCCCCCGCCCGGGCAGCCGGGGCACCCATCACCCCCGCCCCGGTTCACATCCAGAGGTCCCCCGGGGAAGGCGGGGGAGAATCAGGCCCGGGCCTTCTGGACCGGGCCAGGGCGTTTGTGGACGATGCAGCCCAATGGGGGGCGGACCGGATTCGGGCCTTTGTGGCATCCGTGGCCCCTCCCGCCCTGGTCTCATTCCTAAGGGAAATTTCCGGCCGGGGCATTGTGCCCTACCTCAGGGAGCGACTTACCCGGGCCGCCGCAGGGATATTCAACCGGATCACAGATTCAAGCCCGGTGCTGGAAAGCCTTTTCTCCCTTTTTACCCGGCTTGGGGCAGAGGCCGCGGAAATCATCCCCGCCCTGGCCGGGGGAAACTGCCGCCCCCTTTTCAACGCATTGACCCGGCTTCGGGGCACCCTCTCCCGCATGGCCGGCGGGGCATGGTCCGTCCTCCGGGACTTTTTCCGGCCCATTGGAAATCTTATCGCCGGCATCAGGTCGGCCCTGGCCACCCCGGTCATGGCCTGGCTCAGGGCGGCGGCCGGTGATGTATGGGAATTCATCTCCGGACTGGGGTCCCGGATCTGGGCCTGGACCGCCCCGGTCAGGCAGGGGCCGGCGGCGGTCTGGAACTGGGTAAGAGACCGGCTGGGCATCACCGGGGGCGGCGGCCAAGGCGGCATCACGGCATGGGTCACCCAAAAAACCCGGGAGGCATGGGAAGGGATCCGGGAAGGACTGGGCACAATGGCGGCACCGGTACAGCAGATGGCGGACCGGATCGGTGCCATCCTCCCCCTGGACGGCCTTCTCAGCATGAGGGAAAGGGTAAATGCCTGGCGCCAAAGCGCGGACAGGGCCGCCGCAGCCATGGACGAGCAGCAGGGGGGCAGCATCATCCGGCACCGGGAACGCCTCAGGGAACGCCTTTTGCCTGCAATTACCGGGGAGACCCAGTCCCTGAGGGCGGGGATTGCCGCTGCAGGAGACTGGGTGGCGGGCAGAATCAGCGGACTGGCCCATGCCGCATCAGCATTTCTCCAGCGCCTTGCCGCCGCCCCGGTGATCGGCCTTGCCGCCGGGCCCCTCCAATGGCTGCAGCGGAGCGCCACCCGCCTTTCCGGCTGGGCCCAAAATGCCGCCACCACGGTATTTGGCACCGTAAACCGGGGCCTCAGCCTTCTCCTCAGGTTTATCCGGCCGGTGTCCCGGCTCCTGAACCGGGTGGCAGAAACCCTGGGAGACCTTCTGGGCAGACTGCAGGAACTGGTGATGGATCCTCTGTGGGCGGACCTTCCCCGGTGCATCATCAATCCGGTAAAAGATTTTCTCATCCGGCGGATCCTGAGCCGCATCCCCCTGTTCAATCAACTCACCGGAGAAATGGGACTTTGGGACAGGGCCAGGGAGGCGGCCATGGAAATCCTCAACCAGATCTTCGTGGACGGAAATGTCATGGGTGGCCTGAGACGCTTTTGGGAAAGACTGCTCTCCCTGGCCGGCATCCCCGCCCGCCTGGCCGCCATGATTTTTGCCCGTTCCACAGAAGCATTCAGCCACATCCTCATGGACCCGGGCGGCTTTCTTTCCAACCTGCTCCGGGCCCTGCGGCTGGGATTTTCAAGATTCTTCGGCAATATCATCCCCCTTCTCACCGCCGCCATGGCCAGGCTGGAGCAAAACCTGCTGGCCCCCCTGACGGAGTGGATCAACCGGGTAATCATCGCCAGGGCATCCCCATTGCTGCTCAGCCTCCTGGATGTCACCGGCATCACACCGGTCATCAATGCCCTCACTGCCCTCTACCGTGCCATTGAATCCCTCTCCGCCCATTTAGGCCGGATACTGGACATCCTGGGAACCATTCTGGAAAACACGGTGGAAATCGCCAGGGGCGGCATCGCCCGGGCCGGAACCGCCCTGGTAAACGCCCTGTCAGGCGCCATCCCAATTATCATCCAATTTCTGGCCTCCCTGCTGGGGCTGGGCGACATCGGCCGCAGGCTCATGGCAATCATCCGCAGGGCCGCCAATCTGGTACACCGCCCCCTGGACCGATTGATTGTCCGGGCCATCAGAATAGCGGGTTCTTTTCGCAATCAAAATCAACAGAAACAATAGCTTATTCTCATAATCGACTCAGCCAAGAGTCATCCTCATACCCAGAACTCAATTGATGGATTCCATTTTAAAGCCGCTTTCCTATTGCAATTATCAAACGGGAATGATTATCTCCAATTATTTTAATTTTTATGAGATAGGGTATAAATTTTTTCAATGCATCTTCTTAATTCAAAGAAAGGTTTATTTAATCGAAACCTTTTTCTAAGCATCGTTCTTGTGCTGTTGATCTTCACACAGACGGAATCTGTTGCGGCCCAGGATATTCAGAAAATCATTCTTCATACCAGTGTCCGAAATCAAAGCATGGATGAAATTACCAGTGAGATATTTAATCGCATCGGCATTGATTATGTTATAAAAGAATACCCTTGGAAACGGTTACTTTCCAATATGAAAAACGGTATAGGCGACGGTGTGCCATTCATATATTTCAAGAAAGAACGAACTGAATTTTTAGATTATACTGATCCCGTCATCACCACAGGGTTAGTCGTTTACTTTTCAACTAAAAAACAACCACCAGCCTTTTTGTCTGCCTTTTCAGACCTTAAACCCTATAAAATCGGCCTGGTTAGTGGTTATCGCCATTGTGAGGACTTTGAAAATGCAATTGCCGCTCATGGGTTTGAAATAAGTTACGCTAGAAATATCGAACTCAACTTTAGAAAATTAGCTGCAGGGCGTATTGATTGCTTTATCGAGTCTGAAATATTAATCGCTCCGCTCCTTATTTCAAAAACTGTCGATAAAACAAAATTCAAAACAGTTCCCAACAAATTTTGCAAAGATAAATTTCATTTTGCTTTTTCAAAACGATCACCCACAAAAGCGATCATTCCAAAAATAAACAAAGTAATCAAAGAAATGCAGAGAGATGGATCAATAGCCCGGATTATGGGACGTGAATAATCTTTATTCCTATAATACTTGCCACGCCTACCAATTTAGCAGGGCATAATCTTGATTTTAGCCCCCCGGCTCAAAATATGCTTGCATACCAGATGTTGCGGTCGGGGATCAGAACCAAAAGCGACAGTTTATACCATAAGTGCTCGTCGCGAGATTACTTCTCCTCAAGGATTGAATGCGTTTCAGAGATCCAATGGGCTTTTGATTTCTTTCAATGTTGTTGATTTTACTGTGTGTGTATAAATCATGGTCGTTCTAACGTCACTATGCCCTAAAAGTTCTTGAATCGTTCTGATATCGTAATTTGCCTGGAGCAGATGACTTGCAAAACTATGCCGGAAGGTATGGGCTGTCGCCCGCTTAATGATTTTTGATTTCCTGACTGCTCTTTTTATAGCCTTTTGAACATGAGTTTCATGAAGATGATACCTGCGGTATTCGTTGGAATCCGCCACAAAAGTCAGCTCCTTTGCAGGAAAAAACCATTGCCAGGTTAATTCTCTGGGCGCATTTTTATATTTCACCTCAAGGCGATTGGGCATAAAAACACCGGAGAAACCCTCTTTAAGATCATCTTCATGAACATCAACGACATAACTTGTCTGCCGTTCAAGTTCCCTGCGGACCGTCTCCGGTATTGGAACGGTCCGGTCCTTTTTCCCTTTCCCATCGTGGATGGTGATTAGGGGCTGTTTCCAAAAAAGTTTAAAATAATCTAGACATTTGAAATGGGGGATGATTTCGTCCTGTTTATGAACAGACACTCTATTTCAGATGAAAAATGGAAGCAAATAGAACCAATACTTGCACCACCCAAAAAAGAAACACGAGGGCGGAAGCCCAAAGATAACCGATTAATGTTTAACGGGATTTTGTGGATTTTAAAAACAGGGGCTCCTTGGCGTGATCTTCCTGAAAGATTCGGGCCTTGGCAAACGGTGTATAAAAGATTTGCAAAATGGACCTCTTTGGAAGCATGGGATGATCTTCTCAATAATGTCGCAAAGAACCAGGATAAAGAATCCGGTATGATAGACGGATCCTACGTAAAACTTCACCAACACGGTTGCGGGGCACGAGGTGGACAATACTCTCAGGCCATTGGGCGAAGTCGAGGTGGTTTAACAACAAAAATCCATGCTGTGGTTGATGGCCTTGGTAATCCAGTACGAATAAAACTGACCGGGGGTAATGTTCATGATATGGTACCTTCTTATGAGTTAATGGCAGACATAGAAGCAGATCAATTCCTTGCTGATAGAGCATATGATACTGACAAACTTATTGAAATTGTTGAATCTAAAGGTTCTAAGGTCATTATCCCATCAAGAAGAAACAGAACGGTTCAGAGAAAAATTGATAAACACCTTTATAAGGAACGACATTTGGTGGAATGCTTTTTCGCAAAAATAAAATCCTGTCGGCGAGTTTCGACTCGATATGAGAAACTCGCCAGCAGTTACCATGCAATGGTGCTTATTGCTTCTTGCTTGGTTTGGTTAGCATGATTTATTTAGAAACAGCCCCTAGGTTATGATCAAAATTAAAATCCTTTATTCTCAACTTCAGGCATTCCGCCAAACGCAGACCGCATCCGTACAAAAGCTTCACTACCAGATCATATGGGTATTCCAGACAGTTAATAACCCGATCAACCTCTTCCCTGGACAGCACCACAGGCACATACGGTTTCCTTTTGGCTCTGACTACCCCGTCCACCTTACCGAATTCTTTTTTCAACACATGCCTGAAATAAAACAACAAGGCATTAAACGCCTGGTTTTGGGAAGAAGCTGAAACCTTTTTCTTTACAGCAAGGAATGTTAGAAAACCTTTCACATCTTCAACGTTCAGAGTTTCAGGATTTTTCCCTTTGACAAAATAACGTAGTTTTTCAGCCCACAATGAATAAGATTTCAGGGTCTTATTTGAATAATGACGGACCTGTATTTCATTTTTTAATGATTGCATGGACTGATTCCAGAGATCGTTTTCATTGCCTGCGCTGAAAGGGCTTACTCCCTCTTGAATCAAGGGCGCAGTCTTGAGATTATTATGCTCAGATATTTGTGCTTGTGTTTGTTGTTCGAGTCCTGCATAGTAAAGCCTTACAGCCTTTTGGGCTTGATCTTGCTGAAATAAATTCTGCTTCTTTGATTTCAGTTTATCAACAAAAATCAATAAGCTTTCGGAGTCTGCATACCCATGATCATATTTTTTGCAGAAATCAAGATAGTACCTGAGCCATTTCCGATAAGCAGGATATTCTTTTGGCTGTGCTTCGCTGTTAACCAGCAGCCGGTCATATTTTTTGATTAGGGCTGGCGGGACTTTTAGCATGATATCAAACTTTGATAACGTTAAAATTTCGGTGTTATCCAGTTAGGGAAATGATACTTGACTTTGTCTATCCAGTCAAATTATAAAATAATTTGAAGGATATACAGAACCACACATTATATTGTTAAAACTATGAAACAATTTTCTATCATAATAATTCTACTATTCCTGGTCGGTTGTTCATCCAGTACGCCAGACCCAATGCTGATTGAATCAAAATACTCAGATATTGTTATTTCTGATGGGGTTAGTGAAGAAGAAATGATAATTATCGCACAAAACTATATGCTTAACCATCCAGATTCATTGTGTGAAGAAGACGCCTTAAAAGTAAACTTGGCCAATCCTTCCATAAAATGCGGTTGGGTGGATAAGGGCGACAACGGCTGTTATGTTGGTTTTAGAAGTAATGAGGCATTTTCGTTCAGAACCTTGTTCATAAAAGTTAGCAGCGAGTCTGGAAAGGCGTGGTGTGGTGGCTATTTAATCTTAAAATAATAGCTTGAGTATAACCAATCACCGAACCAGACCGGGGCAACCTGCCGGGTTTTCCAAGAAGGCTGTGCAAGGTTCCAGCAGTTTGGGCCGGCTGGTTGGCTCAAACGTTCTGTGTAAAGAAATAAAATGAATAATACGTCAAGAATAATGTGGATTGAAAATAAATCGGGTGAGAGTGGACTATCTGGCCCGGCTCGAATTGGAAGAGTCTCATTCTCAAAAAGTGGCAAAACACTCAAGTACAAAGGGAAAAGTTTTCAGTCACTGAAAGGCGATGGGTTCAAAGCAAATTATTACGAACTGGAAAGCGGCGATGAATATTGGATCACTGGTTGTCGAAAAGATGGTAAAAATGCTTTGTACAATACAGATGTTGAAATAGATGATAATGTTTTAGAAGAATATTGGGTTGAAATCAGGAAACAACCCGAAAACAAAAACATCAAAAAATTCAGAACTCAAGGTAAATACTAAGGCTGCACAGAACCATGCCATGCATTTGACCGCCAGGGCCTGACGAATTTGGAAAGTCAGTTCCAAATTGGTCATCATCAAATACTTGGCCGTTCAGTGGAAGCCCTGGCGGCAACTGATGGCCACGTTAGCCGTATAGGAGATATATGCAAGGCCCAATCGCACAAATAATTGCTCTTACAATTTATGGCAACTCTTTTATTCAAGGGTTTACTTCAGATATAGGGCCCTTTTTCCCAGAAAACTCAACATTCACATTCTGTGAGTATGTAAAATTTGTTGATATAGATAATAAAGAAGAAAAACTCTATGCAAAATCTCCAGTAGATTGGTTTGAAAAACTAAAAAAGGAAGGTGTTTTTGCTTTTAGACTTGTCTATGGCCCATCAGGCGACAAGGATATCTCAGATAGAATGTCAGTTGGTTTTGTTGGAGGCGGTGGACGATGGTTAATTGAAACTATTAGTCCAAATGGTAGTGACTATTGGGAGGCTAGATGGGAAGTAGGAAATCAAAACCACCCTAAAAAATTGATATGGCAAGTTACGTACGGCCGTATAGCATCTGGTGAGAAAACTTTAATTTATGAAAACTTAGATGGCTCAAAAATAAAAGCAGAGCTATCCAGTAATTTGGTGGAAATATCTAAGTTTGCTCGTAGCCATGACCTAGAAGGTTTCGCTAATGCTTTCGATAAAGGACTTTCCGCATTAAATTCAGATAAACCCTATAGTGACGTGTACCATAAGGATATATCACCTGATAATTTCTTAGATCTCGAAGCAACTCAACTTATAGCAGCGTCACAGGCTGCATGGGTATTTGGCGGCATGGGTTCTTGGAATGATTTAGGTTTTGATGGCAAAGAACAGGATGTATATGAAAAATTATCAGATGATTTGTATCGGTTGCTAAATGATAGCTACCTTATGGCAGCGAATAGCAATCTCAATATTGATCAAGAATTAATTAAAATAACTGGCGCAAAATGGTGGGAATTTTGGAAGTAACGGCTAACAAAAGCGTTCAACTCGGACATTCCACCGCGGCGCTTCTTTTGTGCTTGAATAGCACAAAAGAAGCGCCACTACGTCTTGCCGGTTAACGCTGACGTTCATGGCGCCTGCGGTGCCATTGACTTGCCCCCTTCTTTAGTACAACCCGCAATGTTAGGAAGGCTCCGAATTTTCAAAATATTGTTGTTGTGTACCACTTCCTTTGCTACTTTTCAAATACCTGCCCAGGGGATAGGGCAACGCTGGGGAGCGACCCGAGCACTGCGGCAGGTGCCAATACGGATGGGCCATGTTCATAGCGTGGCCTTTTCCTTTGGCCCATCCGGATGGCCCGTAGGCGTTAAACCCCGGGGGCTTGGGGGCAGAGCCCCCATATAAGATTGTTCCCATTCCTTTCTAATGTTTTCCGGTGTCTGATATCCCAGGCTGCTATGCAATCTTTTCGTGTTGTAGTACTGGCGCCACGTCTCTATGATTGCCCTGGCATCCGGGACGGAATAGAAGACCTCCTGATTCAGACATTCGTCTCTGAACCGGCTGTTAAAGCTTTCTCCAAAAGGATTCTGCCATGGTTTGCCTGGCTCAATGTACTTGGTTTTCACCCCTTGCTCTTTGAGCCAGTCCTGGATTTTATATGCAATAAACTCAGGCCCATTATCGCTCCTGATGTATGTTGGAACCCCACGGGTTGCAAATAGAATCTGCAAAACGATTTTCACCTGTGAAGATGGTATTGAGGTATCAATGTGGATTGCCAGGCTTTCTCGTGTATATTCGTCAACCACCGTTAAAAATCTCAGCCGCTGCCCTTCAAGGCAGGAATCTTCCATGAAATCATAGGTCCATTGATCAGCGTCATTTATAATTCCCGCCAAACGACAATTAAAATTCCCGAAATTTAAGAATCAAAAAAAATGGTAGAAACATCCAAATTGAACAGAAGGAGAGATTTGGATGGTAACGGACCAGCAAGTGAGGAGGTTGTTCAAGTTGATTCAGTCAGAGAAGAGTTTCGGGATAGCAGCAATGAAAGCTGGAATGGATGAAAAAACAGCTCGAAAGTACCGTGAACACGGGAAGTTGCCGAGTGAACTCAAAACGGATCATACATGGCGCACACGCAAAGATCCGTTTGAGGAGACCTGGGATGGTATCAAAGGCATGTTGACCATAAATCCAGGTCTGGAGGCCAAGACACTGTTTGAGGATTTGCAACGCAGACACCCCGGCCGGTTCGCCGATGGACAATTACGGACCCTGCAACGGAGAATAAAGCAATGGCGTGCTACAGAGGGGCCGCCCAAAGAAATCTTTTTTGCTCAAATTCATAAGCCTGGCGAATTATGCCAGTCAGACTTCACCCACATGGATAAACTGGGCGTCACTATAGGCGGCGTCCCTTTTGACCACCTGATCTACCATTTTGTTTTGACCTATTCCAATTGGGAGACAGGTACAGTCTGTTTTTCAGAGAGTTTCGAAAGCCTGAGCCAGGGCCTGCAAAATGCCCTATGGGAACTTGGTGGTGTGCCGCAGCAACATCGCACCGATTGTCTGACATCCGCTGTTAACAAGGTAAGTCACCCTGAGGAGTTCACCAGCAGGTATCAGGATCTTGTTGACCATTACGGTATCATTCCTTGCAAAACTAACCCTGCCAGCCCCAATGAAAATGGAGACGTGGAGCAGCGCAATTATCGGTTCAAAAAAGCCGTTGACCAGGCCCTGATGCTGAGAGGACACCGGGATTTTAAAGACCGGGAAGAATATGACTTGTTCCTGGCCAAACTGTTCGCACAGCTAAATGCCGGTCGTAGGAAACGGTTTACACAAGAACTGGATCTCCTACACCGGTTGCCCAAACGCCGGCTTGATGCATGTAAAAAGATGGATTTAAAGGTTGGTCCCAGCAGTACCATTCGGGTCAATCACAACGTTTACTCTGTAGACAGCAGGCTCATAGGAGAAAATATCCAGGTCCGCCTCTACATGGAATGCCTGGAGGTCTGGTACGGCCAGAGAAAGGTCGATACTTTGCCAAGGTTGCGGGGTGAGGGCAAATATAAAATCAATTACCGGCATATCATTGACAGCCTGGTCAAAAAACCGGGGGCATTTGAAAATTATCGTTATCGTAATGCCATGTTCCCCACCAGCCGGTTCCGGATTGCCTACGATCATTTAAGAAAGCGTTATACCGTTAAAAGCTCAGCAGCAAGGTATCTGAAAATATTATACCTGGCAGCAAAGACAAGCGAGGTGGCAGTAGACAGCGCCCTGATGGTTCTAATAAACGAGGATCAGGAAATCAGCAAAGAGGCTGTTAAACGCCTTATTGAGTCCAACGCCTCTGTCAGCAGGCCGGATGATGTTCATATCCAGGCAGTTGATTTGACTCGTTATGACCAATTGCTCAAGGGGGTGGCGGCATGATCAATGATCGGGATCAGATAGACACCAATCTTAAAAGCCTCCATATGCCGACCATGCGCCGCAGTTATGAAGAAATGGCGGATCAGGCCAGGGCGGAGGCATGGGGATATGAAAAGTACCTCTTACAATTGTTGAGTCTCGAATGCGAAGTCCGCTGGCAGAACCGGATATCACGTAACCTGAGGGCATCCAAGTTGCCATCTTCCAAGACATTTGAGAATTTTGATAAAAAGCGCCTCCCCTTAAAGGTTGCCAATCATTTAAGTGTCCTGGTCAACGGCGCTTTTTTAGAGCGCTGTGAAAACATCCTGGCCTTTGGTAATCCGGGTAGCGGGAAAACCCATCTGCTCTGTGCCATTGGCCATGAATTAATTGCAAAGGGTAAGCAGGTTCTTTTTATCTCATGCAGTCAGCTCGTCCAGGATCTGCTGATTGCCAAAAGGGATCTTGAGCTAACCAAAAAACTCAAATCCCTCTCCAGGTTTGATGCTGTGATTATAGATGACATTGGGTATGTCCAACAAAGCCGGGGAGAAATGGAAGTGCTGTTTACCTTTTTGGCGGAACGGTATGAACAGGGCAGCCTGATGATCACGAGCAATCTTCCGTTCTCTAAGTGGGAACAGATTTTTAAGGACCCTATGACAACGGCAGCAGCCATCGACAGACTCGTTCATCACAGTATCATCCTTGAATTGAATGTGGAAAGCTATCGCATGGAACAGGCTAAAATGGAGGCCGAATAATGATCGAGACCAGATATACCAGGCAGGAGATTGTTGAGATTATTAAAATGATCCGACTGGATTTATACAATCGAGGCCTGAACTGCGGTGCCGGTGCTATCAGCAAGGAGATGGAAGCGGAAAATATTGAACCAATGCCGTCAGCAAGCACTATCGGACGGATACTATCGATAGAGGGCTTAACCCATGGAAGAACCGGGTTTTGTGATGGTAATTAAAAGGACTTTTTACCGGATTATAATGGGGGCCAGCCCCCAAACCCCCGGAGTTTAGCGCATTATAGACCAAAGTATGAGAGCAAAAAGCGAAAGGCCGTACGTGGAAAATACGGCCCCTCATACTTCAGTCACCTTCTCGGCGCTCAGGTTGCTCTCCAGCATAGCCTTATCCTCCGGAAGGATGGTCTTAAAAAACATAATCAGAATTGTTTTGCAAGTATTTTTTAATGAAATTAAATGGTTACGCAGGTTGGGGAACGGGAGTTTTAATTGTCGTTGAAGGAAAAAAATATTTGTCGTTGATCAGTCCATACATGATTGGGATACTTCGCTGATATTGGCAGCGTTGTCCCCTTGCCACGCCGCCTCTTGCGCCTGACCCTCGGCACGCACAGCCCTTGTTCCTGCCAGAGCCGCTCGACTTTCTTATGATTGATGATCATCCCGGATCTGACCAACTGCATATGGGCCTGGCGGTACCCATGCCTCGGATACTTACCAGAGAATGTTCTTAGCCAGATAACCAAAACAGTGTCATCCCTTGGGTTTGCTTGGTATCTGTAGCTTGACCGACTTATCTTCAAAAACAGACATGCTTTGTATTCTGAAAGGCCCCGTTCCGTCATAGTATGTACGGCTTTCCTGCGATCCGGGACCTTTACCACTTTTTTGAGACCACCGCCTTTAGAGCATCAACTTCGAGGTCCCGTTCAGCCAGGAGCCTTTTTAATCGTACGTTCTCCTTCTCCAACTCTCGCAGCCGCTTTACATCCGGAACGGACATGCCACCGTATTTCTTTTTCCAGCGGTAATAGCTTTGCTCGGAGAATCCTCCCAGCTTGCAGAATTCAGCGATAGGTCTTTCCTGTTTCTCGGCTTCAAGCAGAATTTTGACGATCTGTTCTTCAGAATAGCGTTTCTTTTTCATCTTGATCTCCTTTTTAGCTCGGAGATCCTAACATATCACATTGTACTGTTTTTGGGGGGCATGCCCCCATGAACGCGATGCTATTACACATCATTTAATATAAAATTGAAATATGTTGATTATGAAAAAAATAATGCTAAAGTAGAATTGAAAAAATAATATATCAGTCAAAATTATGGAGATGAATTCTAAAAGTAAACATTCAATTGGATCAACAAAAAGCATTTCATTTTTAATGGTAGAGATTAAATGTCTGAAGAAAAAACTGTAATTAAAGACAAGCAAGATACAGCCTTTCTGCTGGAGTTATGGTATATGCTGCGGCCGTATACTCTATGTTTATTGAAAGATTTTTTTATATCAACAGGGCTTTGGACTCTTCTTTGGCTTTTTAAAAAATATACAAATACTGCAACAATTGAAGGTTGGCCAGGCGAATTTATAACTAATCTGCATGCAGCAGGAACCGTAATTGCTTACGGCTTATTCATTGGCCTACTTTGTTGGGACATTATAGCGATACATAGAGAAAAACATGACTAAAAACCATCAGTATAGTTCATATCCCAGTAAGAATGATTTAAAGAACAGTATACGTATTGGATCAATAATTTATATATTATTGACAATAATAACCGGAACATTAATGACCTGTGGATATTCGGTAAAGATAGTTCTAACACTTTCATTGATCATGTCTCTTTGCCTTCCAACAATTACCTTCTTACTTACCAGACCAAAATTAAAGTCTAAAAAACACAAAGGTATTGATGAAACAACCATAAAACAACTAAATGATTCTGTTACTTTAGAAATCTCTCCGAATTTTTATAATATACAGGGATTAATTAAACGCATCTTTGATTTTAGTATAGCGTTATTATTTTTAATCATATTGTTACCTCTCTTTCTAATAGTCCCTATATTGATAAAGCTTGACTCTATAGGGCCCGTTTTCTTTTCTCAGGATCGACTTGGCCGCGATCGAAAAGAATATCGCATTTTTAAATTTCGTAGCATGGCATTGGATGACGAAAACTTTACAGGCCCTGTTTGGGCTACGGAGAACGATAATCGCATCACCAGAGTTGGCAAATTTATAAGAAGATACAACTTAGATGATTTGCCAATTCTTATAAATATACTTAAAGGAGATATGTCAATTATTGGCCCATTACCAAAACGAGAATTCCATTGGCAACATTTTGAAATAACAAATAATATTCAAAATGTAATATTATCTATAAAACCTGGGCTCTTTTCATCCGGCAGTGTGATTTCAAGAATTCGAGGAAAAAACATCTCTCAAACCCATGAATATTTATTAGACGTATTCTATATTAATAATTGGTCATTAGTTATGGATATTAAAATTATTTGGAGTATCCTAAAATCATTTTTTTCTAACAACTGTGAACCTCCTAATTTAGATAAATTGAGCAAACGAAAAACCAAAACAAAGTTAACTACGCAATCTACACCTATATGATCTCTTATTTGTCGAAAAAGGGGGTTGGACTGCGGCGGACCCGAATGTTTGGACAGTGAACCAAGCCAACAGACTGAATATATAGAACAAATCTCGATAAAACACCCCATAAATAGCATTTTAAGAGTTGATATGGGTTTCCAACAATGCTCTTGCTACGGGTCGCAAAAAGCCGCGACCGCAGAAGAGCAACGTTCTCCTGCGCTAAATAAAATGTTTTTGTTGAGATTTAATTTCAAAATGCACTGATTAGGAGCAAATCATGGAACATTTAATTGATGAAGAATTATTAAAAGGAGAAAAAATTTTATGGAAGGGAAGACCAAACCCTGATGTATTTTTTACATCATCAGATTTATTTCTTGTTCCATTTAGTTTGCTATGGGGTGGCTTTGCCATCTTCTGGGAAGCTAGTGTTATAGGGATTGGGGTATTATCAGGAAAAGCTGCTCCATCCGCCGCCATTATCCCTTTTGCGTTATTTGGTGTTCCATTTGTTATAGTAGGTCTCTATTTTATTTTCGGAAGATTTATATATAAAAAGAAAAAAAAGCTAAAAACAATCTATGCCGTTACTAATAAAAGAATTTTGACCATAACAAACATGTTCAGAAAAAACATTCAAGCTGAATATATAGATCGAATACCAACTATAAATATTTCTGAAAGAAGCGATGGAAATGGAACAATAAAATTTGGCAATTCTAATTTTATGACTGGAATGTACGATAATACAGGCATGGATTTTTTTTCAGGATTTTATGGGAAAAATACACTAACATTTTATGATATTGATAACGCAAAAGAGATTTATAAAAAGGTGAATGGTTTAAGAAATGAATTGAGTGATAAGGCATAGACAATGTCAATAAGGAGTGCTTTTGACAAATTCTCACCCCATCGCTGGACGGGACCGCGAGTAGCTCAGCCTTTTTCAAGTGCAGTAGCGCGGCCCGTAAGTCCAATCGTTAAAAATCAATTTAATACCGGAATATCTGAATTTTTTAGATTAAAAATTTTCGACTTATTTGTAACTAAGGGGCTCTATGCGTTTATGGTATAATAAAAAGCGATCAAAAAGTTTTTACTTTTTATCAATGCTTGCGATTATTCTCTCGGTGCTAACAGCGTACCCATTTCTTCCTCAACAGATCGTATCGAATTCTTTCAATTTAATGGGAAGCGGTGCCAATTCAACGAAACTGACATTTTTAATCGTTCAATTGGCCTTTTTATCTGCTTATACATTAATTGGTTATGGGTTCACTGACGTTTTTATCAGGGCTGTACCAGACGCCATTAATATCCCCAATAAGGAATACTGGCTCCACCCTTCAAGGATGAACGCCACGATTAATAAAACTTCGGCAATGGGCTACTGGATATTATTTTGTACAAATATATTGATCTGGATAATTTTATGCAGAATATACATCGAACTGATCGCCGGAGTTAAAATTTCAGCAACATTTTTTCCGATTCTAATCATCCTTTACCTCTTCGTAATAGCAGTATTTCTTATAAAGACCCATAAGGATTTTAAGCGGCAAGTCGAACATTAAAGAGCACATTACGACATGGGTATCCTGCTTTGTCAGGGAAATTCCAAAGCACCTGATACCGCTCTCCGGGGTATTCGTTCCTCTGTGCCGAATCAGGGCATGCTTTATACATGGCCTTTTGGGTTAAGGCACAATTATCAAGACTGCCGCTGAGGCCCGGATGGGGTGGCCGTGCCATCAGATTGCAATTTTATAGCGGCTCTTAATGCAGCGGAGTTAAAAAATCACTTTTGTCTGAGGACGAAGGACGAGTTTAAGGGATTTTTACGGAGCAAGTTTAGAGCCGCTTAAAATTGATCAATCAGGCCGGGCACCCCATTCGGGCCGGTGGTCATTCTGCCTCTCAGAAAAACCATTGACACCGGTTCCCCATTGGGATAATCTTGAAATTCAAGCACGTTAGGTTGACGGTATCCGGGTCCGCGACTTTGCTGAGCCGGAGGGTTCGAGTCCCTGTGCGGCGTTCGAAACAGTGAAACACCTTCGGGTGGAAATTGATCTTTTTGATCGCAAATTATATGCAAGGCAGTCAATGGCTTGCTTTTTTACAGAAAACGGGCAATTCAAGCCCGTTTTCTGTTTTCAGCCCCGGTTGGATCAAGTGCTCACCGGCTTGACTTTAAGGAAGAGCAATCCTATCTTTAACTACTTTATTAACCATAAACGATAAAACAAATGACCCCTCAGATAGTATTAATCGTCGGCAAATCCAACTCAGGCAAGACCACCCTGGTTGAAAAACTGATCCGGGAACTCACCGCCCGGGGCCTCTCCATTGGATCGGTGAAACACGCCCATGACAATTTTGATTTTGATAAGGAGGGCAAGGACTCCTGGCGGCATAAAAAAGCCGGCGCAGACGCCACCCTCGTGGTCACGGACACCCGGGTGGCCCTGGTCAAAAACGATGAACGCTCCCATATCCAGAAAATCCGCGCCTATTTAAAGGATGCAGATCTCATCATCGGCGAAGGTTTTAAAACCCTGGCCCTGCCCAAAATAGAAATCTTCCGTACCGCCGGTCCCCACAAGGCCCCCCTCTGCCTGGAAGACCCCGACCTCATTGCCTTTGTGACGGATTCCGATGTCCGGCCCGATGTACCGGTGTTCGGTCCGGAGGATATAAGGGCCCTGGCGGATTTCATCGAATCCTCCCCCCTTCTTTCCGGGGAGGTAAACTAAAATGAGGGTAAGGCCCCTGATCCGGCTGGTCTTTATTATTCTGGTCTGTGGATTCTCCCTGGCCGCCGGGACAGCACCGGCAGGCGCCGCCGGTTCCCATTGCATCAGGGAATTTGACACCGGAGCCGTCAACTGGAGTACGGGAAAGGTTCTGGTCACGGGAAAGGCTGCCCCCGAGGCCGGGCCAGATGGGGAGCCCGTGGCCATGCCCGGCTCGGCCAGGGCACATGCCATCCGGAACATCATCGCCATCCTCAAGCAGATCCCCATCACCCCGGATTTGAGTGTGGGGGAATACGCCTCCTCCCACGACGTAATCCTGGCGGGCATTGAAAAGACCGCCCAGGACGCCGCCATTACCCGCCAGATTTATACCTCAGCCATGGATGTGGAAGTCCGAATGGAGGCACCTGTCTTCGGCGGTTTCCTCCAGCTGGTATTGCCGGACCACATCCGGCAGATTCCGAAAATCAGCGAGCAGAAGCCCAAACCCGGAAAACCACTGCCGGATGCCACGCCCCCGTCCAACCGGATTCTTTATTCCGGCCTCATTGTGGATGCCAGGGGCCTGGGCTTTGAGCCCATTCTCTACCCCACAATTGTTGGAGAGCAGGGAAGGGAAGTCTATTCCTCCCTGTTTGTGAGCAGGGAATTCGCCGTCCAGTATGGAGTGGTCACCTATTCATGCGAGATGTCCACGGCGCTCTCCTTCCGCAGGATCGGGTCCAACCCCCTGGTGTTCAAGGCATTGCGCCGGGGCGGAGACAAAACAGGGGCGCTTGTGGTGAGCCTGGCCGATGCCAAAGCCCTGGAAAAAGCCACGGAACGGCATCGGTTCTTAAAAGAATGCCGTGTGGTGATAGTACTGGATTAATCCGGCGGGTCAATCAGGGCATTGTCCAGCAGCCGGGATTTTCCCACCTGGACGGCCATGGCCAGCACCGTCTGCCGGTCGATGGATGCCATGGGTTCAAGGGTGACGGGATCGCAGAATTCAATGTAGTCCACCCGGGTATGGTCAAAGCCGTGGATATAGTCAGCCATTTCACCGGCAACCTCAGCGGCAGAACGGGCCCCACCTGCAATTTTTTCCTTGGCCAGGGCCACGGCCTTTGAAAGACAGAGGGCTGTCTTCCGCTGTTCCGGTGTCAAATAGGCGTTTCTGGAACTCATGGCCAGGCCGTCGTCCTCTCTGACGATCTCCCCGCCGATGATCTCAATATCGAAATCCAGATCCTGAACCAATTGCTTGATGATCTGCAGCTGCTGGTAATCTTTTTTGCCGAATACAGCCACATCGGGCATGACAATGTTGAACAATTTGGTAACCACTGTGGCCACCCCGCTGAAATGGACGGGCCGGGATTTGCCGCAAAGGTAATTGGGCAGGTGGTCCAGGGCCACCCGGGTCTGGTAATTTTCCCCGTACATCTCATCTGTTTTAGGCAGGAAGACTGCGGTGGTGCCTGCGGCCTCTGCCAATTTCAAATCATTTTCAATATTACTGGGATAGGCGTCCAGGTCTTCATTGGGGCCGAACTGGGTGGGATTGACAAAAATGCTTAAGACCAGCTCATCACACAGGGGTTTTCCCTTTTCCAGCAGGGAGATGTGGCCCCGGTGGAGATACCCCATGGTGGGGACAAAACTGATGGTCCTGCCCCGGCGTTTCATTTCCTTTGACCATGCCTGCATCTCCGCTTTTGTTTTTAAAATTTCCATCGGCTTAACCCTGTCCCTTCCTTTCCAGTTCTTCTTTAACGGCAATGCCCATGTCTAATATGGTATAGGGCTTTTTGACAAAGCTTCCCGCCCCCATTGCCTGGGCCTTTAATACATCTTCTGACATGGAATGTCCACTGGCAAGAATGGCCCTCTGGTCCGGATAGATTTCCCTGATCCGCTTAAAGGTTTCAAGGCCGGAAATGTCCGGTGACATGATCATGTCCAGCACCAGCAGGTCCACTGAATTGGTTTTAACAAATTCCACCGCAGCTTCCCCGTCCGCCACGGTGAAAACCTGGTAGCCCAGTTTCTTGAGAATGGATGCAGCGATTTTCCGCTGGCTGGCCAGGTCATCCACCACCAGCAGGGTTTCCCCCCTGCCCCGGATCTCATCCAGGGAGGCCCCATTATCCTTTTTGGGCAGCTCCGCCCGGATGGCTGGAAAATACAGCTCAAACCGGGTGCCGTCATGGTCCGAATCCACCCGGATGGCCCCGTTGTGGTCCTGCACCGCATTCTGCACCACGGTGAGGCCCAGGCCGGTGCCGCTCTTCCCCATTTCCTTCTGGGTGTAGAAGGGGTCAAAAATCTTATCCAGGCAGTCTTCGGGGATGCCGGATCCGTTGTCAAAGACGCGCAGCACCACCGATTCGCCCCTTGGCAGATCGGCAAAAAGATTTGGGTCCTCCCCTTCATCCACATAAAAATTAGCCGTGGACAGGGAGACCTTTCCGCCCTCCCGGGCCGCCGTTTCCTCCACGGCATTGAGCATGAGATTCATTACCGCCTTTTCAATATGGATATAGGACCCGCTGATATTGAGAAGCTCCGGCTCTGTTTCCACCTCGATCTCCACCCCGGGATAGGTCTTGGTGATCTTATGGAATTCCGCCGCCCTCATATATCGTTCAATCACGGTATTGATGTTGAGAATCTGCTTGTCCGCCCGGCTTCCCCTGGATATGGTCAGCAGGTCGCTGACAACGGAAGAGGCCTTCCGGCCCGAATCCTTTATCATCTGAATCCCCTGGCGGACACCGGGATCCAGGTTGGCATCCATGAGCAGGACTTCGGGGTAGGTGGCGATACCCGACAGAATATTGTTCAGATCATGGGCCACGCTTCCGGCGAGCAGGCCCAGGTTTTTCAATTTCTCGGAGCCGGCAAGTTTGTCTTTTAATTCCTTTTGGGCAGCCTTTTCCCTTTCCAGTGCCAGGGCCATCTCGCCGCGCTCCCGTTCCAGCCGCCCCCTTGCCCCCCTCTCTTCATTTCCCTCTTCATTTACCTCTTTAGCCAGCCGGGCCAGCCGGAAGAGAAAAAAACCGTTCAGCGCCAGGAAGGGATAAAGGACAATCAGAAAGGTTGACTGGGGGATAAAGGGGCATGCCATCCCGAAAGCCATCACTGCGCCTGCCCATATTTTAGCCAATGCCCCCAACTTTGCCGCCGCTGTGTTTGTCTCCGTCTTTCCAGTCCCGTTCAATTCGCGCCCCATTGACTTTAAGGTGGTTAAAGGTTATTTGATTGTACGCTAAACCCTGTAAATTGCAATACTATGGGAGTATATGAGATGAGTGCCTACACACCGACCCGGGAAGACGCCTTTGAACTGCTTAAAAAATACAACTCAAAACAGGGACTGATCCGACACGCCCTGACCGTGGAATCGGTGATGGGCCATTTTGCCCGGCTATCCGGGGAAGAGGCAGAGGCGGACAAGTGGGAAATCATCGGTCTGGTGCACGACCTGGACTATGAGATGTATCCGGACCAGCACTGCGTCAAATGCGTGGAGCTTTTCCGGGAACATAACTGGCCCGAGGAGTATATCCGGGCCGTTGTCAGCCACGGCTGGGGCATCTGCTCTGATGTCAAGCCTGAGACCCGCCTGGAAAAAACGCTCTATGCCATTGACGAACTCACCGGCCTTGTGGCCAGTGCCGCCCTGGTCAGGCCCTCCAAAAGCATCCTGGATATCAAGGCCAAATCCGTAAAAAAGAAATTCAAGGACAAACGCTTTGCCGCGGCCGTGGACAGGAGCGTCATCCTAAAAGGGGCAGAATTCCTGGACATGGAGCTCACCGAACTGATCACTGAAACCATCATGGGCATGAGGCCTGCGGCCGAGGCCATCGGACTGAAGGGAACCCTCTGACCCCCGTCCGCCACACCTGTCAAAACCCTGACATCCCCCCGTGGGAAAGGACTGCAGTTTTTTCCCCTTTCCCCGGGCCGCCCATCGGCACCCAATGCCACAACCGCCTGTATTCTATAGACATATAGACATAACACACCCATTGGCACACCCTTTGCTTCATTTCCTTTTCGGAAGTTAACAGCGTTTTGAGAAGGAAAGCCAATGAAAAAGACCATAAACAAATTCAGCCGGAACCTGTCAGGCGTTCTCAGCCTTGTGTTTACCTCTTCAATCCGCCGGGCGGATGCCTACAACAAGCTGAGCCGGCACATTGTTGCCCTGAACCGGAAATCCAGCGCCCAGGGGATCATCAATGAGGTGGCCGACTGCCTCAAGGAGATCCTGGACTACCGGCTGTTTGCCTTTGTGGTCAAAAAAGAGGCCGGCCTGGATGTATGGCTGGATCCCAGGATGTATAAATCATCCATCGAAGAAATCCTGATCAGGGATTTTAACATGGGCAATGCCGATGATATCCGCTACCTGAACCATGAATTTGAAAAGGGAGAACTCCAGGAAAAATTCAGCCTGGACACCCTGGTTCACTATGACCTGAAAGAGGAAAATTGTTCCGCCCGCCTCTATATGATGCCCCAAAAAGGGCTCACCCCCTTCCACGACGAAGTGGTCCGCCTCATCCTCCAGGGATGCGCCGCCGCCCTGTCCAAACAGATCGAGATCGAGGCCCTCAACGATGCAGCCGCCATAGACCCCTTAACCGGCTGCTACAACCGCCGTGCCTTTGAAAGACAACTGCTGAGCCAGTCCGCCGGGGCCCTGCGCCATAAACGGCCCCTTTCCGTGTTCATGTTCGACCTGGACCACTTTAAACGGGTTAACGACACCTACGGCCACCTGGGTGGGGACGAAGTATTGAAAAAGGTCTCCCGCATGGTAAGGGAAAATATCAGAAAAGAAGACCTCCTGGCCAAGTACGGGGGAGAGGAATTTATTGCGATCCTGCCTGAAACCGATAAAAACAGGGCCATGGAACTGGCGGACCGCATCAGAGCCAAAATTGCGGCCATGTCCATCCCGTTTAACGGCTCAGACATCCATGTGACGGCCAGTTTCGGGGTGGCGGAGCTATCCCCCAACACCGACATCACCCGGATCATTGAAGATGCAGACGCCATGCTCTACAAGGCAAAACTCAACGGCAGGAACACGGTGATGCCCGGACTGATCAAGGTCTGCGAACCGGAAGCCCCCCTTTCCGGCCTGATGGACTGTGTGTTAACCTAGGTCTTTGAACGCCCCCCGGAATGCATCAGGGCAACTCCTTGTCCGTATTCCGGGGGCCATTGTCCATCCCAACCGGCAGCTCATAATCCGCCGTATACCGGTACGGCGCCCTTTCGTTTAACCAACCATCCGCATCAGCCTGCCTCCCAGAACAAATTTTTACCGTAACCCTCTTGACTGACAAGAAAAATAGTTATATAGACTATCTATTATAGACCCTCTATTCAAAAACCATCAGGGAATTCTATGCCGAAAAAGACCCATTTAACACGCAATGACTTTCTTGAAGCCGCGCTTGATATGGTAAAAGAAAATGGTTGGAAAAAGCTGTCCATAACAGCCTTGGCCAAACATATGGGGTGCTCCACCATGCCTGTGTATTCCAATTTTGAAAACCTGGAGACACTTAAAGACGCGGTGATCCAAAAAGCATGGGAACGGGTCAACACCTATGAGTCAAAGCAATATACCGGTGACGCCTGGATTGACCAGGCCATCGGATATGTCTGCTTTGCAAGGGACAACAGCCGGCTTTTCGCGTGTATGCTGGACGGACGAAACCCCGCGTTGGAGCGCAGGATGATGCAGGAACACTGGGACTTTCTCACCACCCGTCTCAGCGGATACCAGGGCTTTATAGGGCTCAGCCCGGGACAGCGCAGGCTGATCCGTTACTCAAGGGCGATTTTCGTCCAGGGCGTGGCCACAACGGTAAGCAAGGGCGTCGGAAAATTGTTAACGGATAATGAATCCATTGAAACATACCTGACGGTCAGCAGCCGGGCCATATTGAAAGGGTATCAAAACGCCTATGACAACCGTGACGACGATATTTCGTTCCTGGATGAACATTTTCAACCCTTAGGAAAACTATAGTTCAGGCAATTTTATAACCATTGTTGGCGCGCCTGCTTTTAACATCAAAGGGAAGAGGTCATTACAGGCTTCCGGGGCCCTAGTGCACCCATGATTCCCCATAGGAGAGGTTCGCATGGATAATTACAAGACCAAAGCTGCCAGGGTAGGACGTGTAAAATTTTATTGCATCCTTTTCGGCCTGTTGTTTTGGGCCTGCATTCAGGCCGGGTTACAGCCCCAGCCGGCAAAGGCGGCCGGGGCCAGTCACGGCGGTACATTGACCTTCGGGTCGGAAAACGATTTCCGCGGGTTTGATCCGCTGAAGATCAATGCCTTGAGCATCTGCGGCGCCATTGCCAACAGCACCATACATGAACGGCTGTTTGACACGGACCCAGAGGGGAATCTGGTCCCTGTGCTCGCCCTTTCCGCCACCGCGTCAAAAGACGGAAAGACATGGACCATTGCCCTGCGGCAGGGGGTATCGTTCCATGACGGGACGCCCTTTAACGCGGATGCGGTGGTATACAACTGGTCCCGGCTCCTGAATCCGGAAAACAAATTCAGGGGCCGCGCCTCAATCGCCCCGGTCCTCTCGGTGGAAAAAAAGGACGCCTTTACCGTCCAATTCAAACTGTCCCATATCTGGCTGCCATTTCCCAAGATCCTGACAGATACGCGGGCATTGTACAGCTATGTCATGTCTCCCAAGGCCCTTGAAGAGGATACCCAGTCCAGGGCGCCCGTGGGAACCGGGCCGTTCAGTTTTAAAGAATGGAAATCAGGAGACCGGTTTGTCGTAAAGAAAAACCCGCACTACTGGCAAAAAAGCAAACCCTATCTTGATCAAATCCTGTTCAAGGTTGTCCCGGACCACCAAACCCGGTTCGCAAGCCTGGAATCCGGACAGATTGACGTAATTTTCATGGATCGCGGGCATATTATTGAACAAGCCCGGAAAAATCCTTCCCTGGTCCATTTTCAGGGAGATGCCAGCGGGGCGGAAACCGCTTTAATCAACACCACAAAACCGCCTTTGGATGATCCCCGTGTCCGCAGGGCCATTGCCCATGCATGGGACCAGGCCGTATACGTACAGATGAGTTACAAAAATTCCATTCCCCTGGCGCACCACCCCTTTGGGAAAGAAATATCGTGCGGGGATGCGGGCTACAGACCCCATGACCTTGAAAAGGCGAAATCACTGATCAAAGAATATGGGAAACCGGTTGAAATCGAATGCATCCACACCAATACAAAACGCGGCCGGGAATTTGGCCTGATGCTCCAGCAGTTCTGCAAAAGCATCGGCGTCACCGTCAAAACAAAGGGGATGGATATCTCTCCCATTGTCAAGCGTGTCTTCTCAAAAAATTACAATATATCATCCTGGCGCATTCCGCCCATGACGGATTTCGGCCCCTATCTTCATAAATATTTTTATTCGGCAAGCCGCATCAATGCCGCCGGCTATGACAATCCCAAAATGGATGAACTGCTCATGGCCCAGCAGACGGAAACCGACACCCAACGCCGCAAAAAGATTCTATGCCATATCGCAGAACAGCTCAACGCGGATGCCCCCCTGCTCTACCGCGGCGGACGCAGGATGCATATCATTGCAAACCAGGCCATCAAGGGGATACCGGAGATCCGCGACGGTGTCATTGATATATCCAATGCCTGGATTGAAAAATAAAAGGACACGGTTTGAAAACCACCGTCACCACCACCGTTAAAAAACTCATCCGCCTTTTGGGGGTTATTCTGGCGGTTACGGCCATCACATTTGTCATGGTGGACGCTCTGCCGGCAGATGTGGCCTATGAGATCGCCGGAGAAGAGGCCACACCGGAAGATATTCAGGCGATCCGGGAAGAACTCGGCCTGGACAGGCCTGTCATCCTCCGGTATGGCGGCTGGCTTGCGGATCTTGCCAGGGGAAACCTGGGGAAATCCTTCCGCACCCAGGAACCGGTGCTGGACGCCCTGTTGTCCAGGCTGCCCGTCACCCTGGAACTCATGGTGCTGTCTCAGCTGGCGGCCCTGGTCCTTGCCGTTCCTTTGGGGATACTCTGCGCCTGTAAGCCCGGAACAGCGATGGACAATGCCCTGGGTTCCGCTGCCTTTGCCATGATATCCATTCCGGTGTTCGTCATGGGCCTTGTCCTGATCTATATTTTTGCCGTCAAACTGCAATGGCTGCCGGCCACCGGATACACCCCCATATCCGACGGCATAGGGGCCAATCTCAGGTCCTTTGTCCTTCCGTCACTGTGCATTGCCATGGTGGAATGGGTGCCCTTTATGCGGGTGCTGAGAAGCGACATGATCGCCACACTCCAGGAGGATTTTGTCCTCATGGCAAAATCCAAGGGGCTGCCGGCATTCCATATCCTTTTCAGACACGCGCTCCGGCCCTCATCCCTGACCCTGGTAACCCTTTTGGGCATCCACATCGGGCACCTGATCGGGGGAGCAGTGGTCGTTGAGATCATCTTTGCCCTGCCCGGTATCGGCCGGCTCTTAGTCAGTTCCATTTTCAGCCGGGATTTTGCCATGGTCCAGGGATGCATCCTTTTTATCAGCGTCGGCTATGTGAGTGTCAATTTCCTGGTTGACCATTTATATACCATACTTGATCCCCGCATCCGGCTGTCAGGGGCAAGGTGAGAATGGGGGACGGTTGAAACCGGATCAACAAATAAAATTCATTATGGGCGGCCCCGCACCCAATTGGGGAAATTTAGGGGTTGGGTTCTGGCTGTCCATGATGTGGATCGCCCTTGTGGTGTTCTGCGCCCTTTTCGCGGATCTGCTGCCCTTGCAGGAATACGATGCCATGGACTGGATGAACCCGGCCGTCCCGCCGGGGGCTGAAGGTCGAATTCAATCCGGCCCCTTTGTCTACCTTTTCGGAAGCGACACCATGGGCAGGGATATCTTCACCCGGATCATATTCGGGGCCCGGGTCTCTCTCCTTGTGGGGGTCATACCGCCGGTCATCGGCCTTGCGGCCGGCGGGAGCCTCGGGATGCTGGCGGGATATTACCGGGGGCGTCTGGACACCTGTATCATGGCGGCCATGGATACCATTCTGGCCTTTCCCGGACTGGTCCTGATCCTTGCCATTACATTTTACCTGGGACAAAACCTGGCCAATATTATTGCGGCCCTGGGATTTTTAACCATCCCCTCTTTTTCAAGGGTGGCCAGGGCAAACACCCTGACCATGTCCCGGCGGGATTTTATCCGGGCATCACGGATGATCGGGCAGGGGGACCTTTATATCCTCATCCGGGATATCCTGCCGAACATCCTTCCGTCCCTGGCCGTTTATGCACTGTTCGTGGCCTCATACATGATTGTCGCGGAAGGCACCTTAAGCTTTCTGGGGTTAAGTGTCCCCGCCCCCGTTCCCAGCTGGGGCGGGATGATTGCCGAGGGCAAAGAGGTACTTGGCAATGCCGGCCACATCAGTTTTTTCCCGGCCATGGCAATGTTTCTGACGGTGCTTTCGCTGAACCTGGCGGGGGATGCACTCAGGGGGCTCTTTGATTCAAAGGGCGGGCAATTATGATCGGCCGGACTGAAGACCTGCCAACGCCCCTTTTATCCGTACGGGAACTGGTCACGACCATTGCAACGGTTCACGGAACGGTACAGGCGGTCGACCATGTTTCCTTTAACCTGCACAGGGGGAAAAGCCTTGGCATTGTGGGTGAATCCGGAAGCGGAAAAAGTATCCTGGCCAGGAGTATCTTACACCTGCTGCCGAAAACCGCATACGTCTCCGAAAAATCCAAAATTCTTTTTGACGGCCAGGACTTGAACAAGCGTGGCGCTCCCCGCCTGAACAGGGTCAGGGGACGCAGGATTGCCATGGTCTTCCAGGACCCCATGTCCTCTTTGAATCCGGTGATGACCATCGGTTATCAGATCGCCGAATCCCTGATCCATCATCTGGGAATGAAAAAAAACAGGGCCCGGGACCGTTCCGTGGCACTGCTGGATTCCGTTGGAATTCCCAACCCCGGGCAACGGATCCGCCAATACCCCCACCAGCTTTCAGGGGGCATGCGCCAGCGGGTGGCCATCGCCATTGCCCTGGCCTGCGATCCCCAGTTGCTGATTGCGGACGAGCCCACAACGGCCCTTGATGTGACGGTCCAGTCGGAAATACTGGATCTTCTGGGCCGAAGGCAGGCTGAAAATCAAATGTCAATGATCCTTATCACCCATGACCTCGGCGTGGTGGCCGGCAGAACCGATGATATTGCGGTCATGTACGCCGGCCGGTTTGTTGAACAGGCCCCGGCCCGGGAATTGTTTTCATCCATGCGCATGCCTTACACCCAAGCCCTGATGAATTCCATTCCGCCCCTTGAAACCCCTCCGCACACACCGATGAATTCCATTGAAGGCCAGTCCCCGGATCTCCGGAACCTGCCCGGGGGGTGCAGCTTTGCCCCCCGCTGCCCCCGGGCACAAAACCGGTGCACCCGGCAGGCCCCGCCCTTATCATCCGGCAGCCGGAAGGGCCATCTGTTTGCCTGCTGGTATCCGGTACGCGGGGCAGCACAATGACACGGGCCTTACTCCAGGTAAAGGGACTGACCGTCACATTCAGGCACGACGGCCGGAAAAGGATCCAGGCGGTTTCAGATGCCAGTTTTGACATTGCCGCAGGGGAGGCCCTGGGGCTGGTCGGTGAATCCGGGTGCGGCAAATCCACCATTGCCCGGGCGGTTATGCAGCTTCCCAGGCCGGCCTCAGGCCGCATCCTGTTTAACGGAGAGGATCTGGCCCGGGCGGACAAAAAACGGTTACAAGAGTTGCGGCCCCGGTTTCAGATGATATTCCAGGATTCTGTTTCATCGCTGAATCCCCGGCGGACGATCATGGACACCCTGACCGCCCCCCTCAAGGTCATTGGCGTAAAACACCCTGGTGAAAGAGAACGCCGCGTCCGGCAAATGCTGCTCTCCGTCGGCCTTGATACGGGGACAGCGCATCTCCGCCCCTTCCAGTGTTCCGGGGGGCAGTGCCAGCGCATCCAGATCGCCAGAGCCCTGATGGCAGATCCGGAACTTCTGGTATGCGACGAACCGGTTTCCTCCCTTGATGTGTCGATCCAGGCACAGATCATAAACCTGCTGGAAACCTTGAGAAAGGAGCGCGGGCTAACCATTCTGTTCATATCCCATGATCTTGCCGTGGTAAAGAATATCTGCGACAGGATTTTGGTGATGTATCTCGGCAAATTCTGCGAGGAGGCCCCGTCTGAAAAATTGTACCAACGCCACTTCCATCCCTATACTCGGGCCTTGTTCAGCGCCATTCCAACCCCCGACCCAAACCATTTGCCGGCTGGGCAGAACATGCTGACAGGCGAAACGCCCTCCCCCGCTGATCCGCCTTCCGGGTGCAGGTTCCGTACCCGGTGCCCCAGGGCGGAACCCCTGTGTGCCCAAAGGGCGCCGGTATTCCGTGAAATAGAACCCGGACACCGCCTGGCCTGCCATTTCCCAATCCTGTGAACGCCGGCTTCAGGATAAACACAAAAGCTGGAGGTAAAAATGGAAGCTCCCAAAGAGACATCTTTTGATATGCTGGCGGAAAAATTTCTGGGGACAGGATTTCCCCGGCATTTGGCCGGAGCCGTTTCCCTGTCTGAACTGCCGCCTGAGGCCCGGGGGGCAATCCTGCGCCTCCTGGATCTGATGAGGCGGTCCGGATATTCCATCACCCAGTTCAATCCCCTTCTCATCCGCTGGCTGTCCGCAACGCTCCCAAGCATCCTGCCAGGGGCCTGGGGCGGACATATCCCGCCGATCACCACACCGGGGCGCCACAGAAAACTTGACGACTATATCGCCGCCCAAAATTTCCCCGCCGGTAAGGGGCAGAATATTTTCATGGATATCGGATGCGGCTTTCCGCCGGTGACAACAATCGAAACGGCGTACAGGTTCCCGGACTGGCAAATCTATGGCGTGGACCGTTCATTTGCAGACTACGTCGTGTACGACACCGAGGGGCAATACGCTTGTTTCGACCGGGCGGGAAAATTTCTTTACGTTCACCCCTCAATGGCGGTCGCCGGAAAGGCCTTATACGCGGACACCAAACGCATACAGAATCGATTCAGCCAGCTTTTCAGAACGCTTTTTCCGCAGTTGCGGAATGGTGATCCCCTCTCTTCTGAACGGGTTGAAGCCCATGGAAACACGCTCATACGCAATCACATCATGGATTTCGAGACAGATAACCTGAAATTCATAAAATCAGATCTAATGGCATTAACGCCCATGACCGCCAAGGTCTTCCGGTGTATGAATCTTTTCCTTTATTTCAGCCCGGATGTGAGAAAAAAAATGCTGTACCACATCAAAGGCCATTTAGAGAACAGGGGACTGCTGATCATCGGAACCAACAGCTTTGGCATACAGGACAGGTATATGGTGTATGAAAAAAACAGGGACCGCCTGGTGCTCCGCGAATTCGCTTTCAGTCTGGATAATCTTGGCCATATAGCCATCATGCCCTGGTTCTCCATCCATGACAACGATCCTGAAACCCTTCTGCTGGCTGAACTATTGGGCACCCTCCGTTCCTCTCCCTCCTTCTGGCCGCGTTTCAGCGCGGATCTGGACCAATTGCTGGAATACCACGGCTGCTGCAAGCGCAAACCCGACGGTTTTTTACAATTTCCCCAAAAAGAGATGCCGCCCAACCGGTTCCTGGAAAAGAACGCCCTGCTGTGGCGGGAGATGCGAAAAAAAGGGTATACCCAAGGGGGAGTGGAGGCCCTTGAAAAGGCCGGGTATGACGCATGGGTAAACCCGGTGGGTGATATTGCCGTACGGCCTTCTGCCGGATTTTTTTCCTGAAAGGGAAACCACCCCCGTCACTTTTTGCAATGAATCAGCGCCCCCCTTGATCAACAGCTAAAACCTCTGCCACCGGCTGTTTCACCACCCGGTCGGGCCGGCCGGTGAGGGTGCCCTGGATGATTCTGCCCATGAAGACCGGATCACCCGAAGCGGTTTTGGGAATCCGGTCATGGGTTTCCAGAACCACCCGGGTGCAGGAGGTGCCGGCCTGCAGGGCCAGCGCCCTTACCATCCGGACCAATTCTTCCCGGGCAAATTCGTCTGCCGCCTCAAAGTCCTTGAACCGCCGGTTGTCCCGTATCCCTTCAATGACAAACCCGCCGGCCCCCGGAATAATTGAAAGCTGCCGTCTGACCATCACTTCCGAGGTCACGGCGCCGATGGCGTTGGCCACATCCGCATCCCCGGGCAAGACGGCCTCAGCCCCCAGGGGGGCCGCCGCCCCGGGCAGAAAATACTGGATGGGGGCGCCGATTCCGATGACCGGCCGTTTCAGCTCCAGGGCCACCCGGTACTGGGCATTCCCCCCGGCCATCAGGTTGTCCAACAGGGTCCGGCAGACCGGGCAGTCTTCCATGGCATCGGGTTCGATCTCCTCATCCAGCTGCCGTTTGAGTAACTCCAGCGAAAGCATCCGGGTGGCCTGGTCCATCAGCCCCGATACCATTTCCCCCACCTCCTTTCCCGAGAGAAAGGCGAAGAATCCGGCATATTCCCCGGCGTATTCCCTGTCCCACCGCCCGAACTGCCCTGTAATGTGCAGCAAATCCGTTGGGGTCAGGCCGCAGCGCTGGATCATAAAATTTTCCTCCAGCCGGTCCAGGGGCAGACTGTGTTCGGAAAGGACACCGGTGGCAGCGGCCAGCTCGTCAATGGCCATGGGGCGTTCCTGCAGGCGGGCCAGAATTTTTTCTTCCAGGGGCGTTGGGGAAAAATCCTTGACCGCCCCGGTAAAGACCAGCACCTGCATCTTCCGGGTGGAAGCCGTATACCGGTTCAGGTTCCGTCCCATATAGTCCATGGTCGCCCGGGCCTGGGGAAAGTTCGCCCCCAGCCAGGCCATGGGCGCCACCCGCCGGGGGCCGATCAGAAACGCCCCTTTTTCAAACAGGATGAGACTGTCGCCGCCCAGGCCGCAGGTCCTTATGTCCAGGGCCTTTACATGGGTGCGGTGGCCGCCCACATTGGAACCGTTCTGGTTGAGCCGGACCTGGTTGTCCGTGAGTCCGGCCGTGTCCGTGGTGGTGCCGCCCATATCCACCACCAAAGCGTCGGTGATGCCGGTGAGGTGGCGGGCGCCGGCCACACTGGCGGCAGGGCCCGACAAAATGGTCTCCACGGGCCGTTCCTTGGCCATCTCCGCCCCCATGAGGGTGCCGTCCCCCTTCACCACCACGATGGGGGAATGGATGGCGCAATCGGCCAAAACAGTTTCAAGATCCTTGAGCAGGCTGGCCAGCCTCGGGATGATCCGGGCGTTGAGCATGGCGGTGACGGCCCGGGTTTTGAAATTCAAACTGTCCGAAAGCTCATGGCCGCAGCTCACAAAGCAGCCGGTCTCCGCCTCAATAACGGCCTTCACCTCAAGTTCCTGGGCCGGATTGATGGAGCCGGCATAGCCGGAAACGGCAAAGGCGGTCACCCCCTGGCTTCGGACCATTTTCCCGGCAACGGCCGCCACCTGGGCCCGGTCGACGGGCACCCGCTCCGCCCCTGAAATATCCAGTTCCCCCTGGACCACGGCTTTGGGATCATGGGGGATCTCCTCGCCGGCCCCCGCCGGCGGCATGAGAATCATCCCCACCTTCTGCCCCTCGTTTTCCACAATGGCATTGGTGGCCAAAGTGGTGGAAAGGGCGGTCAGTTCCACCTGTTCCAGAAGATCCCGGTCCAGCTTCGCCAGGGCCCGGGAAATGCCGAGGGTAAAATCCCATTTGGTGGTCAACGACTTGGCCTTGCACAGGGTCGCCCCCTCCTCCAGATCATAAATCACGGCATCGGTATAGGTGCCCCCGGCATCAATGCCCAGGCCCAGCCTGACATAGGGGGCATCTTCCGGTGCCTCCCCGTCCACCACGACCACCTCTTTTTCCTTGAGTTCCACGCCCCCCTGCTTCCACAGGGGCCTGGCCGATAAAGTGGCGGTGATGGCATCAAATCCGATCACATGGTCCGGCGGCACAAAAAGGATCTGGCCGTCGGTCCGGTCCGCCGTCATCATTTTGCCGATCAGGGCGTGGCTGCCCTGGATTTTTTCGTAGGCCCAGCCGTAGGCGCGGGCCATCTCCCTGGCCTGTTTCTCATATTTTGAGGCCTGCCCGGCCCCTGTTTCGATGTAAGCGGCCCGCTGGTAATTTTTCTGCCAGGAATTGAAAAACGCAAAAGTGGTGTCGGCAGTCTCTTTGCCGTGGGAATTTAAAAGATCGTCATAAACCACCTTTTCCGATCCCATCCAGACCCGCTGCCGGCGCTGGGACATGGGCTCTGTATTTTCCTGGCACCAGCCCGCGGACAGATAGTAGGTGCCGGGGAATTTCTGAAACTGGTCCTTATATGCCCGGTCACCGCCCAGGAACAGAGCGATGCAATCATGAACCTTGGGTATCACCAGGGGAATCTGCCTGGCCCTGACCCCGATGGTGCCCTTGCCGCAGACCCCGTATCCGATGATAATCCGGTCCCCGTCCCCTTTGGCCGATATGTCGTCAATGGCCTTCTGGAGCTTTTCTTTCAGCAGTCTGGGATTGTTGTGCAGCCCGGCCTCAAGAAATTTGAACTCAAGGTCCATTCCCCGTTCGCGGGCATGGGATTTCATATCAACGGCCAATACGGCGCAGGCAATGACATAGGTCTTTGGATTCACCTTATCCCCCTGGGGTTGTCTGTTTTGATCTGATCTAAAATACACTCCCGCAATCCTCTGTCAACAAAAAGAAATTTTATCAATTGGGAGTTGATTTACCCCGCGCCTTAGACGTATACTTCAATAGATTCAAAAATCAGCCCCGCTTCACAACCATGAGGGGAGCAGGTTATGAGCCATAATCCAAGCCACGACGAACTGATGCATCGTATTGCCCGCCTGGAGCAACAGGTCCAGGAGAGGGATGCCTACATCCAGTCACTGAAACCGGGCAGGGATGGCAATGGCCAACCGGGCCGGGCCAAGCCCCAGGCAGAAAGCGATATACGCTTCCGGGAAATCATCGAAGATGTCGAAGAAATCTCCATCCAGGGCTATGACGAACACCGGCGGGTCATCTTCTGGAACCAGGCCAGTGAAAAGCTGTACGGGTATACCGAAGCCGAGGCCCTGGGCAGGCAGCTCGAGGACCTCATCATCCCGGATCCCATGCGGGAAGGGGTGATAGAACTCCACGGGCAGTGGCTGGAGCGGGGGATAAAAATACCAGCCGGCGAATTGGTGCTCAGGCATAAATCCGGAGCGGATGTGCCGGTATTCTCATCCCATGTGATGCTGACAACCACCTCGGGGAGGGAAATGTTCTGCATTGACGTGGACCTGACCCCGGTAAAAGAAGCGGAAAAGGAAAAGGAAACGCTTCGGGACCAGCTCCAGCAGGCCCAGAAAATGGAGGCCATCGGCACCCTGGCCGGTGGCATCGCCCACGATTTCAACAATATCCTCTTTTCCATCGGCGGCGTGGCGGAACTGCTTTTGGACGACCTGGTCCCGGGCAGCCCCGAATACGATACCATTGAGGAAATCATTTCCGCAGTTCAGCGGGGCAGCGGCCTGGTCAAGCAAATTCTTTCCTTCAGCCGGCGGTCAAAACGGAAAAAACAGCCGGTATTCTTTCCGGCCATCCTCAAGGAGGTGACCAAACTCTGCCGCTCCACCATCCCTTCACAAATAGAGCTGACCGCCGACATTTCCAACCGGGCCGGACACATCATGGCGGACCCGGTCCAGCTCCACCAGGTGACCATGAACTTAATCACCAATGCCTACCAGGCCATTGGGACCAACAGCGGCAAAATATCCGTCCGCCTTGAACAGGTGAAAATCCAACCCAGCGACCACCCCTTTTTTTCCCTTCCCCCGGGGGCATACGCCTGCCTGGCGGTTTCGGATACGGGCAGTGGAATTTCCCCCGATATTATGGACAAAATTTTCGATCCCTATTTTACCACCAAACCCAACGGCAAGGGCACGGGAATGGGCCTGGCAACGGTTTACGGCATTGTCAGGGAACACGGCGGGGATATCAGGGTCAACAGCCGGCCCGGGCATGAGACCTGTTTTAAAGTCTATCTTCCCCAGACGGATGCGGTCCCTGATCCAGCACCATCCCCCCCTGCCCCCGAAAAAAAGGCCCGCCACAGGGGCAGCGAGCGCATCCTGCTGGTGGATGACGACCCCGCCATCACCGTCATTGAAAGACGGCTGCTCTCCCGGCTGGGCTACCGGGTCACCGACCGGGTCTCCAGCCCGGATGCCCTCTCCCTCTTTAAATCAGATCCCCATGGCTTCGACCTGCTCATCACAGACATGGCCATGCCTGAGATGACCGGTGCCGACCTGGCCGAGGCGGTTCTGGCCCTGCGCCCGGACCTGCCTGTCATCATCTGCACCGGCTTTTCCGATCCCCCGGAACGGGGCCGGGCAGAGGCCCTGGGGGTGAAAGGATTCCTTCTCAAGCCCGTGGAAGGGGCCAAGCTGGCCAGAATGGTCCGGCGGGTTCTGGACAATGAGGGTTGACTTCTCCCCCCATCACTTCTATCATACCGCCCTGTATGAAACAGAAACCAACCCGATATGAGATCAATCAGAAAATCAAGCGGATACTTGTCAGCCACGGCGCAGATCTTCGACAGCTCACCTATTCCTTTTCCGGCAAGACCGCCTGGTTCTCAGGACAATTGCTGAAAATCAACGGGCAGGAAATGGCAAATGAAGAGGTGGAGAACCTGGGAAAAGCACTCGGGGCCATGCCCGAAATCCTGTACATGAACTTTGAACTGGAAAACTGGGTCATCTCTTCGGGCACCGGCGCCCTGAGCGTTGCCAGGAAAAACGCTCCCGCCGCCACATCCGTCCGTGAAAGAAAGCCGCTGGTAATCACCACCGACGAAACCGTTGAAGAGGTATTAAAAGAGACGCTGTAACCTGAATACCAGGTGCAGGCCTATCCAAGGGACAGCTCTACCATGAGACTTGGCATTTCAAAAAAGCTCTTTATCTTCTTTTCCCTGTTTATCCTGATCTTCTACGGCACCGTGTTCGGCCTTTCCATAAAAGTCAGGGAAATGTCCGCCACCTCCGCCAGGATTGTGGGCCTGAACAACCGTATTGCGGCCCTGTCCAAAAATATCCTGGATAACCTGGTGGAAATGGATGTCAATGAGAAAAAATTCAGGCTGCTGAAAAAAGAGTTGTATTTTGAAGGATTTGAAGCGGCCCGCCGGGCCTATGAGCGGGACCTGAACCGGATTCTCGGCCTGGTTTCCCGGGAGGGCCAAGCCTCCGGCCCCTGGCAGCATATCAGCAGCACCTATCAACCGTTTACCCGGTTCCATGCCAAAACCGCACTCATGGATGACGCCGGGCAGTGGACAGATGACGGCCTGGTATCCCGGTGGATTGACCAGATCAGCCAAGCCAGACAGGCCAACGAGGCAGAGATTGAGCAGGCCCTTATCCGCATCAACACCCAGAGCCGTCAGATCGTTAAAAACGGCATCATCGGATTCGGCATCTCCATTCTCGCCGGCCTGGCCGGCATCATTTTTATCTCCCGCTCCATGATCTCTCCCTTGAACAAACTCAAGGCCGGGCTGAAACAGGTTTCCCGGGACAACTACTCCCACCAGATCCACATCGCCTCCAACGACGAATTTGAGGAACTGGCAGGCGCATTTAACGACATGAGCCGCCAGCTCAAGGCGGATGAGGATATCCGGTCGGACTTCATCGCCAGCCTCAGCCATGAGATCCGAACCCCCCTGTCCTCCATCCGGGAGTCGGTGAACATGATTGTCGAAGAGGTACTGGGACCGGTGAACAAAAAACAGAAAAAATTTTTGAAAATCGCCTCCAGGGAAATCACCCGGATCACCTCACTTTTGAACCACCTTCTGGACACCTCGGTGTTGGGGGCGGAACCCAGGCAGCCCGCCCCCATTGACCCTGACGCCCTGGTAAAGGAAGCGGTGCATGCCCTCGGGCCGGCCGCAGAACTGAGGGGGGTGGCGCTGTCCTACGCCCCGGCGGATTTTATGACACAGTCCCGGCAGGATCCCATGTCAAAGGATGGGGCCCTGCCGGGGCCGCCCCTGCGTATACTGGGTGAAAAAAAGGAAATCATCCGGGTCCTGCTGAACCTCATCGGCAATGCCCTGAAATTCGCCCCGGAACACGGCAGGGTGGCGGTGGCCCTGGGTCCGGACCGGGATGACGGTTTCCTGGCATTTACCGTATCCGACGACGGGCCGGGCATCCCGCCGGAAAAACAGGGGCTGATCTTTAAAAAATACTACAGGGCCGAGGAAACCCGGAAAAATCTGGACGGGGTGGGCCTGGGACTGAATATCGCCCGCCACATCATCCGGGACCACGGCGGGAGAATCTCTGTAAAAAACAATCCGGACAAGGGGTGCACCTTCACCTTTACCCTGCCGGTGTACAAAGGAAATACCCAATGAACCGCCACACCAGAAAAAAGAGGTCATGGCGCCGACGGGCAGCCGTTCTCATACTTTTATTTTTTGCAGCAACCACGGCCGGATGCCGCCACCTCAAGGGCCCCCTCTCACCGGGCCGCGCCCAGGAGACCAGCGAAGTGTCGGCGGTATACGCCCTGGCCTGCACCGGCATGGCCACTGCCAAAAATGCGGAGGAGTTTGCCGCCGCCCTCTCTGCCATGGACCGGCGCGCGGGCCTGGACTTCAGCGACGAAAATCCCGTTCCACTGATACGCGCCCTGCGCCACGGCAGCGCCCTCATGGAAAAGGCGGACAAAAAGGCCGATAAAAGCGCCCAAAAGAGCCAGGCCAGGCAGCACCAGCTGAAACAGAAGATCAAAGCCCTGGAAAAGGAGGTGGCCACCCTGAAACACCAGATCACCGTGCTGGAAAACATCGACCAGGAACGCCGGGAAAAAAGGAAAACCCAATGAAGCGCCAGGCAAAGATACTGATTGTGGATGATGATGCCAGCATTCTTGATGTACTGGAGGCCAGGCTGGAGGCGGCCGGCTTTGAGGTATTCAAGGCAGGTAATGCGGCCGGGGCCGCCAGAATCCTCAAAAGCCGGGCCGTGGACCTCATGGTTTCGGATGTAAAAATGCCCAGGAAAAGCGGAACTGACCTGTTCAGGGAGATCCGGGAAGGGGAATTCCAGGAAATCCGGGCCGACCTGCCCGTCATCTTCCTTACGGCCTACGGCACCATTCCCGATGCCGTGGATGCCATCAAGCTGGGGGCGGCAGACTATATTTCCAAACCCTTTGACGGCCGGGAACTGATCGCCAAGATCAATGAAATACTGTCCTCAAAAACCGGAGGGCCCAAGCCCCGTACAAACGGCCGGGGCACCCCCGGCAGCGGGACCGATGAATTTATCTGGGGAAAGAGCCCGGCCATGGCCGCCCTCTATCCCGTCATCCAAAAGGTGGCCGATACTCCGGTTAATGTGCTGATCCTGGGGGAAAGCGGCGTGGGTAAGGAACGCATCGCCGCCCTGATCCACAGACTCAGCAACCGGGACAGCCGGCCTTATGTGGTGGTGGACTGCGGGTCCACCCCGCCCGGCACCCTGGAAAGCGAATTGTTCGGCCACCTCAAAGGGGCATTCACCCATGCGGTTAAGGACAAGAAGGGCCTGATCGAGACCGCGGACAAAGGCACATTGTTCCTGGATGAAATCGGAAATATCTCCCATGACATGCAGTGCCGGCTGCTGCGCTTCCTGGAAGAGGGAAAAATTCGCCAGGTGGGCGCCGTGGCGGAAAAAGCAGTGGACGCCCGGGTCATCGCCGCGACAAATGCCGACCTGGGAGAGGCCATTGAGGCCGGCACCTTCCGCCAGGACCTCTATTACCGGCTCAAGGGCATCACCCTGACCGTCCCCGCCCTGAGGGAGCGTAGCGAAGATATTCCCGAACTGGCGACATTTTTCGCGGATAAATATGTCCGTTCCCAGGGGCTTGATCCGGTGCGGATTTCAACGGCGGCCATGGAAGTGCTCAGATCTCATCCCTGGCCGGGCAATATCAGGGAAATGAAAAACTGCATCGAGGCCGGGGCCATCCTCTGCCGGAACAGCACCATACGGCCCCAGGACCTACAGCTTGAACCCGTCCGGGAAACCGCCGAGGACCGATCCCTGGGCCAGCGGGGATTCTCCATTGAAGAGAGTGAAAAAAACACCATTATCCGGGCCCTGAAAGAGACCCGGGGGGTTCAGAAGACGGCGGCCGACCTGCTCAACATCAGCAAGCGGGCCATCCATTATAAAATCAAGAAATACGGCATCAGGCCGGCTGAATACAAATAATTTTAAATTGTGCCGGCGCATCAGCCGATAGCTAAGAAATGACTCAACGGCAGATTTATTTAATCGGATTTATTTTTTTGGGGATCTCGCTGACGGCGGCAGGGATCTCGCCTGTTTCAGCACAAACATATCAAAGCGGGCTTTCCAGGGAGCATGCCAGCGGCATCGTATCCAGAATCATGCAACGGGTTGGCGAAAAGCTCGATATCAATCTGGAAATGAAATACGCCCCATTCGCCCGCCGTCTTCTTCTCATGAAATCCGGTAAAATCGATATCATGGGCGGGCTTTTAAAACGGGAAAGCCGTATGGCTTACATCCATTTCGTGTCCCCCCCTTATGTGAAAACCTGTCGAAAAGTCTTTTTTGTGCGAAAGGGGGAAGCCCGCCGGATTCAAGCATATGAGGATTTGTACGGGCTGGAGATAGGGACAAAGATCCATTCCAAATATTTCCCCCGCTTCGATCAGGATAAAAATTTAAACATACAGCCGGTATCCAGCCTGGAACAAAATTTTAAAAAACTATTGTTGAAACGCATCGATGCAGTGATTTACAGTTATCGTTCAGGGTATACGACAATGATGAAAATGGGAATTACAGATCAAGTGGAACCGGCCGTCTATTATTTTGAAGGCAAAAACGCTGTACATATCGGAATTTCAAAAAAATCACCGTTAATGGCTGAAAAAGACCGTGTGGCATCTGTGGTGAAAGAGATGGTGGAATCCGGAGAAATGAAATCCATTATTGATGCCTTCTACACTTACCTTCCCGAGGACAGGTAACCCCGCCCTCTCCCTGGGGGCGGTTCCGTTGTATGCCCCTCGCCCCGCCACCAACCCGTTACATAGCCCTCCCCGCCGATGGTCCTGGGAATTGCCCTGTGCCGGCGCATCCCTTCCGCTGATCAAAGCGGATATCGAAATTTTCAATAGCAAAAACAAAAACCGTCGGAATTATGTATTTGCCCTGGGGGGCGGTCCCCCTGTACCCTGGTTTGCCCGAACAGATAAACTGAAATTGACACGTTTAAAAAGGACAGATGAATGAAAAAACTAATTCTGGTACTGGTGGTAATGATTCTGGCAGCGCCGGCCTATGCCGGCAATTACAATTATGTTGCCCCTGAAAAAGTAAAAACCTGGATCGCATCCGGCACCCCTGTCTCCATTGTGGATATTCAGGTGGAAGAGGAATTCAATGCCCATCATCTCACCGGTTCCATCGCCACCTACGCCTATCCCGTCAAATCCGGGGCAGACAAAGCCAAACTTGACGGGGCCGTGGGCGCCCTGAAAAAAAACGACACACCGGTGGTGGTGGTCTGCCCCAGGGGTAAGGGCGGCGCCAAACGCTGCTACGACTACCTGGAAAGCAAGGGCATTGCCCAGGACCGGCTCCTGATCCTTGAAAAGGGGATGGGCGGCTGGCCCTATTCAGAGATGGTTGAAAAAGACTGATCCCTGCAGATGATACCACTGGAGGGGCGTGATGCCGCAACCCAATAAACAACGGCTGAAAAAAATTGCCGTATGTGTACTTCTCCTGGCCGTTGTAGGGGCCTGTTTCGGGCTGGGACTGCCCGACTACCTCAGCCTCGACCGCCTGAGGCAGTCCCAGGAGATGTTTCAAGAATTTTACGCCCGCCACCCCCTCCTCTCCGTGGCTATTTTTGCTGGCATTTATATTCCGGTTCTGGCCCTGAACATTCCCGGAGCCGTAGTGCTTGGCCTTGCGGCCGGCGCCCTTTTCGGGACCATCACCGGAACGGTGGTGGTCTCCTTTGCCAGTTCCATCGGCGCCACCCTGGGCTGCCTGACCTCCCGGTACCTGCTCCGGGAGTGGGTGCAGGAAAAATTCGGGGGGCGGCTGGAACGGGTCAACCAGGGCATTGAAGAGGAGGGGGCGTTCTACCTCTTTTCCATGCGCCTGATCCCGGCCATCCCGTTTTTCGCCATCAACCTGGTCATGGGGCTGACCCCCATGCGCCTGACCACTTTTTACTGGGTCTCCCAACTGGGCATGCTGCCCGGCACGGCTATTTTCGTGAATGCCGGCAGCCAGATTGCACAAATAGACTCCTTGTCCGGCATCATCTCGGGGCAGCTTGCCGTATCCCTGGCCCTTATAGGCCTTTTCCCCCTTGCCGCAAAACGGCTGGTCGCCGCCCTGAGAAAAGGGCGGAAAAATGAAGATACCGCTGCACCCATCCGGCCCGGCCGCTCCCCGGAGGGCATTGCCGCCGATGCGGCCGGCGCCGCCATCAAGGAGGCCTGCACCGGCTGCGGGGCCTGCCAGCCCCGGTGTACGTTTTTAAGCCGGTACGGCACCCCCCGGGAGATTGCCGATCTGGAACCGTGCCAGAGGGCCGCCCTGGCCTTTGAATGCAGCCTGTGCGGGCTCTGCCGTACGGTCTGCCCCCAGGGCCTTGATCCCGAGGCGTGGTTTCTTTCCCTGCGCAGGGCCGCCGTATCAGATGGCCGGGCAGACCTCTCCCGGTATTCCACCATCACCGGATATGAAAAACGGGGCACCTCCCCGCTGTTCTCCTATTATGCGCTGCCGGAAAACTGCGATACCGTATTCTTTCCGGGATGCACCCTGCCGGGCACCCGGCCCCAGGTCACCTGGGACCTTTTCCAACACCTGAGATCGGCACGTCCCTCCCTGGGTGTCGTTCTGGACTGCTGCAGCAAGCCCAGCCACGATCTGGGCCGGCAGGGCTATTTCAAGGCCATGTTCGGTGAACTGCTGGACTTTTTAAAAGACAACGGCGTAAAAAGGGTGTGGGTGGCCTGCCCCAACTGCCATAAGGTGTTCTCCACCTACGCCGCCGGCATAAAAGTGGAATCGGTTTATGAAATCATCCACCGCAGGGGCCCGCTACCGGATCTCGGGAAACAATGCGTCGGGGACGACAGGCCCATTATCCATGATCCCTGCCCCATGCGGGATACCCCGGTCGTCCAGGACGCTGTCAGGTCCCTGCTTTCAAAGATGGATGTTCCTGTGGGGAAAACAACCGATGAAAAAAGAAAGACCCTGTGCTGCGGGGAAGGGGGATCCGTTGGATTCATCAACCCGGAACTCTCCGGCGCCTGGGCAACCGCCCGGAAAAAAACCGCCCGGGGCAGGACCGTTGTGACCTATTGCGCGGGCTGCGCAGGCGCGTTGAACCGGTCCGGCATTCCGGCCCTGCATATCCTGGACCTTCTCTTTTCTGCAAGAAAACCCCCGGGCAGCCCGCCGGCCGTTGCCAAAGCCCCCTTTACCTATCTTCACAGGCTGGCCCTGAAACGGCGGCTGAAACGGACCGTACCGGCCGCGGTCTCCCGGGTGCGGCGATATTCCCCTGCCAGGGAAGATAAGAGGAGAGGCCGGCGCGTCACCCGGCCGGCACCTTAACCCCGATCCCCGGAGCAAGGCCTATCACCCCCCATGGGCAGCCCTGATTTTTAAGGGCTGCAACGCCCTGGGGCCAACAGCCATATCATATTTGGCCACCGGGCCGGCCGACGCCACAGTTCCCTTTTCCAGGACCACCATATGATCGGCCAGGGTGACGATCTCGTCCATCTGGTGGCTGACGTAAAGAATGGGTACCTTGAAATTGAGGCTTAAATCCCGGATAAAGGGAAGCACTTCATTCTTTCGCTCCCGGTCCAGGGAGGCCAGGGGCTCGTCCATGAGCAAAAGCAGGGGGCTGCACAAAAGCGCCCGGCCGATGGCCACCCTCTGTTTTTCACCGCCGGATAGCCTTGCCGGGCGACGGTCCAAAAGCCCGTTGATGCCCAACAGATCCACCACCCTGTCAAAATCCACGTACAGATCTTCTTTTTTCTGCAGATGCATGCCGTATGTCAGGTTGGCCCGGACACTCAGGTGGGGAAAAAGCCGGGCTTCCTGAAACACATATCCGATGCGCCGTTTTTCCGGGGGCAGGTCAATCTTTTTTTCAGAATCAAAGCAGCACCTATTCCCGATGACGATTTTCCCGCTGTCCGGACGGGAAAGGCCGGCCACTATGTTGACAACCGATGTTTTGCCGGCACCGGAGGTGCCGAACAGGGCCGTGACCCCTGCCCGGTCCGTGGAGAAACCGGCATTGATGAAAAAGCGGCCCTGCTGTTTTTTCAATTGCACCTCAAGCATGGGACTATCCTTTCATGAGCCTGTCAAAGCGTTTGGAAAGCCACTCGGAAAAGACCAGGGCGGTCATGGCCAGCAGCACGGATATGACGCACAGCCGGAACGCCCCTGCTTCACCGTCCGGCACCTGGGTAAGGGAGTACAGGGCCAGGGGCAGGGTCTGGGTTTCCCCCCTGATGTTGGAGACAAAGGTGATGGTGGCCCCGAATTCGCCAAGGCTTCTGGCAAAGGCCAGAATAACCCCGGTAATGATACCGGGGACCATCAGGGGGAGGGTAACCGTGAAAAAGACCCGGATCCGGCCGGCCCCAAGGGTTCTTGCGGCCTTTTCCAGCCCCGGGTCCACGGCATCGGCCGAGAGGCGGACGGCCCGGACCAGCAGGGGAAATGCCATGACAGCCGCGGCGACAGCCGCCCCCTTCCAGGTAAAGGCCAGGGTGATCCCCAGGTATTGATACAAAAATCCGCCCACAATGCCCTTGCGGCCCAGCAGCACCAGCAGCAGATACCCCGTGACCACAGGGGGCAGCACCAGAGGCAGATGGAGGATGCCGTCGACCAGCCCCTTTCCCGGGAATTTACACCGGGACAGAACATAGGCGGCAGCAATGCCGGCGGGAAGGCTGGCGGCAACGGCAATGCCGGAGACCCTGAGGCTGAGGCAGATGGCCTCCCACTCCATTGATGTCAACCCCTGTATCAACGGATGCTGAACCCGTATTTTTTGAAAATTTCAGCGGCCGCTTCAGACCGAACAAAGGCCAGAAAATCCCTTGCCGCCGCGCTTTTTTTCACAAGGGCCACGGGATAGACGATTTTCGGATGGCTCTCCTCGGGGAAAAAACCGACCACCTTTACCTTGCTGCTGATGGCCGCATCCGTGGCATAGACCTGTCCCAGGGGGGCTTCAGCCCGCTCAACCAGTACCAGGGCGGCCCTGACATCCTTGGCCCGGGCTATCCTGTTCTCGATACCGCCCCACAGCCCCAGATTTTCCATGGCTTTTTTACCGTACATTCCTGCCGGCACTTGGTCGGGGTCCCCCATGGAGAGGCGTCCGTCGGATAAAAGCCCGGCCAGGTCCAGCGTCCCGTCCACGTCTATGGTTTTAACGGAAGAGGCTGCCGGTGCAATGAGTACCAGGCGGTTTCCCAGGAGATTCTGACGGCTTTCCTTGACAATCGCCCCTTGTTTCTCCAGATAATTCATCCATTTGGGATTGGCGGAAAGATAGATATCGGCGGGGGCGCCTTTTTCAATCTGCTTGGCCAGGGTGGAGGAAGAGGCAAATGAGAGGCGGATGTCCATTTTATGGGATGTTTTATAAAGTGCGGCAATATCGGTGACGGCATTGGTGGTGGATGCGGCGGCAAACACCGTGACCGCATTGGTCTCAGCCAGCACCGGAATGCTAAGGGCGGTCAATAGGATAAGGGTTGAGGCCATAATCGTGCGTACCAGGTTGATTTTCATGTTCAGCTCCTTTAATCAAAAATGTATTTCAATTCTGCCGGCGATCTTGTTCTCCTGTGCTTGCATACAAGATAGGAGCATGGTAGAATTGTAATTTATAAACGTCAACATATTTTTTTAGACGACATCTGTATAAAAAATCCAGGAAAGGGAAGCAGCCAATGACAGCGCCATCGGGCCAAATTATCAACCGGGTAAAACACTACCGGCAGAAGGCAAAACTATCCCAGACCGGGCTTGCGGATCTTGTGGGACTGAAACGCCAGGCCATCTATGATATTGAATCCGGGAAGTACCTGCCCAATACAGGCGTGGCCCTGAAACTGGCCCGGCATCTCGGCTGCAGGGTGGAAGACCTGTTTTACGAAGCGGCTTCAGACGCGGCCGGCCCCGTGGTCATGGGCGAGGATGCAGCCATGGGAGACGGACGGGTCTCCGTGGTAAAGGTCCGTGACAGGCTGGTGGCCTATCCTGTGGACGGCAGATTTTCCTTTCCCAATCAGCTGCGGCCGGCTGACGGGGTGTTTGAAAAGAAAAAAGGGCGGATCCGTTTTTTCGGTTCAGAGGCCGGTCTGGAAACGACGGTATTGCTTCTGGGCTGTGATCCGGCATTTTCGCTTCTTGCCGCCCATGCATCCCGGGTTGACCCCAATCTGCGCATGGGATGCAGGTTTGCCTCCACCCATACAGCCCTCGACCGCCTGGCTCAAAGCAAAACCCATCTGGCCGGCATGCACCTGCACAACAGCCCCGGTGAAGAGGCCAATGTTGCCCTGGCCCGTAAAAAACTGGCAGGTACCGGGGCCACCATTATCGGATTTTCAATGATGGAGGAGGGACTGATGGTGGCCGGGGGCAACCCCTTAAGGATCAATGGGGCCGATGATCTTGCCCAGCCCGGAATCCGGTTCATTAACCGGGAGCCGGGGGCGGCCCTGCGCATCCTTATGGACGGACTCCTTGCCCAAGCCAGGATACCGGGCACGGCCATCCAGGGATACGACATTGAGGTAAAAGGCCATAACCAGGGGGCCCAGATGATTGCCTGCGGCATGGCCGATGCGGCCCTGGGACTTCGCCCGGTAGCAGAGGCCTTTGGCCTGGATTTCATCCCCCTGGCCGAGGTGAGGTGCGACCTGGTGGTGCCGGCGGACCTGATGGCCGATCCCAGGGTGCAGACTATCCTGGACGTGGTCCAGAGCCGGGACCTGCGGGATGAACTGGCCCTGCTGCCCGGATACAGCCAGAGCAAAACCGGAAACACCATCGCCGCCTTTTGACATGTGAAAAATGCCCGGGGATCAAAGGGCTCCCTCATCCGGGCCAGTCCCCGTAAAAGCAGACAGGCCGGGAACGCGTTGCAGCGTCACCCGGCCTGCCATGGAGTCTATTCCATAATTATTTTAATCCATGTTTGGATAAATATCCGCCCAATCCTTATTCGACGACTTTGACCTGCTCCACCAGGAGGATATTGCTTTTTTCTCCTTTTTTTAGCAGGCCTTTTACTTCAACGGGTTGCCCCACCAGTTTGCTCAGGTCCTCTTCGCCCTTGAGCAGAAAGGTACCCTTGCCGTCCAGAAGAAACAGGCCGGCATCGGTTTTCTCAATGACGCCCCTGACCACGGCGGTCTTTCCATATTCCAGGGTATATCCGGCGGCTGTGGCAACAGCTTCGGCAGCGCCTTCCTGTTTTTGTTCTGCGGCAAAGCCCGCCGCCTGAATGCCCATGAGTCCTGCTAGGATGATTGCCATTAAAGTGATTTTGATTTTCATTTCTTACTCCTTAAATTTAATTCTTTTTGATTTGTGACTCCATCACGCTGCCGTACTATAAGAGCAAGCCCTGTGCCAGAAAGGGAACACGCTGTTTTTAAAGACTTTTCAGAAAACGCCGCAGGTGACGGGAACAAAAAGGTGCAAAATTCGTAACCCGGGATGATCTTTTGGTAACCCGCCCGGGCAACAGAACCATAGAACATTATAAATTCAACTGGTGGGTATCTCTATAGCGGTTCTCAAAATAAATTTCCGATTGGGCAGAGAGCTACCCACGGAATTGTGGATTCCCGCATAGTTCAAACGGAACGTATTTATGAAAACCGCTATAATAATAAGGATTCTGGTTTGAGTTCAAGGCGCAGTAAAATTTTAACCGGAGGAATATATTGAATATTTCGAAGGTTAAAATTTTACTGCAACGAAGACATCGAAACAAAAGACGATTATTAAAGGCGGCCTAGTTATTTTCTGGCATGCAAGTTGCGGTATCCCATTCAGATCATTATTTAAATGTTAAGCACCAATGACTGATGAAAAAAGATGGAGACCCCATGAAGAACGGACAGGATAAAATAAAGGGTAAAAAAATACCGGCCAAGGCCTATGCCAGTGCTGAATTCCAGCTGAGCGACCCCGGCATCTATTTTCAGTTCAAACTGCGGCAGACGGAGCGGGAGCCCTTGTTCGCCCTTATCAAAAAGGATTCAAGGGCCCTGGCGTCCATCAAATCCGGGGATATCCTCCCGGTGATCTTTCATTATCCGGATAAAACCATCCCGGCGGAACGCCGGGCCACCCGGATCAAATATATCCAGGACGGCAGTCTCATAGGTTTTGACGACCACCTCATGGTGGCCCTGGAAACGGAAATCGAAATCGAATTCTAATCCCTCCTTCACCCGCCCCCCGTTCAGGTGAATTCCCGGCTGGGGAGGCGGATTCCCCCAGGCGCAGCACCCGCCGCACCTGGGGGAAATAAACGGATCCGGTCAAAAAGGGCCCTTAAGCCCCCCTCTTACCGTCCCTGGATCAGGTCCGCCGCCCCTTTTTGGCCAGCTTGCCCACATAGGTTTCCAGGCGAAGGCCGTGGTAAGCGCCCAGCACCAGCCCCCGGAGTTTCCCCGGAGAATAGAGGGCCCGGGTCAGGTCGGAAAAAATCTGGTACTTTTTCCGGGTGTAGGGGAACCAGTTGGCCTCCATCTTGGCGGAATCCTTATCCACCAGGATGGCCTTGATATTGGTGAAGGCGTAAAACCCGAATTCCCCCTTGTACCGGCCGAAACCGCTCTTGCCCACCCCGCCGAAGGGCAGGGCATGGTTGCCTTCGGTGAGCATGACGTTGTTGATGGAGACATTACCCGTATAAATGGCCCGGGCCACCCGGTCGGCCCGTTTCAGATCCTTGGACCACACCGAGGCGGAAAGCCCGTATTCCGGGTCATTGGCCAGTTCAACGGCCTGGGATTCGCTGGAAAATGAATAGAGGGGCAGCAGCGGCCCGAAATTTTCTTCCTTATCCATGAGCATATCCGGGGTCACCCCCTCAATGACCATGGGCGGGATAAATTCGGATTTTCCGTCCCAGTCCCCGCCGGTGAGGAAAATTGCCCCCTTTTCCCTGGCATCGGCCACCTGGGCGGCAATGGCCGCAACCTGGCTTTGGGTGCACATGGGGCCGATGTCGGTATCGCCGTCATCGTTGCGGGCCTGGGTCAGAGCCAGGGTCTCCCGGACAAGGGTCTCCTTGAAGGTTTCGTAAATTTCCTCATGGACAAAAAGCCGTTCCACCGAGGTGCAGGACTGGCCCGTGGTGGTAAATGCCCCCCATATGGCCCCGGCCACGGCCCGTCCGATGTTCACGTCGTCGAAGACCACCATGGGGTCCTTTCCCCCCAGTTCCAGTTCCACGGGGATAAGGTGGCGTGCCGCCTTCTCCATCACATGCTTTCCCACGGTCTGGCTGCCGATGAGAAAAATCTTGTCCGGTTTCCCGTCCACCAGGGCATCCCCCACCTTGCCCCCGCTGCCGTAAACCACCTGGACCCAGCCGGGCCTGAACCCCGCCTTGGCCAGCAGTTCCTCCACCAGGCCCTTGAGGGGGGTGGCGGAGGAGGGTTTGAACACCACTGCATTGCCCGTGATAAAGGCCTGGGTGATGGGCACGATGGCCTGGTAAAAGGGATAATTCCAGGGGGAAATGAGCAGGGCCGTGCCCAGGGGCTCGAAATAAACCTTGGATTTTTTCCCCATGAGGGCGAAGGGGGTGGGCACCTTCCTGTCCCCCAGGAACTTTAAGGCATTCTTTTCCAGGTAATCCAGAAAATCCAGAACCCCGAAAATTTCCGCGGTGATGGCGTCAAACCGGGATTTTCCCGTATCCTGCTGTACCCGGTCCAGGATATACTCCTGGTGTTCGAGGATAACGGCCTTGAGTGCCGTGATAAATTCCAGCCGCTTTTTCACGCCCCAGTCCCGGATCTCGGCCTGGGCGTCCCGGGCCCGGCCATAGAGGGCGGCAATATCGTCAGGAGAAGGCTCGTCCAGATTCACGGACATGGCATCCTCCGCCCGTTCATCTTCCCTGAGCACCAGCTTGGGGTGCCAGTCAATGGCATCGTGGACGGTCCGGCCGGCATAGTCCGGCGAAGTTAGATTGGCAAAATAAGGGGAAAAAACGGCGCCTTTGATCCCGATCTCCAGCATGCGTATCCCGGACCCCAGAAAACCGGGAAGGCGGCCGCTGGCATTGAACAGCTTGAAAATCATCCGGATTTTCCATTTGGGCATATAGCCGAAAAGGGAGAGCACCATGCGGAGACCCCCGAGGTCATCCTCGGACAGGAAGGCCGCCATCCGGTCTATATGGGCCGCACATCCGGTTTCGGAAAAAGAGGGGGAGACCTGGGTGCCGGGCAGAATGATATCACCGGCCTTGGCCAGCCCCCGCAGCTGGGTCTGGGAAAAATATTTTGAAACAATCATTGTGCACCTCCTTTTGTCTGGGTGCCGAGGATGGTGTGGGCCGCCCGCTTGGCCAGGGCCATGATGGTGAGGGAGGGATTGATCCCCGGGGCATTGGGAAATACGGAGGAATCCGCCGCAAAGATCCGGGAGTGGCCGTGGAGGCTGAACTCCGGGCTGACCACAGAGTGGGCCGGATCCGTGCCCATGGCGCAGCAGCCCATGAGATGGAGGCCGATGCCGAATTTGCCGTGGATGATCTCCTTGGCGCCGGTGGACCTGAAAATATTGGCGATAACCTCCTGCCCCTTATTCTGCCGCCTGAGATCCTCTTCATTCTGGACCTTCCGGATCATGGCCTTTCCCTTACGGTTCACCGTGATCCTCCCCGGATGGGTATCCCGGGTGCAGACCTCCATACAGGCGAAGTGGGAAAGCTGTTCCATTTTTTCATGGTGGGGGCGGCCGTACCCCGGCACCAGAAGGGCGATTCCCTCCGGTCCGGCATAGACATTCTCCAGCTTGAACCCTTCCTTCCGAAACCCCTTGTCATCGGATTTAAAGGCCTGGAAAGCGCCCATGTGGGAATTGATCTTCTCTTGGTACACCCCGAAACTCATGAACTGGGGATGGCAGAAAAACCCTTTGCCGATGTGGGGCAGTTCTTTGCCGAAGCCCGAGTTGAGCAGCAAGCGGGCATTGCCGATGGCACCGCTGGCCAGGACCAGGTGGCGCCCCTTAAACAGGGCCTCCCCGCCACCGGCTTCCCGGCCGTAGACCTCCATCTGTCCCCCGGTATCCTTGACCCGGACCACCTCCATATCCGGCACCAGGGTCAGGCCGTTTTCAAGGGCGGTTTTCAGTACCGTCTCCGGGGTGGACTGTTTGGAGCCCAGGCGGCAGCCGTTGAGGCATTCAATGCAGCAATTCCCCTCTTCCAGGCGGCAGTTGCTCTGGGCCCGGCGCAGGGGGGCGCTCTGGTAATTCAGATTCTTGAAGCCCTGGTCAAAAATTTCGGCATTCTTATTCCTGAATTCTGCCGGGATCTCCTGGATTTCGATGGCGCTTTCCGCCTTGTCATACCAGGGCGCCATATCCTCAACATTGAAAAAATCCACCCCGGACTGATCCCGCCAGGCCCCCCATGCCTCCTCGTCAAACCGGTCCACCAGGGCCTGGTTCACAATGGAGCCCCCCCCCACGGCCTTGGGCCGCAGAAAGGCGATTTTGCAGTCATGGCCCAGCTCGACGCCGCCGGACCAATACAGCTGGGCATTTCCGTCCATGCTGTTGGGGGGATAGGTTTTCCGGGTATACCGTCTGCCCGCTTCGATGAGCAGGCAGTCCGCCCCGGCCCGGCACAGCTCGTCAGCAATAAAAGGGCCTGAAATTCCGGCCCCCACGATGATGAAGTCAAACCTGCGGAATGGTGCCACGTCGCCTCCTTAAAGATGATGGTTATAGAAATGCGTGGCCTTCCCCCCGGTAGGTGGGGACGGCGCCCGTGCATTGATTCGCCTGTACAAGAAACAACTCATTAAACCGCTCGCAGAGTTCCCCGGCCTTGGCATGCTGGAAAAAAACCGGATCGTTCACCTTCAATTCCGGACACGCCGTCCCCAGCACCAGGGGGGTCTGGACCTCCCCGGCCCCTTCCATGGGCAGATATGAAAGCCCCTGGGGCATCACCGGCCAGGGCAGGCGGTTGGCATTGACCTCGCCGGACCCCACATAGCCCCCGCCCAGGCAGGTGGCCATGGCGGGCTTGGGAATCCTTGCCACCCGGAGGCCGAAAAAGGCGGCCGGTTCAAAATTCACCTCATGGAAATGGGTAAACAGCCCAGGGGCAAAAAAGGCGGACCCCGCCGTCACCTCGGTGACGCTGTCGTCCCTTCCCGTGGACATGAGGCTGCCGCTTCCCCCGCCGTTCACCACCTCAAGTTCAATGCCAAGGTGTTGAATTTCCCGGACCATCCGTCCCCGGCGCCGGGTCAGTTCCCTCACCGAACGTCGTTTGAATGCCCGGAGAAACCGGTTTTTCAATCCCTGGCCCGGCAGGTCGTCGTTGAGGGAGGCAATCTGGGCCTCGTACCCCATGAGCCCGGCGATCCTGATGCCGGGCAGATCCCTGGCCCGGGCGGCCAGGCCGATGACCTGGTCCGGTGAAAAGAGCGGGCTGCGGCGCACCCCCAGGTGAAGCCGGCCCCCCAGGGCGCGGAAGGACATGTCCACGTCCAGGCAGACCCGGATCAGGGTGCCCGCGGCCTGGGCCGCAGCGGAGATGCGTTCCAGGTGAGCCATGGAATCGGCCATCAGGGTGATATCCGCCCCCGCTCCTATCTTCCCGGCCGCCAGGGCCAGGTCCGTCTCCTGGACCGAGGGGTAGGCCACCAGAATATCCTCAAATCCATGTCCGCTTAAAAACACCGCCTCTTCAACGGTAAAGGCCAGAATCCCCTTAAAGGCCGGGCCGCCTTTTTCAAACACCCGCCGGATCAGATCCACACTCCTAATGGATTTGGAAGCCACACGGATGGTCTTTCCCGTTACGGCCTGGGTGGCGGCCACATAGGCCACGTTCCGGTCGAACCGGTCCAGGTCCACAAAGGCCAGGGGAAAACGATGGTTTTTAAAAACTTTAGAATACGCCTGGTACGACCGGTTCCAGTCCATGATCATCCTCCTTTGGAAGCAGACTGCCCTGGGTTGGATTCACGAATAAAAAATGAAATAATATCTTTGGTGGTTTCCAGGGTCCGGGCCAGGTCCACCCTGCCCGGGTCCGCGAACCACTGCAGTTCAATGCCCTCATGGACGGCAACGATGGTGGACGCCAGCAATTCCTGGCGGGCCGGGGCAAGGTCCTCAAAGCCGGGCACCTGAACCAGGTGCTCAATGACGGCATTGCGGAACCGTTCAAAGAGCCGGGCAATGGTGGCCCTGATCCGGGGATTTCCCCTGGCCGCCACCAGGCATTCCAGAAAAAATCCGGTGTGCTCCTCATTGATCATGCCCTTGGAAAAAATGAATGAGATGGCCTGGTCCAGGGTCGGCCCGTCCTTGTTTTCAGCCCCGCCCTCTCCGGCCTCCCCCTTCATCTGGGTCCGGAACCCTTCGAAAATGCCATCGGTATAATAGGCCACGGCCTCTTCAATGATTTCATCCCGCCCTGTAAAATAATGGTGGAGGGTGGAGGGCTGGACCCCTGCGGCCTCGGCGATTTTCCGGATGGAGGCGCCGGCAAGGCCGGCATCCACCACGCATTGATAAAAGGCCTGGATGATCTGGGTGCGACGCTGGTCTGCCTTACTCTTTCTGCCCATGGGATTCTCCCCCGAATGATAAAATTGATCGGACGTACGACCAATTTATTTTTGAGGAATAGATTTGTCAATACTTTTTTATTTTCAGGGATCCGGACGGCCCTGAATCGATCAGGAGGATCAGAATCAGAGGAGCATCTAGGAGTTGAGATAGGGGAGCAGGGCCCGGTAAAAATACCCGGCCATGATTTCGTAGCCCTTGTCATTGGGATGGATGGGATCGCTCATGAGGCGACGGTTGCCGAATATCCCATCAAAGATGTTGGGGATGAGCACCGCCCCGGTCTCCCGGGCCACGGCGGCATACATGTCGGAAAACCCCCTGCCGTACAGGGGAATGTCCAGGCCTCCGAGGACCACCATGGCCCCGGCATCCTGGATGCCCCGGATGATGGCAATGAGATTGGCCCGGGCCCTGTCCTTGGCCACCCGGTTCTTCAAATCGTTGCCCCCCAGGGTGATGAGCACCACATCGGGCTGGTAATCCAGTACATCTTCCTGGAGCCGGGCCAGGCCGTCGGCGGTGGTATTGCCCGAAATCCCGGAATTGATCACTTCAATGCCGGTCAACCCGGCCAGGCGGGAAGGGTAATCCTTCTCCCTGGAGGCGCCGACCCCGTAGGTCAGGCTGTCCCCGAAACAGACAATGCGGGAAACGGATATGGGGATATTTTTAATTTCATAACCGGCATCTCCGCCCAGAAACCGGTATCCCAAAAATCCGGCAGCAGCCAGAACCAGAATCAAACCCACCTTTTTCATAGGATTGCCTCGTGTGAATCGTATGTATGAAAAATATTCTTTCCATTATACACACAAAAAAGGCCCCGGCAACTCCACCGGGGCCTTTTGGAAATTAAGAGGCGGGCAATTCATCGGGATGGGGGACAATTAAGAACCGGGCCCGCCGGTTCATCTGGTGGTCCGCCTCTTGGGTTCCTGTGGCCAGGGGCTGTGCCTCCCCGAAACTGACACAGGTCATCCGCTGGGGCAGGATGCCCAGGCCGGCAAGATAAGATTTTACTGCGACGGCCCGTTCTTCCCCCAGGGTCTGGTTGTAAGGCTCGGTGCCCCGGATATCGCAGTGTCCTTCAATGGTCACGAAGATACCCGGATGAGCCGCCATCCAGGCCGCTTTTTCCCTGAGCAGTTCCTTGGCCCTGTCGCAGAGGCGGGCGCTGTCAAATTCAAAGGGGATGGTTTCACCCTCGAACCGGTCCCTTTCAGCTGCTGTTTTTTCAAGCCCTTGCTTTTCCTGGGAAAGCGTCTTTTCTTCCCCGCTTTTTTCCATGTCACCCTCCCGGACCGTGGCCACTTCCTTAGCCCGGTCTTCCGGCGCCTTAGTGTCGGGCACCTGTCCCTCTTCTTTTGCTGCGGCGGGCGTCGCCGGGGCCTCTTCGGGGGAGGCCACGGCCTGTTTGTGGGCACAGGACACCCCTGTAAAGGTGCATCCGAAAATAAGGGCGGTAAAAAGAACGGCGGTTGTTGAAATTCTGTTCATCATCTCTCCTTGCTTATCATATTTTTCAGCAGGTATTTCCCTGGTCCTTCCAGACAAATACATGTACATATCACGCCATGGGGACAGCAATGGGCGTGCCAGACACGAATCCCCCTGTTTTCACGCGGATTTCATTCATTCCTGAACCGCTGCCCGTCCCTCTGCCGGTTACCATTTTTTCATTTCCGGTTACGATTTTTGCATTTTGCGGTTTTGACCTGTTCTCCGGCTTTTATCATCTTTTTTTATAATCTTTGACTTGACATAAATCTTCACGGCCCCTATTTTATTGACACGTCAATAATTGTCATATCAACAGTTTAAGGAATAAAAAATAAACATGTCCCATTTAACGGCACGCAGGACATCATTCGGATATCGGTTTGCCATGATCCACCGGCTGAACCGGGCGCTGGCCGGAGACCGCCTCAAGGCACTGGGCCTCACCCTGGCCCAGATCCCTTTTCTAATGGAACTCCTCCACCAGGACAGGGCCATGACCCAGCTTGAACTCTCCCAATGCCTGGTCATCGACCCGGGGGCCACCGCCCGGAATCTGGACCAATTGGAAAAAAAAGGCTGGGTCCGGCGGGAAATCAATCCGGAAAACCGACGCCAGAAGCTGGTTTCCCCCACCCAAAATGCCCGGGACCATGAAAAGGAGCTGATTTCAGCCCTGTCCGGGGCCTCAGCCCCCCTGGTATCGGACTTTTCAGAGGTGGAAAAAAAAGAAATCCTGGCCCTTCTGGACCGGATCATCGCCAACGGCATGGCCGCCAAACAGGAGGGACAGACGCCATGAAGTCCGCTTCCCACTCCCCGGGCGTCACCCTGTTTGTGGTCTCCTCGGTCCAGTTCCTCACCCCCTTTATGATGTCGGCGGTGGGGGTGGCCCTCCCCGCCATCGGTTCTGATTTTCATGCCGGTGCCGCCCAGCTCGGCCTGGTGGAAATGGTCTTCATCCTGGCTTTTGCCCTGATCATGCTCCCGGCCGGACGCATGGCCGACATCCACGGCCGAAAGAAGATATTTATCTCCGGCACCCTGGTGTTCATCGCCGCCACCCTGATCCTGGGCCTGAGTTCGGGCATGAATCTGTTCATCCTCTTTCGCTTCATCCAGGGCACCGGCGCGGCCATGATCACCGCCACCAGTGTGGCCATCCTCTCCTCGATCTTTCCGCCGGAAAAACGGGGACAGGCCATGGGGGTGATTGTGGGGGCCGTCTACATCGGCCTGTCCGCCGGCCCCACCCTGGCCGGTTTCATGATCACCCATCTGGGATGGCGCTGGATATTTTTTGGCGCCCTTCCCCTGGAAATCTCCGCCCTGATCCTGACCCTCACCCGCCTGAAGGGAGAATGGCGCTCTGCCAAAGGGATGCCCTTTGACTGGACCGGCAGCCTGATTTACATGGGCGCTCTTTCCGCCCTGATTTACGGAGCCGCCCACCTGGACCAGGGCCGGGTGTATGCCGGAATGATGGCGGCCGGCATCCTGGGACTGGTTATCTTTTTCCGCTATGAAACCCGGTCCCCCTCCCCCATCCTGGACACCGACCTGCTGCGGAAAAACAGCCTCTTTGCCCTGAGCAACCTGGCCACCCTGATCAACTATGCCGCCTCCTTCGGGGTCACCTTTTTTTTCAGCCTCTATCTCCAGCAGGTCCGGGGGATCCCCCCCCAGAACGCCGGCCTGATTCTGGTCATCCAGCCCCTGATCCAGGCCGTGCTTTCACCCATGGCCGGGAAACTGGCCGACACCCATCCCCCGGCCCGCATCGCCTCCCTGGGCATGGGGATCTGCACCCTGGCCCTGGGAATCTGCGCCACCATTGACGCGGGGACATCCATGATTCAACTCTACGGCACCCTGGGACTGCTGGGACTGGGCTTTGCCCTGTTTTCATCCCCCAATATGACCACCATCATGGGCAGCGTCACCCCGCAGCATTACGGCATTGCTTCCAGCTTTGCCGCCACCATGCGCAACATGGGGATGCTGACGGCCATGACCCTGATCACCTTTATCCTCAACCTGTTCATGGGAAATGCCCCGGTCACCCCCGGGACGGCCGACGCCTATCTGGCAGCCATGCACACAGGTTTTATTATTTTCACCGGAATCGGCTTTGCAGGCGTCCTCTGCTCCTTTGGCCGGCTCTCCTTCAAACCTGGAAAAGGTATCCATTCGACCCGTTAATTTTTTATTCATGCACAGGAAATAATACATCAGCCATGGCATACGATTTTTTTATTTGGGACGCCTCGCCTGTACTTATCCAGGTCGGCGGTTTTGACATCCGATGGTACGGGGTATTTTTTGCCACTGCCTTTTTACTGGGCCAGTATCTCATGACCCGGATTTATACCCGGGAAAACAAGCCCCTCTGCGACCTGCCCGCCCTGATGAACTATATGATTATCGGCACCCTTACCGGCGCCCGCCTCGCCCATTGCCTCTTCTATGATCCCATGTATTATTTCAGCCACCCCCTGGATATTTTCAAAATATGGGAAGGCGGGCTGGCCAGCCACGGCGGTGCGGCAGGTATTCTTTTAGCCCTTTGGATGTATTCCCGGAAAAAACCGGACCAGCCGTTTATATGGCTGGTTGACAGAATTGCCGTTGCAGCAGCCCTGGGCGGCGCCCTGATCCGGCTGGGCAACTTTTTCAATTCGGAAATTTACGGGCAATATACCGATCTGCCGTGGGCCGTGGTCTTCGCCCGGATAGATTCTTTCCCCAGGCATCCCAGCCAGTTATACGAATCTATTGTCTGCCTGGCCGCCTTTTTTATCCTGGGGGCAGTCTACCGCCAATACAGGCACCGGCCGCCTGCCGGGCTCCTTTCCGGTATCTTTCTGGCCGTTATCTTTACCATCCGCTTTTTTCTGGAATTTTTAAAAGTCCCCCAGGCGGCCTACACCACCGGCCTGGGACTGAATACCGGACAATTGATCAGTATCCCTTTTCTGGTTGCGGGATTCATACTGATGATCCGTGCGAAAATGCCCAAGGGATAGTGCCCCCTTGGTTCGGTCCGGGCGGGCGGTCCCAAAGGCCTGCCATGTTTGTTGAACAAATGAAAACCGCTTCCGAAAACCGCCAGCATCTCCAATGAGCCAATGATAGGCTTACAGCCGTTTCAACAGAAAAAACAGACAGATCCGAAAGCGGGTGACAAAATACAAAAAATAAAGGAAACTGGCAGGTAAAAAGGCCTGGACGGGGAAAGGGCACCCAAAAGACGTGATAAAAGAAGCATACAGAATTGCCAGGATCACCAAGGATAAAAACTTTGACGGAAAATTCTTTTTCGGGGTAAAGACCACGGGGGTTTTCTGCCGTCCCTCCTGCCCCGCCCCCACGGCCAAGGAAGAGAATGTGGTCTATTTCAATGACATATTCGAGGCCCTTGACCGGTTTTACCGCCCCTGCCTGCGGTGCCGCCCGGATATCCGCCTGGATTATTGCAACGCCCACCCCCGGGGCACCCTCACCGTTCAGACAGCATTGAAAATGATTTACGACGGTTATCTCAACACCCATGGTGTTACAGATCTGGCAAAAACGCTGAAAATCTCGGACCGCCACCTGCGCCAATTATTCATCGACAACCTGGGGGTGCCGCCGGTAAAGCTCGCCAGGTACCACCGGGCCCTGTTCGCCAAAAAGCTGCTTATGTTTTCCAACCAGTCCGTCACCGACATCGCCTTTGCCTCCGGATTCGGCTCTATCCGGCAATTCAACCAGGTGTTCAAGGAGATCTTCGGCATGACCCCCTCGGCGGTGAAAAAAGAGACAAACGCTTCCGAGGGGGGCAATACCGCCCTTTTACTCCCCTATGAAACGCCCTTCAATTTTTCCCAGATCCTTGAATTCATGAAGATCCGTGTGATTAAGGGGGTGGAGCGCATCCATAAGGGAACCTATGCCAGGACCTTCAGGACAAAGGGGGCAAAAGGATATTTCACGGTCCGGGACAATCCCGGAAAATCGGCCCTGGAACTGGGCATCTTCTGCGATGACATCCGGTGTTATATGGAGATCCATAACCGGGTCCGCCGGATGTTCGACCTGGACACCCGCTTTTCCCATATCAATAAGAAATTCAAGACAGACCCTTGCCTGTCCAAAGGAATGAAAGAGGGCCATGTCCCCCGGCTGCCCGTTGCCTTTGATGCATTTGAACTCTGCATCAGGGCAATCCTGGGCCAGCAGATATCGGTACAGGCCGCCTCCACCCTGGCGTCGCGTATTGCCGAAAAGGCAGGGCGTAAAACAGATAACTTTCCCCATGGACTGGATTATTTTTTCCCCGGCCCCGGTGAATTGGCGGAAACCGGCCTGGCAGGCATGGGCATCACCGGGGCCAGGCAGGCCACCATCGCCAATACCGTACAGGGGCTGATGGCCCAGGCCTTCTCCCTGAACCCCAACCAATCCTTTGAAACCTTTGAAAAAGAATTTTCCGCCATCCGGGGCATCGGGGAATGGACGGTGAATTACGTGGCCATGCGGGGATTGGGAATGGTGGACAGCTTTCCGGCCACGGACCTGGGCATCATCAAGGCCCTGGCCCAAAAGGAAAAGCGCCCCGGAAAAAAAGAGATATTGAAACGGGCGGAAAACTGGCGGCCCTACAGAGCCTATGCCGCCCTCTGCCTATGGAACCGGTAAATAGCAAATAAAAAGGAGCGCCCATGTATTATACAAAATTCAACACCCGGTTCTGTGAAATCATCCTGGCCGGGGATGAAAAAGGACTGGCCCATCTCCATCTCAACACCGGCCAAGGCAGCCGGCAGTTCGACATCATGGCGGATTGGGAATTCAGCCCGGCGTTTTTTTCAGATACCCGGACCCAGGTGCTGGAATACCTGGACGAAAAAAGAAAGGCATTTGATATTCCCCTCAATTTAAGGGGAACGGAATTCCAGAAAAAAGTCTGGGCAGAACTCGGCCGGATTCCCTATGGCTGCACGGCAAGCTACGGTGATATCGCAAAGCGGCTGGGCCGCCCCAAGGCCGCCCGGGCCGTGGGGGCGGCCAACGGGAAAAATCCTGTTCCACTGGTCATCCCCTGCCACCGGGTGATTGGGGCCGACGGCAAGCTCACCGGTTTTGCCCACGGACTGGCCATCAAGGAGAGACTCCTTTCCCTTGAAAAAGATTCAAACCGGTGAGGCAGCCACCCATTATTTACTTATCTTTTCCCATGGTCTTATGGTATATCTGATTCGAATGAAAACATAAGGAGAAAGCCATGATCTGCCCCACATGCAGCGGAAAGTTAAGCAGTGTAATCATTGAAAACATAGAACTGGACGTATGCAAAGAAGGATGCGGCGGCATCTGGTTCGACCGGTTCGAACTGCAGAAAATGGACGAACCCCATGAGTTTACGGACGAAAACCTCATTGACCTGCTCTCCGTGGAATCCCCGGCCAAATTCGACCAGTCCCATCGCTACAATTGCCCGAAATGCAAAGATGTGGTCATGATGCGCCATTTCTGGAGTACAAAAAAGGCCGTGGAAATCGACCATTGCCCCAAGTGTGCTGGATACTGGCTGGATGAAGGGGAATTATTCAGGATCAGGAACGAATACGGCAGCGAAGGGGAACGGAAGCAGGCGGCCGAAACCTATTATTCATCCCTTTTTGACGGCGACCTCATGCAGATGAAACAGGAGAGCCGCGAAAAGGCCGAACAGGCCAGGAAGATTGCAAATATGTTCCGGCTCATTTCCCCCCGCAACTATTTTGCCAAAATTAAGGACTGGAAATAAATCCACCGGGATAAGGGCCGGCAACCGACCGCCCCCCGGGGCCGGGTCCGCCGGCCGGGTATCTGTGGACAACGGCAGTACACCGGCGAATCACTTTCTTGACATGTTCTTTGGAAATCGCTTATGATGATCCAAATTCTTTCATCGCGTATCAGGGAACTCATGGGCACGAAACCAATATCCACACTTGTCGGGCCGTCGTCGTTTTTTGAATTTCCAGGCGCATTTCAGGCACTCACCAGAACAGCTTGAGGCGATATGAAACATATTGTTGGCGTTGCAGATATGAGAACCAGTAATACCCCCGGTGACACCATTATCACCTACTCTTTGGGATCCTGCATCGGCCTGGTCATCTATGACCCGGTGGCCAGGGCCGGGGGCATGCTCCATTACATGCTGCCGGATTCGTCCATCGACCATGCCAAGGCCGAGGCCCGGCCCTTTATGTTCGCCGACACCGGCATCCCCAGGCTGTTCAAGGAAAGCTACACCCTGGGCGCCAAGAAATCCCGGATCAAGGTGTTTGCGGCCGGCGGGGCGGAAATCCTGGACCAGAAAGGGTTCTTCAACATCGGGAACCGCAATTACATGGCCTTGAAAAAAATGCTGTTCAGGAATAATGTGTTGATAGAAAAACAGGCCGTGGGCGGCAATGTCAACCGAACGGTGAGACTTGAAATTGATACGGGCCACATTTATGTAAAAACATCAGGAGTGGGCGAGGAAAGAGTATGACAGCCATTCAGGAACTATTAAAAGAAATTAAAAACCTAAAGCCCATTCCCGCAGTGGTCCACCCCCTGCTGGAAGCGGTGGACGACCCCAATGCCGGCATGGAGGAGATTGCAAAAATCATCCAGTATGACCCGGCCATCACCGCCTCGGTGCTCCGGACCGTCAACTCGGCCTTTTTCGGACTCCGGCATCCGGCGGAATCCATCAAGGACGCCGCCAACCTTCTGGGCACCGACCAGATCATCGACCTGGTCATGCTCAAATCCGGTGCCGGGCTGTTCACCGGCAAACAGGCCGGCTACGACCTGAACCAGGGGGCCATGTGGAAATATTCGGTCTCTTCGGCCCTCATCGCCAAACAGATTGCAACGGAACTTGAAATGCCCAACCGGGGCAGCATTTTCACCGCCGCCCTGCTCAAGGATATCGGCAAAACCGTGCTGGACGGATTTGTCCGGGAGGCCTACGAAAAAATTTCAGGCCTGGTGACCAAGGAAAACCTGAGTTTCATGGAAGCGGAGAAACGGGTCATCGGCGTGGACCATGCGGAACTGGGGGGAATGATCGCCAAAATGTGGAAATTCTCCCCCAAGATGGTGAAAATCATCCGCCACCATCATATCCTGGATGTAAAACTCATTGAAGACAAGGATATTGCGGTGGTCTACATGGCCGACTGCATCTGCATGATGATGGGCATGGGCGTGGGGGCCGACGGCCTGGCCTACCGTTTCCACAAGGAGGCCATGAAGCAGATCGGGCTCTCTGCCGAGGATGTGACCCGGATCATTGCTGAATTTACCTGCAAGATGCAGGAAGTGGAAGAACTATTACAGGTGGTATAACCAAGAGCCATTTACCGCAGAACTAACGGAAAAACAAGGTGAGATATGAGCTTTTCCATCCTGATTGTCGACGACTCTCTGCCCATGCGCGGGGTCCTGAAAAAAACCCTGACCGCCGCCGGATACGGGGCAGGCGGATTTCTTGAAGCGGAAAACGGGGAATCGGCCCTGGCCGTCATGGCCGCCGAACATGTGGATGTGGTGATAACCGATTTCAACATGCCGGTGATGAACGGGCTGGACATGATCCGGGCCATGCAGGCCCGCCCGGAAAATGCCGGCATCCCGGTTGTGGTCATCTCCACCGAGGGCAGCATCGAAAAGGTCAGGGAAATCATGGACCAGGGAGCGGCCCGGTACTTAAAAAAACCATTTTCCCCGGAACAGATCAGGGATCTGCTTGTGGAACTATTGGGAGAACCGAGCGATGAAGAAGCAATTGATGACGCAGGTGACGAATTCGATTTTTGAGGTCATGGAAACCATGTTCTACCGGACCCTGGACGAGATGCCGGATATTGACCCGGACAATCCCCCGGGGGATCCCGGCCGGTTCAAGACCGCTGCGGTCACCTTTTCAGGGGAATTTTCAGGCACCATTTTCATCAGCATCCCCGACGGCCTGCTCCGCACCATGACCGCAGACTTCCTGGGCCAGGACATGGCCGGGCTCACCCCGGACCATGTGGACGGCACCCTGAAAGAAGCCCTGAACATGGTGGCCGGCAGTACGTTGACCCGGGTCAACGAAACCACCTATATGGGCCTGGGCATTCCCCAGATCGTTGCCACCCCCGTCTCGGCGGATGTGGACGAGGCCGCGGTGCTCAACGCCGTTGATGATCTTATCATCGCCCGGGTCAAACTGGACTGATCCGGGGAACTGAATCCTTGAAAGAGACCAACGTCCTCATCGTCGATGACTCGGCCATTGTCCGCAAAGTGCTGTCCAAGGAACTGGGGGCAAAACAGGGGATAAAGGTTGTGGGCACGGCACCGGATCCCTATGTGGCTAGGGACAAGATCGTATACCTGAAACCCGATGTCATCACCCTGGACATTGAAATGCCCCGGATGGACGGCATTACCTTCCTGAAAAAACTCATGGCCTACCACCCCCTGCCCGTCATCATTGTCTCTTCGCTCACGGCCCAGGGCAGTCGCATGGCCCTGGACGCCTTTGCCGCCGGGGCCCTGGAAGTGGTGTCAAAACCGGGATCTGCCTATTCCGTGGGAGAGATGGCCAATGACCTGGCCATGAAAATAAAAAACGTGGCCGGGGCCAGGCTCAAGCCCATACGCCGGGCACCCGGGGATGATACCCAGGGAAACGGCCCGGTTTCCAAGGCCCTGGCCGCCACCACCAATAAGATTATCGCCCTGGGCGCCTCCACCGGCGGTACCGAAGCCATCCGCCGGGTCCTCACCCGGCTGCCGGTCAACTCCCCCGGCGTGGTGGTGGTCCAGCACATGCCGGCCCAGTTTACGGCCCAGTTCGCCCAGCGTCTCAACGGGCTCTGCCGGATCCGGGTCAAGGAGGCCGAGGACGGGGACACCATCACCAACGGCCGGGCCCTCATCGCCCCGGGCAATCTTCACATGCTCCTGCGGCGCAGCGGGGCAAGGTACTATGTGAAGGTCAAAACCGGGCCCATGGTCCACCACCAGCGCCCGGCCGTGGATGTGCTCTTTTCCTCGGTGGCCCAGTATGCCGGGGCCAATGCCCTGGGGATCATCCTGACCGGCATGGGGGCGGACGGCGCCGCCGGTATCCGGGCCATGAAAGCGGCCGGCTCATTCAACATCGCCCAGGATGAAAACTCCTCCGTGGTTTACGGCATGCCCAAGGAAGCCGTAAAAACCGGATGCATTGATCTCAACCTGGATATCGACGCCATCGCCCCGGCCGCCCTCCGCCACATTACCGAACAATAACCCGATTACTGCCAGGCCGCCTACCGCCAGGCGTTTCACTGCCAGGCGGTTTACTGCCGGGCGGTTTACTGCCGGACTTCGATGCCCTTTTCCGCCAGATGTTTTTTCACCGCCTGGATGGGCACCTCTTCCCGGTGGAAGATGCCTGCGGCCAGGGCGGCTTCGGCCTTTGTCTGTTCAAAGACCTCTGAAAAATGGGCCTCGCACCCGGCCCCGGATGAAGCGATCACCGGGATGGTCACGGCATTGCGCACGGCATTGACCAGGTCCAGGTCGAATCCGGAATTGGTCCCGTCCTTGTCAATGCAGTTGAGCAGGATTTCTCCGGCCCCCAGTGCTTCGCAGGCCTTGGCCAGGGCCACGGCATCCAGATCCCGGGCCTCCCGGCCGCCCTTTACCGTGCACTGGTACCAGCAGTAGGCCTCCCCATTGGGACCGGTTTCAGAAGATTTAACCACATGGTGTTTGGGCGCCTCGTCCGGTGAATTCACCCATACCCGCTGGGGATCCACTGAGATGACCACGGCCTGGGCCCCGTAGACCCGGGATATCTCTTCGATGGCCGACTTGCCCGTCTTTTCCCCGGATTCAATATAGGCCTGGGCCACGTATACCGCATCGGAGCCGATGGAGATCTTGTCCGCACCGGACCTGAAATACCGGGCCGCCACATCCAGGGCGGAATAATGTCTGCCGTCGGCATCGGTATATTCCCGGATGCCGCCGCCGATGGTCAGGGGCACGAAAACGTTTTTAGAGGTTTCCTCCAGCACCTGGAGCATGGGCATGTCCTCCAGGGGGAAATCCCTGAATCCGGTGATATTCAAAAAGGTGATCTCGTCGGCCCCCTGCTCGTAGTACTTGCCGGCCAGGGCCACGGGCTTGCCCAGGTTCCTGACGCTGCCCGCCGCCTCCCGGACATCGTATTGGTCGCCCTTGGTGACCACCAGGTCCCCGTTATCGTTGGACCGGACGTCCAGGCAGGCGATGACCCGCTTGGAGAGTCCCCTGGCCGGGATGTCCACCGGCCCTCTGGCCCGAAGGTCCGCGCCGTGGATGAAGTTTTCCAGAAGCTGCATGCCCGCCCGGCCGCTTTTTTCCGGATGGAACTGGGTGCCCATGATATTCCCCTGCTGCACCGCAGACGCATATTCGTAGTCATAGGTGGTAGTGGAGAGGATCACGGACGGATCTTCAGGGGTGATATGGTAGGAGTGGACAAAATAAAATTTGGTCTCCGGTTCCACCCCCTTCAGCAGGGGGGAATCCTGTTTGATATTGATCCCGTTCCAGCCGATGTGGGGTACGGAAAGATCGGTTTTAAACCGCTCCACCCGGCCCTTGAAGAAACCGATGCTCTCCTGGGGAACCAGTTCTTCCTCGCTGCCCTCGAACAGGGCCTGCATGCCCACACAGATCCCCAGGAAGGGACGGTCGGCATTGAGGTACGCCCGGAGGGGGTCCACAAATCCGCGCTCATGGAGGGTGGAGATCATGGAGGAATAGTTGCCCACCCCGGGGAATATCAGTTTATCGGCCTTGAGAATATCTTCGGGGGTCTGAACCATCTTCACACTGCCGCCCATTTTCTCCACGGCGTTGATCAGGCTGCGGACATTGCCGGCCCCGTAATCCAGTACGGTTATTATCATGGAAGTATCCTTTTGTTCTTTTCAGCGTAAATGCCCTGGAGGCGCTCATTAAATGAAATATTTCCAAATCCGGCCGCATCCAGACGCTTCATGGCGTTCTGGATAAACCGGTCCTGGTGGACGATCTTTTTGGGGCTGCCCGTATAGTGGAAGAGGCGGCCCCCGTTTTTCATCACCCGGGCCAATTGTCCGTAAAAGACCCGGCCGTAGAGGTCCCCGGTGGCGGAAGTAAATCGCGGGGGATCATGGATGACGGCATTAAACTCCTGATCCGGCAGGCCGGTGATGATCCGGGTGATATCCCCGTGGTTCAGGGTGATACGGCCGGCCGCCTCCGGGGTGAACCAGTCAAAGGCCCCGGGCTGCAGCCAGGGGTTCTGCTCCCGGATTCGGATCACGGCCGGACTCTTTTCGGAGGAGACAAGGGTACGGGCCCCGGCACGCAGGGCAAAGAGGGCGGAATACCCCAGTCCCCCGCAGGTATCCAGCACCCTGTCCCCGGGCCGCACCACCAGTTCTGTTTTCAGCCGGGCATCTTCCAGGGGATCAATATCCTTGGACCGATGCATTTTCACCCCGTTGATCTCGAGGGTGGGCACGGTATCCGTGGGTACCAGTTTATAATAGCCGTCGGCCCGGACCTCGATGGGGGCGATGGCATTTCCATCCCATCCGAATACCTTGTTTTTATCCCCTGCCACCGGTTCAAGTCCAGCCACCGGCAGCAGGTCATCGCCCAGGACCAGGCAATGGTCCCGGATCTCCCAGGATTTCACGGAAATATTCAGGTCCAGGGAAACCTCAACCAGAGAATTGCCGGCCCGGTCCGCGGCAAGGATCTCTTCCGCGGTCCGGGCATGGAAATAATACATGGCTAAAAATCGATGCTGCCGGGGGTTCTGGGGAAGGGGATGACGTCACGGATATTGGTGATCCCGGTGATCATCATGAGGAACCGCTCGAATCCCAGGCCGAATCCCGCATGGGGCACGGTGCCGAACCGCCGGGAATCCAGGTACCACCAATAGGCATCCTGATCCAGCTTCATCTCATCCATGCGGGCGGTGAGGCGGTCCAGCCGCTCCTCCCTCTGGCTGCCGCCGATGAGCTCACCGATCCGGGGCACCAGCAGGTCCATGGCGGCCACGGTTTTCTCATCTTCGTTCATGCGCATGTAAAAGGGTTTGATCTCCCTGGGGTAATCGGTGAGGTAGACCGGTTTTTTGAAATACTCTTCGGCCAGGAAACGCTCGTGTTCGGACTGGAGGTCGATGCCGTACTTCACCGGGTACTCGAATTTTTTCCCGGATTTTTCCAGGATTTCCACGGCTTCGGTGTAGGTGAGGCGGCCGAATTCCTCGTTGATCAGGGTCTCCCAGAGGGCGGGCAGAGTCTTGTCCACAAATTTACCAAAGAGGTTGAGGTCGGCCTCGCAGTGTTCCATGGCGTGTTTCACAAGAAATTTCACCAATTCCTCGCCGTGGTCCATGTTGCCGGTGAGATCACAGAAGGCCATTTCAGGCTCCAGCATCCAGAATTCCGCCACATGGCGGCTGGTGTTGGAATTCTCCGCCCGGAAGGTGGGGCCGAAGGTGTAGACATCACCCAGGGAGAGGGCAAACATTTCGGCGGAGAGCTGGCCGGAGACGGTGAGGTTGGATTCCTGGCCGAAAAAATCCTTGGCAAACTCCATCTTTCCGGCCTTGGCCACCTCGGCCGGATCCAGGCTGGTGACCCGGAACATCTCCCCGGCGCCCTCGCAGTCGGACCCGGTGATCAACGGGGAGGTCAAATAGCGGAAGCCCCGGTCCCGGTAAAATTGATGGATGGCGTAGGCCATTTCCGACCGGATCCTGAAAGCGGCCCCGTACTTATTGGTCCTGGGCCGCAGATGGGCGATGGATCTCAAAAATTCATCGGAGTGGCGCTTTTTCTGTAAGGGATAATTTTCAGGGGCAATGGAGAATACCTCCACCCCGGTGGCCTGGATTTCCCATTTCTGCCCCTTGCCCGGGGACTCCACCAATTTGCCCTGAACCCCCACGGCGGACCCGGTGGTCAATTTCTGGACCTGGTCCCAGTTGGACAGGTCATTATTGGCAATCACCTGGATATTGGCCAGGCAGGATCCGTCATTGATTTCCAGAAAACAGAACTCCTTGGATTCCCGTTTGGTTCTGACCCAGCCCTTGACCAGCACCTCGCCGGGTGTGGCGTCAAGGTTTAATACAACATCAATTTTCGTTCTTTTCATTGCAATTTCCATATAAAAATTATATACTTATCAACTTTGATCAAAGAGGACCACAAGTGGTTTTAAATTAAAATTTTTTATAAAATCAGTATCATGCATAAAGAAAATTATCAAGATATCCTTGCCCGGGTCCAGACCCCGACCCGGTATGCCGGCACCGAAATCAACGCTGTAAAAAAGGACCATGAAGATGTGGATCTCACATTTGCCCTGGCCTTTCCCGACCTCTATGAGATCGGGACCTCCCATTTCGGCTTACAGATTATTTACTCCATTTTAAACAAGCGGCCGGATATTGCGGCGGAGCGCTTTTTTACCCCGGCAAAGGATTTAGAAGCCCTGATGCGGGAAAAACAGGTCCCCTGCCTCTCCATGGAGACCCGGACCCCCCTGGCCGATTTCGATATCGTCGGGGTGAGCCTGCTCTATGAGCTGAACTTCACCAATATCCTCACCCTCTTTGACCTGTCTGGCATCCCCTTTTACGCCAAAGACCGGGATGACACCTTCCCCGTCATCATTGCCGGGGGGCCCTGCGCCTACAATCCCGAACCCCTGGCCGATTTCTTAGACGCCTTCCTCATCGGGGACGGGGAAGAGGCCTCCCTGGAAATAGCCGACACCCTGATCCGGTTTAAAAAAGAGGGGGACGGGCAAAAGCAGACCCTGCTCAAAGCGCTCTCCAAAATCCAGGGGGTCTATGTCCCCTCCTTTTTCACCCCCCAATGGGATGGGAAAGGGATCCAGACCCTGACCCCGGTTCACGAAGACTACACCCGGGTCAAACGGGCCATTCTTCCGGAACTGACCATGGACAATTTTCCCATTGACCCCATTGTGCCCTATGCCAAGCCGGTCCACGACAGGCTCCGCCTGGAAATCGCCCGGGGCTGCTCAAGGGGATGCCGGTTCTGCCAGGCCGGAATGATATACCGGCCGGTGCGGGAGCGCTCCCTTGAGGACCTGCTGGAGATCACCCGCCAGTCACTGAAGTCCACGGGCTATTCCGATATCTCCCTGCTCTCTTTGAGCACCGGGGATTATTCCGAACTGACCGCCCTGATGCGGGAACTGCTTACCATGAGTGCGGGCCAGTGCAATGCCATCTCCCTGCCCTCCATCCGGGCGGAGCGGCTGACCCCGGAGCTGATGGAATTGATCAAGACGGTACGGAAGACCGGGTTCACCATTGCACCGGAGGCCGGGACCCAGCGGCTGAGGGACATCATCAATAAAAACCTCACCGAAGAGAGCATCGAGGCCACGGTGGAAAATGCCCTGGCCCTGGGCTGGAAAAACATCAAGCTCTACTTCATGATGGGGCTGCCCTTTGAGGAGATGGCCGACATCGACGGGATCGCGTCCCTGTCCAAACGCCTGGCTTCGGCCCATGCCAAGGGCAAAAAGATGATCAACGCCTCCACCACCTGTTTCATCCCCAAGGCCCACACCCCCTTCCAGCGCCACGCCCAGATGACCCTGGAAGAGACAACGGAAAAACTGGCCCACCTCAAGGAGATCATCCGCCACCCCAAGGTCAAGCTAAAATGGCAGGATCCCAAAATGAGCCAGCTTGAAGGGGTATGGGCACGGGGGGACCGGAAACTTTCCGCCCTCCTGGTCAAGGCCTATGAGCTGGGCTGCCGCCTGGACGGCTGGAGCGACCATTTCGACTACAGCCTCTGGGAAGAGGCATTCGAGGCCACGGGCATCGACCCGGAATTTTATACTTCACGGGTCCGGGAACCCGGGGAGCCCCTGCCATGGGACCATATTGACGCGGGCATCTCCGGCCGCTTCCTGGAAAAGGAATTTAAAAAGGCGGAAGAACTGGCCACCACCCCGGACTGCCGGGAAAACGACTGCACCGGCTGCGGGATCTGCGATTTCAAAGAGATCAAACCCGTTCTCCACCGCCTGGAGAACCCGGCCCCGGCTGGGGCAAAGGCTGCCCAGCCCCGCCTGCCCGACGATGCCTTTATCAAATATGATATCAAGTTCTCCAAACTGGGGGATGCACGGCTCTTCGGCCACCTGGAAATGGCCACCATTTTCCAGCGGGCCGTGAAGCGGGCCGGCCTCAATGTCAAATATTCCCAGGGGTTCAACCCCTCCATGCGCATGTCCTTTGAGACCGCCCTGCCACTGGGGATGGAAAGCGAGGAGGAACGGATGTTCATTTACCTGGAAAAAGGTTTGCGGCCCCGGGATATCCAAAAGGCCCTGGATGCCCAGCTCCCCCAGGGGATATCCGTGTTCGACTGCACCCTCCACCTGAAATCCGGCCCCGGTGCCAACGATGCCGTGTCCTATGAAATCCGGTTTTCCAACGGGGGCCCGACACAGGAAGATATAGACCGGTTTATGGCCCTGGATGAATTTATGGTTGAAGATATCAGTAAAAAAGGTAAAATCCGTAAAACGGATCTTCGCAAATCCGTTACGTCCATCAATGGAAGGGCCGGCGGCGGCATTGACATGACGCTCACCAAATATAATGAGCGCACCATAAGACCCACTGAGGTATTGTCCAAGGCATTCGGCATGGACGACGCCGCCATTCAGACGGCCAGAATTAAAAAATTAAAGCAATAGGATATTCCCATGCTGAAAGAGCTTGTTGTAAATTCCGCCCCCCACGAGACCCGGGTCGCCCTGTTGGAAAACGGCACCATTGTGGAAGTCTTCATCGAAAGAAAAGATGAAACCAGTATTGCCGGCAATATATACAAGGGCCGGGTCCAGCGGGTCCTGCCGGGTATGCAGGCCGCCTTTGTGGATATCGGATTTGACCAGGCCGCATTCATCTACGTGGATGATGTGCTGGATACGGCAAGTTTGAAAATCTGCAAAAAATTCGAACAGGACCCGGACACCGAGGACCGGGAGGAAGAAGAGGAGCTGGAATCCGAAGAGATAGAAAAGGGAGACGGCTCCTGGAACCAGAGGAGCGCACCGGAATGCAGCATTGAAGACCTGCTCACCGAAGGCCAGGAGATCATGGTCCAGGTGGCCAAGTCCTCCATCGGCACCAAGGGCCCCCGGGTCACCACCCATATCTCCCTTGCCGGCCGGTACATGGTGCTCATGCCCACGGTGGACCACATCGGCATATCCAAACGGATCACCGACGAAGCCGAACGGAACCGCCTCAAGGAGATGCTGCTCTCCATGCGGAAAACGAATTTCGGGTATATTTTCAGAACCCAGGCCCGGGACATTGACGAGGCCACCCTGAAAAAGGAGATCGAATTCCTCAACAATACCTGGGAAGACATTCTGGAGCGCAGCAACAAGCTTTCGGCAACGGCCCTGGTCTACAAGGACCTCAATGTCACCTTCAGGGCAGTGCGGGACCTGCTGGCCAACGAAGCGGACAAGCTCATCATCGACTCCAAGCAGGAGTACAACCATGTCCAGCGGTTCCTGAAAAAACTCATGCCCGACGTCAACCTTTCGGTGGAACTCTACCAGGACCGGGAGCCCATCTTCGACGCCTATAATATTGAAGGGGACATTGCCCGCTCCCTGAAGAAAAAGGTCTGGCTGAAGTCAGGGGGCTATATTGTCATCGAGCAGACCGAGGCCCTGGTGGCCATTGATGTGAATACGGGCCGGTACGTGGGCAAGCACAATTTTGACGAAACCATCCTCAAGACCAACCTGGAGGCGGTGAAGGAGATTGCCTACCAGGTCCGGCTGCGGAACATCGGCGGCATCATCATCATCGACTTCATCGACATGCGCCGGGAATCCCACAAGGAAAAGGTGATGACCCGGCTCCACGAAGCCATGCGCCGGGACAAGAGCCAGACCAACATCCTGCCCCTCACCGAACTGGGCCTGGTACAGATGACACGGAAGCGGACCCGCCGCAACCTCACCCGCACCCTGTGCGAGCCCTGCTTCTACTGCAACGGCAACGGCCACCTTCTTTCGGGCAAATCCATCTGCCACAAAATATACCGGGACCTGGTCTCCGAGGCCGGGGACATGATGGGCAATAGGTTCACCGTCAAGGTCCACCCGGAGATCGCCCAGCTCCTCCACGGCAGCGAGAAGCACCTGATCTCATCCCTGGAATCCCAGTTTTCAAAACCCATTGCCATCTATCCCGAACCCCATTACCACATTGAGGAGTACCATATCTTCGAGTCCCTGGTGAAATAAAAGGCCCGGGCGGCCCCCAAATAAACCTCTTGCATTTTTCAAAATTTCATACTATCAATGCCCCTATTGAATGAATCACCTTCATAAATTGATTTCTTTTTAGATTCGTCAGAAACGAACTCCAAATGGATGCTGACGCCCTTCCTCCCGGCTGAAATCACGCAGCAAGCCAATAGAAACAGGGCCTGGCCCTGATAAACACGGCCGGATCCGCATCGGCCGATATCAACTATATTCCAAAAGGAGGCGTTATCATGAGGAAGTTTTATTTTGTGGTCTGCACGGCATGCGTACTTTTTTTGTGGCCCATGATGTCATTGGCTGCAGACAAGGATGCCATCAAAAAAAATGTGGACGGCATTGTCAGTGAAATCAACAAAGGAAAAACACCTGCTTCATTTAATTCCAATGATTACAATCCCTATGCCTTTATCATGAAAAAAAACGGCGTCCTGGTGGTCCACCCCTCCCTGGCCGGCCAGAGCCTCAAGAAAAAAGCCCCCCCGGTCTATGAAGCCCTTTTGGGATCAAAATCCACCGGGGTGTGGGTGGATTATGTCTGGAAGGAAAAACAGAAACATTCCTATGTCAAAACCACGGTCAGCGGCCTGATCGTGGGCAGCGGATACTCTGAATAAATATCCGGCCTGGACAAAAAAAGCTGTGCCCGCGGATCGCCGCAGGCACAGCTTTAGTTTTTCCGGTTTCACCAAATGGCACGGTGACGTCAAAGGGATATTGCAAGACACCGGGGCGGGGAGGCCGGTCGCGGCTGTCACAATATGTGGTGATTGGACCGTTTCGCTAAAAGCCATCTTGTTTTTAAAATGTGGTTAACCATATCTCAGCTATTTCTGAGCCGGATCATTAAAGATCAGTTAACCCTTCTTTAACAGCCAGTTTTGTCAAACCAGCTATTGTTCTTGTATTGAGCTTGTTCATTATATTACTCCGGTGGATATCAACAGTGCGCTTGCTTATTTCAAGTTTGTTAGAAATTTCAACGCTTGTATTTCCTTCTGCAATCAGTTGCAAAACGTTAAGCTCCCTGAGTGTTAATTTTTCAACCATGGATTCCGTTTCCTTAATTTCCGGATTCTGAATTGTTTCTATCACAAAATCCAGGACTTCAGAGCACAGATATCTGTCTCCGGAATTCACTTTTTTTATCGCATTGTATAATTCTTCAAACGGACATGATTTTAATATGAAACCGTTTGCCCCTGCTGCCAGCATCCGTTTAACAGAGTATTCATCACACATCATAGACAACGCAATCACATTGGTGTCAGGGTGAGATTTGATTATTTCTTTTGTTGCCTCAACACCGTTGAGATCGGGCATACTAATGTCCATTAACACCAATTTAGGATATAATAAATTTACCAACCTAACTGCATCCAATCCATTATTTGTGTCGCCTACAACTTTGAGATCTGGATGCTGCTCCAAAGCCCTTTTCAGGCTATGTCTTAAGATTTCATGATCATCGACAAGTAAGATTCTAATCTTTTTATCAACCATATTTTTATTTTGAACCTTTCATCGGAGCGATCAGCATCACATGAACCCCTTTGCCAGGCGCAGTGTCTATCTCCATTTCACCACCAAAAGCCTTCAGTCTTTCATTTATGCTGAATAATCCGAACCCTTTTTTATTCTTACCTCCAAATTGTGCGAGATCAAAACCAATACCATCATCTTCAATGCTAACTACATATGAATTCTCAAAAGTTGACAACGTTACCTGTACTTGGTTTGCTGTGGCATGTTTGATGACATTTATGACGATCTCCCGGATTGCTCTGTACATCACTGTTTTGAGGGGTTCTTCAAGAAGAATTGGACCACTAATGTTGTCATTCAATTGTATCTGCGTATTATTTCTTTTCCCAAGATCTGCAACAATCCACTCAATTGCGGCCTTAAGACCCAAATCATATAAAATTGGAGGATTTATCTGGAATGTGAGAGACCGAATATCTGACACCACTTGCTCCAGAGCGGACTCTACAATTTCGAGATCTCGACTTTTTTCGCCAGAAGACTGATTGAAATTTTTCAGCTTAGATAGACTTAATGCTAAAGACTGACTGATACTGTCATGGAGATCCTCGGCTATCAAACGCCGCTCACGCTCTTCTGTGGACACCAATTCTTTTGAAATATTCTTTAGTTGCTGCTCGATTGCATGACGTTCGGCCTTAAAAATCCTAGTCTGGATCCGATTTAGTCTTTGGGTCTTTTCCCTGATTATTTTGTCTCTATTGAGAATCTGCTCGGTGAACTCTTCTTGAATTGCATTCGCATTTTCGATTGTATTTTTTACAATGGGGACACGTGAAATAATCAGATTGAAGATACGTGCGAAAAAGTTATGGTGGGTGAATCGGATGTCAAATTCCCACCTTGCCCGACCCGGATCTCCATATTTTTTGGGCCCCTCCTCTAAATTGCGGCCTTTAACGACCACATTGCTTGCGCCTGCAATCCTGGCATAGGATTCAAAAATACCAATATGCCATGCCAAAGCAAAGTCATTAATGATAACATTTTTTTTATGGATTACCTCTATGACAACATGGCCTTTTGTAAGCTTTCTAATGACATTCTCTTTGGTTCGGTTATACTTTCTATTCTCCTTTGACATTATTTTTAAGAGTGTATAGGGCCCCATAAGTGGTATACCAATTGCTGTTTTTATTATGTGCTGGGCCCGATAACTTGTTTTACCTATTTTATATCCAAGATTTGGATCGAGTACTCTCTTTTGAACACATTCGTACAACCGAATCATAAATTCATTTGAAAACCAGTAAGCGGTGTCGAGCAAGTGAACTTTCGCTACCGGTTCCATGAAACCTGTTTTCAGATTCTCAACAAGAAAGGGGCAATCTCGGTGAACATCTTCCAATATCTCTTCGATGCTGACGGCGCTATGATATTGATTCAAAAATTTTACGACCCAAAATGTATTCAAGGCAGACACCTGTTTTTTCATGTTGGTTCGTCTTTGCTTTTCTTTGAATAAGATTGAATCAGAAGGCTGTATGAGCATTTTTAACCTTGAACGTTTTAAGAAGCGCTAGTTTTATTAAAATCAAATTTTCATTTCTTTATTATGCGCCGTAACTCACTGTCAATTGCATTTTACGCTTACCAGCCAGAAGCCGATAGGTATGAATATTTTAAAGTTTAGGTATATACACCTATATACAAAACAGAATGGATTGATTAGTCAATATTTTCGAATAATAAAAACCTCAATCAAACTACAGCAAAGGGCGACCGTGGTAGGCGGATTGAACCAATGCCGATATATTCGAAACAACCATCATCCCACGAATGCTGGGGTAAGAAAACCGGCTTAGCTATTGAAAACAATAAAAAAGAGAAACCATGCTTGATTGTAAATACGCCGCGGAAAATAAAAAAATCATAAAAAGCAGTTCTGACAATAGCTTTTTCACTGGCCGGCTTGAAAGAAGGCAATTCTGCAAATTAGATGGTTCTCCCTTCCCGTTTGGATCTGGCTTAAAGGAGCTGCCTTGTAAAGGAATTGTTAACTCTCCAGAATGTTTTCTGAATAAAGAATTCACACAAAGATCTCCATGGAAGCAACAATGGCAAAAAGAATAAGAGAGTATGAACTCATAGGGTCATGTGGCCACGCATTTGAAGAGATTATTAAAATTAAAAAGGATCCCAATGACCCGGAGCAAAGTAAGTATCCATGGAAAATAATCGACAGAACAGAATATTGTAACGCCTCGGGCAGCAAGTATCGCAAAAAAAAGATGTGCCAAGAAGAAAACAAGCTTTTGCCATGTTGTGGAAACCCGGCCTCATCAGAGTGTTGCGTGAGCCTATAAATAAATCATCCACCACAGTGCCATCTGAATCTTCCGGACAGATTTCACCTAACCAACCCGGACAAAAGTTGGGATTTCTGAGGGGGGATCAGATTGCTTTTCGGTGGGTGGTGGAATACTTAAATGTCCTTCCTTTCTGCAAGGCGGTTTAATCCCAGATTCTGCATTTGGTTTCAGATACAGAATCTGGAATTAGTGAAGCCTTTTTGATTCTGAAAATATTCTTTAATCCCCCCAAAAAAACAATTGACCCGTCTATAACTTTACAGTTTACATTGACTCTCAGTTGGTAATTCTGGCCAGAATACCATTGGAACTTGGAAACAAAATATTATTATAGGAAGAAAGGGATACAAATGAGTAACGTAACTGTAGAACAATGGAAAGAAATGTTTCGCCGGATTGGGTTAGCTGAATCGGATATGGACAAATGGCACCAGGTATTCGAGCAGACTAACCCTGAAGGCCATCAGAGTTTTCTCGAATGGATTAGGCCCGGCGATTCTGAATGGATCGCTAGGGTTAGGAGTGGCAGTAAATAATACTGTTTGAAATCATAGCCCCCCGGTTAAGTGCCGGGGGGAATAACGGAATGAATAATGAAATATTCTATATCAAAACTGGCCAAAGAGTTTGGTCTTTCGAGAAGTACTTTGCTGTATTATGATTCCATCGGTTTGCTTAGCCCTGATAAACGAACCACTAGCGATTACCGAATCTATACAGATAAACATTATGAGAAACTGAAACAGATATGCCTGCTACGAAGTACCGGTTTATCACTTAAAAAAATTACGGAGATCCTCAAGCAAGGCAAATCCCATCGTGGCGAGCTGCTTAGGCAAAGACTTAATTCAATAAACGATGAGATTAATCAACTGCGAACTCAGCAGAAGATAATAGTTGGTCTTTTGGCTAACACGAAACTGCTCAAAGATACCAAGGTGGTTACCAAGGACATGTGGGTAAATTTCCTACGTGCCGCCGGGTTGGATGATAAGGGGATGTGGAAATGGCATATGCAATTTGAAGCAACCGCACCACAGGCCCATCAGGATTTTTTGGAAGCGCTCGGTTTATGTAAGAATGAAATAAAAAAAATCAGGGCGATGTCAAGTATGGAAGGTGAGGATCTATTTTAACCTTCATAATCCAAGATGATAGGCGCCCGTTTTTTTTTAAGAAGATATACGGGACAAGAGATTCTAAACATTTGAACCCTCTGAAAAAATTTCAAATTTCCTTGTCATTCCGGCAATAGACAGGATACTCTCCAATAATGCTGCAGCCGTTCGGGCTTGAATCAATTAGGCGTCTCTGCTGGTACATTTGGCTGCAAAAGAATCTCTGACCATAGGATACCCCAACGTACACAAATGAAAAAATATTTATGGGATAGGGAGATAATACCAAATATACTGATGTTGTGCTTTGGGCTGATTATCTTAGTTTCTTTTACCTATAAAGATTGGCTTGCATTTTATTTTTATTAACAAGGCGGTTTCTGTATATGGAATCGTCGATAAAGCACCTGCTGGTGGCAGATCTGGTTTTGGGGGCAGACCGATAGTTCAGTATGAAGACACTCAAGGAAAAATTCATTTTATAAAAAGCAAGGTGAAGACTCATTTGATCATGGCACCCGAAAAAGGTGAAAAAATTAAGGTGCTTTTTTTAAAAGAAAGTCCCGAAACAGCTATCGTCAGCAGCAATTTCCATCACATTTTTTTACCTTTGATTTTCATTGTCATTGGCGTAGTTGTCATTTTTTCTGCATTAAAAAATTGCAGGGACAAGAACATTTTTCGCTGAACAAAAAAATAGATATTGTATAAAAACGCCCAACCTGAACCAGCCAATACATTATGTGATCCATAGCCATTGAGCATGAGTTGAACCCTGGAAATCTGCACTGAGGGCCGGGCAGGCCGGAAAAAGGCATCAGGCGGTTTTTTCATAGAATCTCTTATTCCGCAGAAGGACAAAATTCGTTTTGTCTGAGGACGAAGGACGAGTTTAACGGATTTTGATGGAGCGGGATTAGAGATTCATGGAAAAAGCGGCAGCCGTTTCCGGGTTGTCCGCCCCGGTGTTCCAAGCTGCCGCCTTTTCCCGATCTCTTATCCTGCCAATGGGGCATGACAGGCGTAGTTCACACTTTTATTTGAATTTTGCAATCAGGTTCAGCACCCGGTCGATATCCGCCTCGGTATGGCAGGCGTTGATCTGGAACCGGATGGTCTCATCCCCCTTGGGCACCACCGGGAAGGTGAGGCCCACCACCAGCACCCCGTTGTCGTAGAGGTACTTCACCAGTTCGTGGGTTTTGGCCGTGTCCCGGACCATCAGGGGCACCACGGGATGGGGGCCGGGGATGGACTCCAGGCCGAGATCGTCCAGGCCCTTCCGGAACCGGGCGGTGACCCGGCCCAGGTGGGCCAGCCGTTCCAGGCCCTCGTCGCTGTCGCAGATGTCTATGGCTGCCGTGGCTGCGGCGCAGTCCGCCGCACTCAGGGGGTTGGTGTAAATATAGGTGTCCGCCTTCTGGCGCACCGCTTCGATCACGGTGTCGCTGGCGGCGATGAAGCCGCCGTTCACCCCGAAGGCCTTGCCGAAGGTGCCCACAACGATATCGGGCCAGGCGCCGGCATATTCGGGGGTGCCCCGGCCGGTGGCCCCGTAGGCCCCGATGCCGTGGGAATCGTCCACCACGGTGATCACCCCGTCCTTGAACTTGTGATCATAGGCCCTGCAGATCTCCACAATCTCTGAAATGGGGGCATAGTCCCCCCGCATGGAAAAAATGCCGTCGAAAACCACCACCACCCGCTCCATCTCAGGGGAAACCTCTTCCAGGCAGCGTTTCAGGTCCGCCATGTCGTTGTGCTTGAAAATCCCCTTGTTGGGGCTGGGGATATTGGTAATCCGCATGGCCCGGATAATGGAATTATGGTTGAGCTGGTCCCCGATCCAATGGGTCTTTTTATTGGAAATGGAGAGGGCCAGCCCGCAGTTGGAGGTATAGGCGGAGTTAAAAATCTTGGCCCCGGGCTTGCCCACAAAATCGGCGATCCGCTCCTCCAGCCGGGCGTGGGGGCCGAAGGTGCCGTCGATGAAACGCACCGCGCCCGGTCCCACCCCGAATGCCGCCGTGGCCTCGTCCGCCGCCTTCATCACCCCGGGGTGGAAGGAAAGGGAAAGGTAGGAGTTGGAGTTCAGGCGGATAAATTCATTATCGCTGCCCTCAAGGCGGTACCGGGGGCCGAACGCCCCCTTTGGCGGGATATATTCTGTGATGACCCGTTCCGGGATTTTGGCCCGTCCCTCTTCCTTCAGACCATTGATTTCTTCTGCCAGACTGATATCGAGTTTATCCAATGACATGATATTTTTCCTTATATTTATTCCATTTCAGCCCAATCAAGCACCACCTTGCCGGAATTTCCGGACCGCATGGCCTCAAACCCCTTTTCAAACTCGGTGTAATGGAATCTGTGGGTGATCAGGGGACTGATGTCCAGGCCGGTCTGGATCATGGTGGTCATCTTGTACCAGGTTTCATACATTTCCCTGCCGTAGATCCCCTTGATGGTGAGCATATTGAACACCACCTTGTTCCAGTCGATGGGGGTGGATTCGGGCATGATGCCCAGCATGGCGATCTTGCCGCCGTGGCACATATTGTCCAGGATATCATTGAGGGCGGAAGGATTGCCGGACATTTCCATGGCCACGTCAAAGCCTTCTTTCATGCCCAGCTTGGCCTGAACATCCTTGAGTTTTTCCTTTGACACATCCACGGCAAGGGTGGCGCCGGCCTTTTTGGCCAGGTCCAGCCGGTAGGGGTTGATGTCGGTGACCACCACGTGGCGGGCGCCGGCATGGCGGGCAATGCCGGCGGCCATGCAGCCGATGGGGCCGGCGCCGGTGATAAGCACGTCCTCCCCCAGCACGTCAAATGAAAGGGCCGTATGGGTGGCGTTCCCTAATGGATCAAAACAGGCCAGGACATCCAGGGGGATGGACGGGTCGCAATACCAGACATTGGTGACGGGGATGGCCAGGTATTCGGCATAGGCCCCGGGGCGGTTCACCCCCACCCCCTTGGTGTTCTTGCACAGATGGCGCCGGCCGGCCAGGCAGTTGCGGCAGTGGCCGCAGACCAGGTGGCCTTCGCCGGAGACCAGGTCGCCGGGCTTGAAATCCGTGACATGGGAGCCCACGGCGGCCACAGTACCCACAAATTCGTGGCCCACATGCATGGGCACGGGGATGGTCTGCTGGGACCAGGCATCCCAATTATAGATGTGGACATCGGTGCCGCAGATGGCGGTTTTCAAAATTTTTATGAGGACTTCGTTATGTGAAATCTCCGGAACCGGTACGTCCTGAAGGACCAAACCGGGCTCCGGCGCCGCTTTTACAAGGGCTTTCATGGTTTTCATATCAACCTCCGTAAACAGGTTTTATATTTGCATGATTCCATCCTGCACCGGAGATAAATAAATGTCAATCATTTTAATTTAAATTCCATAAAATTGATGCATTATTTTCCATAAAACATAATTTTTAAAAATTTAATTCCATATTATTGATTTTTACCCAGACTCGCCCTATACTGATTTCTAAAAATTAATGATCAAATTTGGAGAAGAACCATGGCCTCACCCAACGGCACCATTGATGAACTTGATACCCAGATCATCCTGGCCCTGCAAAAGGACGCCCGCACCCCTTATAAATCCATCGCAAAAGAACTGGGGGTATCCGAAGGCACCATCAGCAACCGGGTGAACCGGATGACCAAACAAGGGGTTTTAAAGCTGGAGGCCCGGGTCAATCCCTTTGCCATGTCCAACAAGGTGGCGGCCCTGCTGGGCATCAACCTCAAACACCGGACCCACGCCAAAGCCATCAAAAAAATCAAGGAACTGCCCAACGTGAACGCCGTCTGGGTCACCACCGGGAAATACGATATTTTTGTGGAAGTCATGGCAGACTCCATCAACGACCTCAATGACTTTCTCTTTGACCGGGGCTTCAACCACATCGAAGAGATCGAAGTCACCGAAACCCACATCATGCTCCAGTCAGACACCAAATTTTTCAAGCTGGACTGATGCCAACAGATGCAACGGCGGCGCAAAACAGTGGATCTTTCACCACCTGCAACGCCGGGGCATTATTCGGATCCCTTATTTCAGGGCATTGGTTTTCTGATATTTTCCGGGCGAAACCCCGACCGTTTTTTTGAATATTCTTGAGAAATGGCTTTGATCGAAAAATCCCAATCGGCAGGCCACATCCACAATGCGCTGCCTCTCCAGCAGCTTTCTGGATTCGCGAATCTTTAAACCGGTTAAATATTCCTGCGGGGTGATGCCCACGGTCTTTTTGAATTCCCTTTGAAAATGAAACGGGCTTAAACAGGCGATCCCGGCCATCTCTTTTAGGGACGGGTTCCCATCATAATGCTGATGGATATAATCACAGGCCCGTTTTATCGATTCCTTCTGTTCCCCCGGGGCATGCACCCGGGGCGGTTGCTGGGAAAAATTCAATACCAGATAGTAAAGGCAGGAATACACCTGGGTTTCGATCCGGATATCCCAACCGGGCATCTCCAGCATTTCAAACATGCGCCGCATTCGGGCAGATAATTTTTCATCATCACAGCAAATTGGCTTAAAAAAGGGCGCCGGCTCCCCTCTTTCAGAAATCTGGGAGGCAATGGCCCCCATGGCGTCTTCGGAGACGCTCAGAATCCTGTATGAGTGACTGCCCTCTTCTCCGGACCGGCAGGCATGCATCTGGTTCGGATTCAGGATAAACACGTCGCGTTCTGACACCCGGGCTATTCCCCCGGCATGGGAGATGATCCGTTTGCCCTCATCAACGATGCCGAAGATATATGACTGGTGGACATGGCGACGGAAGACATTGTCAATCTGCCTGCCGTATAATACGGTAACGCCGTGGATAAAAGGAAGATGAAATTGTTTGATGCGCGGGTTTTGATTTTTCATTTCACCTTCCTTTTGTCCGGCCCGGCCCTGCTAAATCAAGGCGGGAAAGAATTTAGCCAGCAGGATCAGCCCGTTTTCCCCCGCCAGCACCATATGATCTTCCCCCTTCGGAATCAAGGCAATTTTGCCCGGATGGTAATCATGTTCCTGACCGGCTATACCGTAGATACCGCTTCCGTCAAGGACTTCATGCAGTTCCACCTGGTCTTTGTGGCAATGGGTCTTCAGGCACTGGTTCGGATCGATTTTAACGATATGCGAACTGAAAATCCCACAGGTTTCATCTCCTTTGATAAGGTGTTTTAGATAAACCCCATCGAATTGAGGGTGTTTTAACCAGGGCACATCGGCGATATTAACCTGCCCGGCAACATAGTGGACCGTTCCATTGGCCATCTTTAACGCTAGGGTTTGGGGATACATTTTAAATTCCTCCTGTTTACATCATTTTAGGCTTTCGGATGCAAAGCATATCCAATGGGCCCGGTAAAAAATTGTATAATCTTGCTCATCTTAAAAGTTGGGGCAAGGTTAACAGTACACGTTGAAAAAAGGCCCCAATAACGCTATAAGGGCAGCTTGTTTTTACCCATCGACGGTTTGCTTCGGACAGCCATGTATACTGACAGAAGGTATGGACCGTTTTTAAAGGAGCACTATTGAAACGGTTCATTTTCCTATGCTGCTGTATGCTGGCTGCGGCGGGCGGTCTCCAGGCGGAGACCCTGCCCGGCACATTCGACATCAGAAATATCAACGGGCATTCCTATATCGGCCCGGTCAGAAACCAGAAAAAATGCGGCAGCTGCTATTCCTTCGGCGCCCTGGCAGCCGCAGAAAGCATCTATAACCGGGCGGTCGGCCGCTATGACCAGGCAGCAGTTGATCTGTCCGAATCCTTTATTATCTGGAACCTGGGCCAATACTACACAGGATTCGGCGGATGCGACGGTGCCAGCTATGACTATGAAGAGCTGACCGGGATTGTGACCCACGGCGCCGTTCTTGAGTCGGATTTCCCATATACCTATCCCGACCCAGGGAAGGAGAACTACTATTCCGGGGATGCCAGAATAAAGTTCTCAGAATGGTACAGGATTGCTCCCAACGATATCGAAACCATGAAACGGGTGATCTACACATTCGGTGCCCTGGACGCAGCAGTGTATGCGGATAAGGCCTTCATTGACTACGAAAGCGGGGTTTTCAAAAATTCCGCCACAGCGGCCACCGCCCTGCTGCCCTACTACACCCCGACCAACCACGCCATTGCCCTGGTGGGCTGGAACGATAACCCGGGCGGGGATACAGGCTATTGGTACCTGAGGAACTCATGGGGACAAGGATGGGCCCAAGAGGGGTATATGAATATCGAATACACCTCCGCACATGTGGCCCTTGAAGCCACCTACCTGACCTACGGATACTGGCCGGGCCCCGATGTCACCTATACAAACACCGGAACGGTGGCGGCCGGGGCCTGGTCATCCGGGGGTATCCTAAATGCCCATGCAGTGGACATCTGGACCGGCACCAACAGCAGTGTCGACAATTCAGGCACCCTGTCAGCCAGTGCCGTGGCAACCACCTCACTGGCCACGGCCCGGGGGGTTTACCTCTGGGGGGGCCACAATGTCACTGCCACAAACTCGGGGACCATTGAAGCCGAAGCCGAAAGCCAGTCCAGCCATGCCATTGCCTACGGCATCTCCATGCAGGGCGGCCGGGCAACCAATTCGGGTGACATAACCGCCCGGGCCGACTCAGTATCCGGCCAGGCCCTGGCCTACGGCATTCAGGCCTTCAACGGCGGCGCCCCTGTGACCCTTGGCAACACAGGCACCATCACCGCCGCTTCCCAGGGAGGCAACGCCTGGGCATACGGCGTCTGGGCCGACAGCCGTTCCGGCACGGACCTGGTCAACCAGGGCAGCATTCTTTCCGATGGGGACACGGTCAGCGTGGGCCTGCTCCTGTCCGGAAACGGGCTTAACCGGGTAACCAATACAGGCGTCATCCGGGCCGATTCATCCGTGGAAAAATCCGTGGGCCTTGCCAGCTTCGGCAGGGCCGAAATTGTCAACACCGGAACAATTGAAGCCGGCACCGGCGCCTTCAGCGCTTCGGTGTATGCCACAGACACCACCCGGCTGGTCCTGGGCACCGGCTCCCAGCTGACAGGTCCGGCCCGCCTTTACGGCAGGGACGACGTCCTTGAACTCCAGGGCACGGGGACAGAGGATGATACCTTTTTCAATGTGGAATCCCTTGTAATGTCCGGAACGGACTGGACCCTTTCGGCATCATCTGAATTCCGGAACATCAACCTGTCCCAGGGGATTCTGACCATGACCGAACCGGTATCCATTCCGGAGGCAGGTGTGCTCAGCGGCAATGGCACCCTTAACGGCAGCGTCACCAATTCTGGGCAGACAAGCCCGGGCAATTCCATCGGCACCCTGACCATTAACGGGGACTACACCCTGACATCAACAGGCACACTGGCCGTGGAGGCCGGCGGCGGGCAGGCCGACAGGCTGGTGGTCACCGGGACGGCCGACATCCAGGGGGGCGGCCTGACCCTTGCCCCCTCGGGATACCTGACCCCGGGCAGCTATGAATTTCTGTCTGCAGGAAACCTGACCGGCAGTTTCGGCAGCCTGGATACCCCGGCAGTGTTTGAAGCCGCCGTGGCCAATCCTGCCGGCGCGACTCTTTTTCTGGACATCTCCAGAAACAGCTATGCCAGCCTCGGCCTCACTTCAGGCCAGGAGAGCCTCGGCGCGGCCCTGGACCGGATGCGGCCCTCCGCCGCCGGAGACATGGCCGGTATTTTGAACCAGGTGGACGGAATGGACCTGGCCGGCCTCCGGTCTGCCATGGACGATCTGGGCCCCGGATTCCATTCGGCGGTCAGCACGGCCGCACTGGACGATATCCAGATCCGGAACGCTTACCTGTGGCAGCACCTGGCCGCCTCCCCGCCCGGGGATGAAGGAAAGGGCAACTGGCGGTTCTGGTCTTTGGGAATGGCCTCCGGCCAGGACTACGGCCAGACCCTTTCCCGTCCCGGATTCCGGTCGCGGCTGAACGGAATTTTTGCCGGACTGGACCGCCGTGTGGGAACGGATCTGAGGGTAGGGGTTTCAGGCGCGTTTACCCATTCAAAGGTCAACGGCAGGTCATCGGCCTCAACGGCCACCATTGATGCATTCAACGGATATCTTTACGCCGCCTGGGACCGGGCCGATTCTCCGGCGGGGTTCCATGCCCAGGCAGCCGTCGGGCTGGGCCGGAATCAGTACGAAACAGACCGTTCCATTTCTTTTCTGACCCGGTCGGCCAGGGCGGAGCAACAAGGCAGGCATTACACCGTACTTGCCGGCGGAGGCTATGACTGGACCGCGGGCGGATGGCGTCTGGGCCCCATGGCTGCCGTCCAGTATACCCATCTCAGAGAAAAGGGATTTTCCGAAGCCAATGCAGGGGATGCCGCCCTTCGGGTGGATGCGGATTCATCAAAGGCGCTGCTGGGTACCCTGGGATTCAGAATTGCCAAACCCTTTGTTTTGGGCAGCGGACTCCTCATGGTGACCGAAGCCCGGGCCGAGTGGTGCCATGAATTTGCAGCCGATGCAAATACTTTGGATGCGGCTTTTTTGTCATCCGGAGAAAAATTTTCGGGCGACCCCGGGGAGAGGGAAAGGGAGACATTTAAACTGAGCATGGCCCTCACCGCCGTGTTCTCCCCCCGGATCCGCGGGCAGCTGCAGTACGCCCGCCTCGCACAGGACAGCGGGGGGTACACCTCCCATCAGGCCGGGGCCGGCCTGAAAATTTTGTTTTAGAGATGGCCCGGCATCGCCATATTCCAAATGCATACCATGAATTTTATTTGACTTTTTCCAGCAAAAAGGTTAAGGTCTTGCGTTTATTGTAGTTTGCAAAGGATCAACCTTTATTATTTTTAACCAGCAACAAGGATTTTAAACCAATGAAACGGACTTACCAGCCCAGCAACCGGAAAAGAACCAGAAAACACGGATTCCTCAAAAGAATGTCTACCCCCGGCGGCAAACGGGTGATCAATGCCAGACGGGCCAAAGGCAGAAAAAGACTGACTACTGTTTAATCTGACAGGGATTTATTGAGCAATAAGTTTCCCAAAGATGTAAGGCTCCGGAAACGGGCCGAATTTGTTAAGCTTTCAAAACATGGAAAGACGATACGGACTAGGTTTTTTATAGCCGCTGTCCTTGACGGGGCAGGTGAACACAATCGAATTGGAATTACCGTATCCAAAAAAGTGGGGAATGCAGTCGCACGTAACAGGATAAAACGGCTTATAAGAGAATATTTCAGACACAGGAAAGATTCCGTACCCGGAATCAAGGACATAAATATCATTGCACGGAAAGGTCTGACTACGCTATCCAACAGAGAAATTACTGAGAGCATTGATAAGCTTTTTAAAAAAATAGCAGCTATCGAGATAGCGATGGTATAAATGAGCAAAAAGCTATTATCCATATTGATTAAATTTTATCAAATTTTTATATCACCGTTTTTGGGGCAAAACTGCAGGTATTACCCCACCTGTTCGGCCTATGCCCTGGAAGCGGTTGAAAAATATGGCAGTCTTAAGGGCGGCGCGCTTGCGGTCAAACGCATACTGCGCTGCCACCCCTTCCGGGCAGGTGGTTATGATCCGGTTCCTTAACCAGGTGATGAAATAATCCGCAGACCATAACTGTTGTGCAGTAACTGCTTTCCTCTTCTTTTGTTAAATTTTATTTACTTTAGGAGAGAAGATGGATGAGCAAAAACGATTATTGCTAGCTGTGGTGCTTTCTATTGTAGTCCTTGTGGGCTATCAGTTTTATTTTGCACCGGCTCCCCAGCTCGATAATCCCTCCCAGACCCAGGAAACCCAGACCCCGGCTGAAACCACCAATCAGGCCGTTGAGGAAGCCCCTTCCAATGTTACGGATTACAAGGCAGCCCCAAAGGTATTGGTGCAGCAGCCGTCCGAGGACTTCCGCACCATTACCCTGTCTACCCCCCTGTATGAAATCTCCCTGTCAGAACACATGGCGGCGGTCACCAGCCTGACCCTCAAGGAATACAAAGAAACCAACGCAGCCGATTCCCCCCAGAAACAATTGGTGCTGAAAGAGCTGGCGGACCGGGTGGGCGGCACCCTCTCCTTCAACCTGGACCGGGGCAGCATCCAGGGCCTGGACAATGCCGTTTATACAGCGGATTCAGACGCTGAGGCCCTCAGCCTCAACCAGGGTGAAAAGACCCTGACCTTTTCCTGGACCTCTCCCCAGAACATCACAGTCCAGAAAATACTTACCTTCAGGGCCGACTCCTACCTCATTGACTGTGACATCGTTATCCAGAACGGATCGGATATGCCCATCAACGATTCTTTGGCCGTCTCCGTTCCCGGTCTGTATCACGAAGGCGTCAAAAAGCGCTCCAGATTTGCCTTTGAAGGCCCGGTGGGATACATCGACAATGAGTTTGTCTCCATCGACCCCGATGATATCGAGGAAAAAGATACCTTTCTGGGCAATGTGGGCTGGGCCGGATATACCGACCGGTACTTCCTGACGGCCGTCATGCCCAAAGAGCCTGTAAAGGCCTCCCTGCGGCTTTCCTTTGCCGACGATATTGTGACCAACAAATTCGTCCAGAAAATCGAGCGGCTGGATTCCGGCAAACAGGGGAAGTATGCCTATGCCCTGTACATGGGTCCCAAGAGCCATAAGGTGCTCTCCCAGTACGACACCCTGCTGAGCAAGTCCATCAACTTCGGGTTCTTTGACATCATTGCCAAACCCCTGCTCATCACCATGAACTACATCCACGATGTGATTCCCAACTATGGTGTGGCCATTATCCTGCTCACCATCCTCATCAAGCTGATCTTCTGGCCCCTGGGCACCAAGAGTTACAAGTCCATGAACGAGATGAAAAAGGTCCAGCCCCTGATGATGGAAATCCGGGAAAAATATAAGGACGACAAGCAGCGGATGAACCAGGAAATCATGGGCCTGTACAAGACTTACAAGGTCAACCCGGCTTCGGGCTGCCTGCCCCTGGTGGTGCAGATGCCCATTTTCTTTGCCCTGTACCGCATGCTTTACATGGCCATTGAGTTGCGCCATGCCCCCTTTGTGGGGTGGATCACCGACCTCTCCGGCCCGGACCGGCTTTTCAACTTTGATTTTGCCATCCCCTTTATGGATGCCCCCTCCGGCATCCCGGTACTGACCCTGCTCATGGGTGCCTCCTTCCTGCTCCAGCAGAAAATGACACCCACTGCCGGCGATCCCATGCAGGCAAAAATGATGATGCTCATGCCCATCTTCATGACCGTTCTGTTCATTAACTTCCCGGCAGGACTTGTTCTGTACATGTTTGTCAACAACATCATCTCAATGGGCCAGCAGTTTTACACTCAGAAGAAACTAGCCTAAGGAGGCCATATGAAAAACACCCAGGAATTTACCGGAAAAAATGTCAATACAGCTGTTGAAAACGCCTGCAAGGAACTGGGTATTTCCAAAAATGATCTGAAATACAACGTTGTTTCAACGGGCACCTCCGGTATATTCGGTATTGTGGGCCGGAAGGACGCCAAAATCCGCGTCACCCTTCCGGCCAAAGAAAAACCCGCCGCATCCCAGGAAGAAATGGAAGGTATTCTTTCCATCGTGGACGAGGCCTTTGGCGAGGAAACCCGCCGGGATGACGCCCCTGCAGCCGAGGATGCGGTTGAAGACAAGGCCGATGATGAAACAGAGGCACCTAAAGAGGCTGAGGAAGACGACAGCAACGGCCGCTGGGACACCAAGCCGGCCCCCCGTCCCGCCAGGGCAAAGCAGGAACCCAAGCCGCGGCCGGAAAAGGCCCGGGCCGAACTGCCGCCGCCCGTGCCCGTGACCCAGGAGTCCATTGACCTGGGGGTTGAATCCCTCCAGAAAATGGCCGATCTCATCACCGACGATGCCAAGGTTGAAGCCGTGACCGAAGAGGACCGGCTCACCCTGCAGATCACCGGGGGCAACGCCGGTATCCTCATCGGCCGCAAGGGCCAGACCCTGGATGCCATGCAGTTTCTGACGGACAAAATCATCAACCGCAAAAGCGAAGCCCGGGTAAGGGTCAAGGTGGACATTGAAGGGTATATGGAAACCCGGAAGGAAAACCTTGAGCAACTGGCCTTCAAAATGGCGGAAAAAGCCAAGAAGACCGGCCGCCCCGCCACCATCAACCAGATGAGCGCCCAGGACCGGCGGATCGTCCACCTGGCCCTGAAGGAAGACAGCCAGGTCAGAACCCAGAGCATGGGGGACGGCTATTACCGGCGCCTGGTTATTTTCCCCAAAAAGCGGAACTCCTACAGAGGGAAGCGGCGGTACAGAAAATAGGGCTGAACACCAAATGACGGATACAATTGCCGCCATAGCCACCCCTTACGGAAGCGGCGGTATCGGTGTCATCCGGATTTCCGGCGCCCGGGCCTTTGAGGTTGCTTCAAAGATATTCTCAAAGGCCCGGGCCAAGGACCCGGGCGACGGACCGGGCCGCCTTAAATCACGCCGGGTGAGCCACGGATTTATCATGGATGGCCCGGAACCTGTGGATGAGGTCCTGGTTCTCCCCATGAAGGGTCCAGGCTCCTACACGGCTGAAGATGTGGTGGAAATCCAGGCCCATTCGGGTACCATTGTACTCCGGCGGATCCTGGATCTGATCTTCAGCCACGGGGTTCGCCCCGCCGACCCTGGCGAATTCACCAAACGGGCATTCCTCAACGGCCGCATCGACCTGACCCAGGCCGAGGCCGTGGCCGACATCATCAATGCAAAATCCGCCTCTTCACTCCAATTTGCCTCGGCCCAGAACCTGGGCACCCTGCGTGACGAAATCCTTGGCATGACGGCATTCCTCACGGAACTGCTGGCCCGGCTGGAGGCGGCCATTGATTTCCCCGATGAGGTCACCCCCTTTGAATTCACCGCCAGAGACCGGGAAGAGCTGGAACAGCTCATGGACCGCTGCCGGACCCTGATTCAAAAACACGAAGATGCCAGCTTCCTGAAAACCGGCATCCGGGTCGCCATCTGCGGTGAACCCAACGTGGGCAAATCCAGCCTGATGAACCGGCTTCTGGACAAGGAACGGTCCATCATCACGGCGATCCCCGGCACCACCCGGGATCCCATTGAAGAGGGCCTGAACATTGAGGGGATTCCCTTTGTGGTCATAGACACCGCTGGCATCCATGACACCGACGATCTGGTTGAGATTATCGGCATCGGCAAGGCCAAGGACCATATTGAAGCCGCCGATATCATCCTGTACATGACAGAACCCGGCCGCCCCTTTTCCGAAAAGGCTTTTTTGAAAATCATTCCCCAGGGCAAAAAAGTGATCCACGTGGTCAATAAAATCGATCTGGCGGAAAAAGGCGGTACACAGGAGATGCCCGAAGCCTGCTCCCGGATCCCCCTGGTTGAGATCTCTGCCCTGAAAAACCAGGGCATCGACAGGCTCCGCCAATGCCTCACGGACACCTGCATCCGAAACCTGGACATGGAAAACGACGCCGTCATCCCCAACCTGCGGCATAAAAACGCATTAACCCAGGCCCTCACCCATCTGGAATACATCCATACCGGCATGGCAACAGGGCAGGAAGAAGAAACCCTGGCAATGGATGTGAAAAACAGCATCGAATCCCTGGGATTAATTACCGGGGAAACTGCATCAATAGATATATTGGATGCTATTTTTAACAACTTCTGCATAGGAAAATAATAAGGAACTCCCATGGCAATTAATTTAGAAGAACACTTTGCAAAATATGAAGCCGTGGTCCAGATGGTGGACCAGATATTTGAACGGGTAAAACAGGAATTTCCCAAGGAGGTCTTCTGCCGGGAAAAATGCTCAGACTGCTGCTACGCCATTTTCGACCTCACCCTCATCGAAGCCCTTTACCTGAACCATAAGTTCAAAGAAAAATACGCCGGCAGGGAAAAGGCAGATCTCATTGCTGCCGCCGACAAAACCGACCGGGCCCTGGCAAAGATGAAACGGGACGCCTTCAAAAAGATCAAGGACGGGGCCAACGAGCTGGAAATCGTAGGCCGCATGTCCCAGGAACGGGTGCGCTGTCCCCTGCTGGGAGCGGATAACCTATGTCTCCTTTACGACTCCCGCCCCATCACCTGCCGGGTATACGGTATTCCCACGTCCACGGCCGGCGCCTCCCACATCTGCGGCAGGACCAATTTTGTCCAGGGCACCCCCTACCCCACCCTGAACATGGATAAAATCTACACCCAGCTGCAGCTGCTCTCCGCAGAATTGGTCAGGGATATCAAATCCAGCAACATCAAGATGCATGAGATGCTCATCCCGGTATCCATGGCCATGGTCACCGATTTTACCGACGACTACCTGGGAGTGAAACAAAATGGATAATACCTTCAGCCCCGAAGAAATCGAGTCCCGCAAAAAAGCCATTTTCGACGCCATGGGCAAACGGGGCCAGCGCCAGATTCTGAAAAAGGGGTATGAGCAATGGGACCCCTTTGAAGAGCCAAAGGACCCCATCGATATCCGCAAGGACAAAACCAAGCGGACCACCCAGGTGCTGATCCGGGAGTTTCTCTCCTCCGTGGACCATGAGGAGTATTCCAACACCTTTGCCGAAGGCGCCTTTGAAATGTGCCTGGGCATTGTAAACGAAGAGGAAAAAATCCGGGGCATGTTCGAATTTGCCAACTGGTATGCCGACCTGCTCAAAAAAGAGGGGTATGGCTCCCTTTAACAAAACCCGGGTCCTGGACATTCTATTTGAGTCCGAGGCCCGGCTTACAGCCCGTGCCTATATCCGGGAAATTGCCTCGGAATGCGGCCTTTCCCCCAGGGAGGCCAAAAAAATCCTGACCACCCTGGTCAACGACCAGACCCTGGCCTACCAGGATCTCTATGGGTCAACCTATGTCATGGAGAGTTTTTCAAAACCGGTCCGGATCACGGACCGGTTTATCATCTCCCCGCCCGGCACAGGACGGACACCCCACGGACCGGATGACATAGACATCACCATCCTTGTGGGCATCTCCTTCGGCTCCGGCCACCATCCCACCACCCGGCTCTGCCTTGAGGCCCTGGATCGCCTTTTTTACATCAGCCCCGGACGTGACGCCCTGCCCGGTAAAAACGGCGGGGATATCGGCACCGGTTCGGGCATCCTGGCCATTGCCGCCTGTAAAGCCGGCATGGCAACCTGCCGGGCATGGGAAATCGATGCCAACGCCGTCAGCGAAGCCCGGCAGAATGTGGCTGCCAATAATCTGACGGCCCGGATCCCCGTCATCGACAGCCTCATGTCCCCGGACGGCCTGAGTCTCGGCCTGATCACGGCCAACCTGCGGTTCCCCACCCTCAAGCAGATCGCCCCGCTGATCAGGGCGGCCCTGCTTCCCGGCGCCGCCATCGTCCTCTCAGGCATCCGCACCTGGGAAACCCAGGACCTGAAAACCCACTACCAGACCTTTGGATTCACACCGCTGTGGGAAAAAAATAAAAAGAACTGGTCCGTTGTCATTTTTAAATATTCAGGGTAGACTGAACCATCTTAATTGACCTCAATCCACGAACCCGGATATTTCAGGATACGCTATGGTCCGGAAGATCAGACCATTAACAGCCGTTTTTATTATTTTATTCCTGGTGGGCATCCCCCGGGGATGGGCGGATTTCTACATCTGGACCGACGAAAACGGGATACGCCACTATTCCAATATTTCCCCGCCGGACAGGGGGGGCATTACCCAAATGGCGGAAAGCCTCCCGAACCTATTACCCGGGACCCGGTTCAAGGTTGTCCGGGTCTTTGACGGCGACACCATTGAAGCCCGGGGATCGGGCCTCACCTTCAAAGTCCGGCTGGTGGGCATCGACTCCCCGGAAAAAGGGAGAAAAGGCCAGAAGGGGCAACCCTTTGCCCTGAAAGCGAAGCAGACGCTGGCCAAGCTGGTGTCCGGCCGCCAAATCAGGCTCAAGCAATACGGCACCGGGGGCTATAACCGGCTATTGGCAGAGGTATTCGCCGATGCCCGCAACATCAACCTTGAAATGCTGAAAAGTGGTCTGGCTGAAGTCTATGGGGGGAAAATGCCCAAGGGCCTGAACGCCGATGCCTATCAAAGGGCCCAGACACAGGCAAAAGCCAAAAGGCTTGGTATATGGTCCTTAGGAAAGCATTACAAAAGCCCCAGGCAGTGGAGAAAAGAAAATCCCTGGAAATAAATTGGCCATGTTTTATTTTACATCCCCAATTCATCTATGGTACATTGACCGAGTTATCGGATCTGACGCCCTTAAATCCATTATCCCTCCGGGGAAAACCCATTTCGCGGATCTGAATGACAGATTATCCAAAATACTTTCGCATGAAGGGTCATAGACACCAGGTATGAAAAATACGTTTCCGACCATATTACGCTGCACCAGGAAACTATTTTTATGTACGCTACCTGCCCTGGCATGCCCCTCGGCGGCGGCCCTGGCACAGGTGCCGGGCGGTACCAGCCCGAAAATCCAGCCCGCCCTGATCCTTGCCCTGGCCCTGACCAGCCTGGTATTGTTCTGCATTTATCTTTTCCAAAAACATAAAACAGAAAAAGAACGGACAGCCCAGGGCCGCTGGACAACCAGAGACAACCCCTTCCATACCCGGCTGTACGAAACCCACAAGGCCTTGCATACCCTTTTGGACCAGCCCGGTATTCCAATGGCAAAAACCGCCCTGGAAGAGGGCAGAATCTTGGACGCCACCCCTTCTCTCTACCGGGCCATGGGATATACAAAAAAGGAATTCTTAAAGCAGCAGCCGAGTGAACTGGGCATACTGCCCACCGGGGAAGACGATATCCGCAGCCTCATTGAAAACGGATGGGCACAGAACCCGTCGGGACTATGCCACAGGACCACTGGTGAACCGCTCAACTGCCCCATCCTGAATATTGCAACCCACCTTGACGGGCACCCCACAATATTGAGTATCGTACCGGGGCTTGCCCAACCCTGTTCCGAGGCTCCGGCACCATCCGCCCTGGCAGGATATGTTGACGATTTTAACAAAAACCGTCAGGACAAACGGCCAAAGGAGAAAAGATGAACATACAGGCAGCAACAAATTCAGGGATTCTGCTTGAATCCGGCACCAATGAAATGGAACTTCTCACCGTTCTTGTAGAGGGCCAGGCCTTTGGCATGAATGTGGCCAAGGTCCAGTCCATTCAGCAGTATGATCCAGAAAAGGTCACCCCACTGCCGGAATCGCCGCCCGGGGTTTCCGGCATGTACCTTTACCGTGACCAGACCATTCCCCTGATCAACCTGTCAGAAGTATTGAACATTAAAGCCGGCCATGAAGCAGAGCGGGAAATCATCGTGGTCACAGAATTCAATAATTCGGTCAACAGTTTCAAGGTTCAGGGCGTCAAGCGGATCTACCGGATGTCCTGGACGGAATTCGTGCCCATGGATACCATGCTTGAAACCCAAACCTGCTTCACCGGCTCGGTCCATGTTGAGGATACGCAAATCCTGGTGCTGGATCTTGAACAGATCCTGGCCGACATCTTCCCCGACCTCATCATTGAAGAGGTGTCCGAAGAGGTGATTCTACAGCAGAACACCATCTCCAGAGACCAGATCCAGATCATCTTTGCCGAGGATTCCCCCCTGATGCGCAAAAGTGTTATGAAAAGCCTGAAAAAAACAGGATTTGCCAATATCGAAGAATTTTTAAACGGCGAACTGGCCTATGCCCATATCCGGGCAAAATACCAGAATCCCACCCCGGAAGAGCTTCGCCGGACGGTGCTGATCACGGATATCGAAATGCCGAAAATGGACGGGTTGACCCTGTGCCGGCAGATTAAACAGGATCCGGTACTCCAGGATATTTACGTGGTCATATTCTCATCCCTGATCAACCGGCAGATGACCGCCAAATGCGAAAAGGTAAAAGCAGATAATTATGTAACCAAACCCGAAACCACCGAACTGATCAAAATGCTTGACAAAAGATGCCGGCAGGACTAACCATCCTTCGATTGACATCAGTGGTTTCACTGGACACCGAAATTTCCAGGCAAGGTTCGAATTCCCATTGGAGGCAAACGAGTGGATAATAATGCTGTATTGAACGATATTTCAACGCTTCTGGAACGATTCTCTAAACTCATTGGCGCATTCTGCCCCGGCGACACGCCGGATCTGGGCAGCATGATCATGCTTCTGGAGGAACTTTCCGTGGCAGCCAAGCAGTGCCGGTCAGAAACCTTTCCCAAGGTGGCGGCCTCCTGCCTCAAATATGCCGAGAACATGTCCCTGGAAACCATGTCCGACACCAAGCCCCTGGAAGATGCCCTTCTCCTTCTGGAAGCCATTTTCAGGCATATGAAAAAAGGCATTGAATTCACCTTTGAGACCAGGGATGTCATGGACATTCTGGACTCCGCCATCCTCACCCGCCGGCCAGAGGCGGAGCCGCCGGCCAAGGTGGTCCCCCCCTCCGGTGGGGATGATGCCCCGGGCAGACCTGAACCGCCCGCCGTAACCGACACCAGCCAGGGCGCCCCCACCCCCATCTCCGAAGATGATCTCGAAATTCTGGTGGACTTTGTGTCAGAGGCCGAAGACAACCTGGATGCCATTGAGGTCCATCTCATAGAACTGGAACAGGACCCCACGGATACGGAAATCATCAACAATATTTTCCGGCCCGTCCATACCATCAAAGGGGTGGCCGGATTTCTCTCCCTGGAAAAAATCAATAAGCTTGCCCATACCACAGAGAATCTGCTGGACAGCGCCCGGAGCGGTGAATTCATCATAGACGATGTGGTCACGGATGCCATTCTCGAATCCGTGGACATGCTAAAAAAACTGGTGGCCCGGGTAAAAGAAGGGATTTCCCAGGGCCTCAAGCTGCCGGACAATGACCTGAACGTGGAAAACCTGAGGGACAAGCTTGCCGCCCTCCACCTCCGGCTGACCAAGGGAACCAAGGCCCCCATCGGCGAAATCCTGGTGGAAAAAGGAGTAATTAATCGGGAGAGCCTGGAAGAGACCCTTGAAATCCAGAAGGAAGACCAACCGGATAAAAAAATCGGCGAACTCCTGGTGGAAAGAAAAAAGGCGGAACCCGCCCAGGTGGCCCAGGCCCTAATGGACCAGAAAACCGAAAAGAAGAGGGTCGCCGCCCAGGTAAAAGTCAATACGGAAAAACTGGATGACCTGGTGGACTACGCCGGAGAGCTGGTCATTGCCCAATCCATGCTCAGGCAGAAGGTGGCCGGCGATCCCTCCCTGATCCAGAGCGTCACCCATCTGGGACAGATCGTCTCCAACATGCAGCACATTGCCATGTCCATGCGCATGATCTCCATCAAGGCCACCTTCATGAAGATGATCCGTCTGGTCCGGGACCTGTCCAGGAAATCCGGCAAGCCCGTGAACCTGACCATGGCCGGGGAAGAGACGGAAATCGACCGGAATGTGGTGGACGCCCTGTACGAGCCCATGGTCCACATGATCCGCAACTCCGTGGACCACGGCATTGAGCCCCTGGCGGACCGCCGGGAAACCGGCAAGCCCGACCAGGGCACCGTTCACCTGAGCGCCTACCACAAGGGGGGGAATATCATCATCGAAATCCAGGACGACGGCAAGGGGCTGGACCGGGACCGTATCCTGGAAAAAGGCATCCAGTCGGGCCTGGTCAATGAAGGAGACCAGCTCACCGATGGACAGATTTACGATCTCATCCTCCAGCCGGGCTTTTCAACCGCCAGGAAAATCACCGATGTCTCCGGCAGGGGCGTGGGCATGGATGTGGTCAAATCCGGTATTGAACGGTTCCGGGGCCACCTGAAAATAGAGTCCCAAAAAGGTGAGGGCACCAAATTCACCATCAGCCTGCCTTTGACCCTGGCCATTATCGACGGCATGCTGGTAAGAGTGGGCAATGAAAAATACGTCATCCCCACCACGGCCATCCAGCGGGCCTTTAAACCGGAAAAAGACAATTGCTTCACCGTTGAAGGCAAAGGGGAAATGATAAAGGAAAGAAACCGGCTCATCCCCATTGTACGGCTCAAACGCCTCTACTCAGATGAACCGGATGGCACACCGATCTGGGAATGCCTGGCTGTGGTCGTTGAATCCAAGGACGAGCAGAAGGCCCTCCTCATTGACGAACTGCTGGGCAAGGACGAATATGTCATCAAAAGCCTCGGCGGCAACCTTGAAGGCATTCCCGGATTCTCAGGCGGAGCGATACTGGCCGACGGAAGGGTCGGCCTGATTCTGGATATCCACGGCATATTCCAGCTGGCGGAAACCGATTAATTCCTTTCTTTCGAGACTAAAGAGGTAACTATGTCAGATAAAACCATACTCGTGGTCGATGATGAAACCACCATTTTAAACATGTTCAAGCTTGCCTTTACACAGAAGGGGTATGAGGTCAAAACCGCTGCCAGCGCAGAAGACGCCCTTGAACTGCTGAAAACCGAAAAAATCCATGTCATGTTCCTCGACCTGAACCTTCCGGCCATGAACGGAATTGAGCTGTGCCGGGCCATCAAGAGCCAGATGCCCATGGCCATTCTCTACGCCCTCACCGGGTATGCCTCACTGTTTGAACTTTCCGACTGCAGGGATGCCGGCTTTGACGATTATTACAAAAAACCGGTGAGCATTGCCGAACTGCTCAAGGCCGCTGAAACAGCTTTTGAAAAAATAGAGCGCTGGAAAAATACCTGAGCCAGCTAAAACAGAAGGAAGCCGTTCTCCGGGGGCAGTTGAACACCCCCGGAGAACCAAGTGCAAAAAAGCAGTCTGAACAAAGGGCTAGAAGGGAATATCGTCGTCGGGAATGGGATCAGGTCCCCCGGTCATCCCCGGATTGGTCTGTCCCTGGAAATTATCAGAATTGGGTGCAGTTCCGCCCTGGGATTGCTGCTGATAGCCGCCGCCCTGGCCGCCCTGCTGCTGGTATCCGCCTTGATTCTGGTAGCCTCCGCCCTGGTTTTGATATCCGCCGCCACCCTGCTGGTAGCCGCCCTGGTTCTGGTATCCGCCGCCCTGGTTGTCGCCGCGGCCGCCAAGGAACTGGAAATTTGACGCCACAATTTCAGTTGTATAATGGGTCTGGCCGTCCTTTTCCCAGGAACGGGTCTGAAGCCGCCCCTCAATATAGATAGAGCTTCCTTTGGACAGATATTTACCACAAATTTCCGCCTGCTTTCCAAAAACGACAATTCGATGCCACTCTGTTTTTTCCTGGCGTTCTCCTGTGTTTTTGTCTGTCCACTGTTCACTGGTGGCAATGGAAAAATTCACCACAGCATTCCCCGACTGAAGATACCTTATCTCAGGATCGCGGCCCAGATTGCCGATGAGCATGACCTTATTCAAACCTGCCATTATTTATACTCCTAATATTAATTTTGCATTGGTTAGTTTACATATCAAACTCATCATATGCGCACAGCAGGCGAAAATTGTCAATCCCGGGGACACCGCCAATTCCACCGCGCCCCCTTGACAAATTTCCACATTTTGATTATGTTGCTAACAAGGTAGCAACATAAAAAGAGTGTAATGAAATTATATGGATAACAGATCAGCATTAACCCAGCTCGGCTTCTCCCAGTATGAGGCTTCATGCTATATGGCCCTGGTGGGCAGCCACCCGGTAAACGGATCCCAGCTCTCCAAGGTGTCCGGCATTGCGCGGTCCCGGATTTACGACGTGCTGCGCAGCCTCATTGCCAAGGGCTATGTCATAGAGGTCCAGGCCGGGCAGTACGCCCCCCTGCCGTCGGATGAATTGATACGTCGTTTGAAGCGGGAATTCAACACAAACATTGCCGAGGTGGAAAAAGAACTGACCAAAGCCTCCCAGAAAGAGGACTTTGAATATGTCTGGACCCTGACCGGATACGACAATGTCATGTCCAAGGCCAAGGACATGATCGGAGCCGCCACAGAAGAAATCTACGTCCGCCTCTTTCCCGAAGCCGACCGCCGCCTGGCAGCATCCCTGGAAGCGGCGGAAAAAAGAGGGGTGGCCATCCGCTACATTGCCATGGGGGATGTGCCCGACCGGTTTGACATCCAGGTCACCCACCCGGACAAGGAAGACCTCATCGCCAAAATCGGCGGCCGTTCATTCGATATCATCACGGACAAACAGGAAGCCCTGGTGGGCATATTTGAGAGCGGCAACGAAGATGAGTCCCCCATCAACTGGACCCGGAACCAATGGTTCATCATCGCCAACCGGGACAGTCTCCGCCATGACTTTTACCACTGCTTCCTTGAAAAAACCCTGGACCGGAGCCAGCCCCTGACAGACCACGAAAAAAGGATTTATACCCTGATTAAACAAGACAATTAATCATTTTATATTTTTAACGGAGGTGCGCCATGACAACCATGAGAAAAATCCATTACTTTGACGGGTTCTCCAACGAGAGCGACAAGACCATTTTCAATCTTGAGGAGGATTACGGCGCCCACCACTATGAACGGATCAACCTGGTGGTCCGCCATGCCAAGGGCTGCTGGCTCACCGACGACAAGGGCAAAAAATACCTGGACTGCCTGGCCGCCTATTCCGCGGCCAACCCCGGCCACCACCACCCCAGTATCACCAACGCGGTCATGGACGCCCTTCTCGGCAACTATGCCTCTGTGCTCTCCAATGTCGTTTTTACCGATCCTCTAGGGATTTTCCTTTCCGAAGCAGCTAAATTCGCCCCCCAGATGGCCCCCCGGTTCGGCAACCACGGCAACAAGGTCCTGCCCAAAAACGGCGGGGTGGAATCCGTTGAGACCGCCATCAAAGCCATGCGCTACTACGGGTTCAAGCAGAAGGGCATTGCCGACGGCAGCCAGGAAATCATTGTATTCAACAACAATTTCCACGGCCGGACCATCTCCGTGGTCTCCTTCTCCTCCAGTAAAAAATACAGTGAAGGCTTCGGCCCCCTGACCCCGGGTTTCAGGTCCGTCCCCTTCGGCGACCTTGAAGCCGTAAAAAAGGCGGTCACCCCCAACACCTGCGGCATCCTGGTGGAGCCCCTCCAGGGCGAAGGCGGCATGCTCATCCCGCCCAAGGGATTCCTCAAAGGCCTGAGGGAGGTTGCAGATGACAACGATCTCCTCCTGGTCTGCGACGAAATTCAGGTGGGCATGGGCCGTACCGGCAAACGCTTCTGCTTTGAGCACGAAGGCATCGTGCCCGACGGGGTCATCCTGGGCAAGGCACTTTCCGGCGGCCTGGTGCCCCTCTCGGTCTTCATCACCAATGCCAGACTCATGGACATGATCTTCTCCAAGGGCTCCGACGGCTCCACCTTCGGCGGCTACCCCCTGGCCTGCGTGGCCGGCACCGCCTCCCTCAAGGTCTTTGAAGAGGAAAAACTGGCCGAACAATCCGCCGAAAAAGGTGAGCGCCTTAAAAAGCGGATTCAAGAGATCGGCAGGCGCTCCCCCCATGTCAAGGAAGTACGGGGTCTGGGCCTGTTCATCGGCATAGAGGTGAAAAAGGGCAATGCCATGGAATTCTGCCGCAAACTCCTGGATCTGGGGCTGGTGGTCAACGACAGCCACGGCCACACCATCCGCATCTCCCCGCCCCTGGTCATCAATGAGGCGGAAATGGACTTCATGGTGGAGGCCCTGGAAAAGGTGCTGATACCTTAAAAGCAAGTTTCATATCAATACAGGGGCAGGCGTTGGATTCACCATCGCCTGCCCTTACTTTTTTCACTTCATTTTATTCACTTCAAAATGTCTTTGATCGCCCTCTGAAAATTTCAATATTCTTATATTCCCTTGACAACCAATATCAACTCAATCTAAAAAAACAAATGGTTCCGAATACGAACCGCCTGTTATAATTAATTTAATACGTGCCTCACCTCAGCAACAATTATAAAATTTTCTAACAATGTTTTGCAAAAGGAGACGATGATCGATCACTCAAAGACCATCAGGGCATTGGCGGGGAAGAATATCCTGCTCACCGGCGCAACGGGGTTTATTGGTAAAGTCGTGCTTGAAAAACTGCTCAGAACCCTGCCGGGAAACGGGAAAATCTACCTGATTCTCAGACCAAACAAAAAATACGAATCCGCCCAGAATAGGCTGCACCAGGAGGTATTGGCCTCTTCTATTTTTGATCTTTTGAAACAACAGCGCCGCTGCGATTTTGTCGGCATGATCAAAAAACGGGTCCGCCTGGTTGCCGGAGAATGCACTGAAGCCTGCTTTAATATGGATCCTTCCCAATTCTCCGCCCTTGCATCTGAAATTGATATCATTGTCCATTCCGCCGCCTCGGTCAACTTTCGGGAACCGCTTGACACGGCACTGAAAATCAACACACTGGCATTGGAAAATCTGATCAGACTCTCCAGCCTGGCAGGCGACTGCCCGCTGGTTCATGTATCAACCTGCTATGTCCACGGCCATCATAAGGGAGTGTGCAAAGAAGAGAATGTTGTGCCGAAACATGCGCCTGAACATGAACTGATGCCCCGCACAAGCCAGGGCTACTATGAAATCGGAGCGCTTCTGTCCCATCTGGAAACTGAAATCAGGAAAATAACAAAACGCCTGCCCCCAAAGAAGCATGAAACCGCCCTCATCGATCTGGGTATCCGGCTGGCCACAGAATTCGGCTGGAATGACACCTACACCTTTACGAAATGGATGGGCGAACAGCTTCTGATAAAGGCATTTCAGGGTAAAAGCCTGACCATTCTACGGCCCTCCATAGTAGAGAGTGCGCTCACCGATCCGGAACCCGGCTGGATCGAAGGCGTTAAAGTCACCGACGCCCTCATCCTTGCCTATGCCAGGGAAAAAGTCATGCTGTTTCCGGGGAATACGAGATCCATTCTTGACATCATACCCGTTGACCTGGTGGCCAATTCCATTATCATGAGCTCTGCCGAGGCATTGTGCAGCAAACCGGAAATCCGGATTTATCAGTGTTCAAGCAGCAATGAAAATCCAATTAAAATATCCTTTCTCATCAACACGATCCGGAATACCGCCCAAACCCATTATGAAAAATTTGAACGGCTCTTTTACCGCAAACCCCAAAAACCCTTTATCATGATTCCGCGCTGGCTGTTCAGGCAATTAATTACTGCAGGGTATTTTATTGAACAAAAAAAGTACCGCATTAAAAATTATCTCGGCCTGAAAACCTCCCGGAAATCACTAACCAATTTTGAAACCACCCTAAAGCTGGCACTGGTTTTCTCTTTTTACACCTCCCACTGCTTCACCTTCCTGAATGAACAGCTTTTAGCATTGTCGAACCGGATGGGCGAAATCGACCAGGCCCTTTTTCCGGTTTCCGCTTCACAAATTGACTGGCGGCATTATCTTTCCGATACCCACCTGAAGGGGTTGAACAAGTATGCGCTCAAGCCCAAAAAACTAAAGAGAAAAATTTAAACGGGAAATTAGACCTGGGGGCGAGGCGTTTCCTATGATTTCCGCCCCTTCAAAAATCCGGACACAGGAAGTCGGAGCCCCAGGCCCTCCCCCAGCATTGCTTCCCAGGCCTTTCCGTATCGATGCATCAGAACAAATGTCTTGACAACTTGACAAATTTATTTTACCATGCCTCAAATTTAACCCAGATGAGGCAGATATGCTTAACCCCGACTCACCCATCCCATTATACCACCAGCTGGCCGAGGTCCTCCAGGACCGGATCCGTTCGGGCATCTATGTGCCGGGGGAAATGATCCCTTCAGAAATCGGGCTGGCCAAAAAATACGGCATCGGCCGTCCCACGGTGCGCCAGGCAATGGATCTATTGGTCCAAAAGGGGCTGATTTACAGGAAACGGGGGGCCGGCACCTTTGTGAAAAAGCCCTCACCCCGGGTGGACCTCTTTTCCCTGGCCGGCACCTCCCAGGCCTTTTCAACCAAGGGGATCCCCGTTGAGACCCGGATTATCTCCCCCATGGCCATGGAGCGGGTGGACAGGGATGTGGCCAACCCCTTCCACGGAAAATCGGCCTACTCAATGTCCCGGCTGACCCTGGCAGAGGGGACGCCCGTGCTTTTGGAAGAAATCTTCATGAATCCCGAGCGGTTTGCCGGAATTGATGACATTGACCTGTCCAACCGGTCGCTTGCCCAGGTGGTGGCCGAGCATTTTTACCTGACCCCCCTCAACGGCACCCAGCAGTTCAAGGTGGAAAACCTGGGGACAAAAAAAGCCGAATTGATCGGCATCTCCCCCAAAGAGGCCGCCCTGGTGGTCCGGAGATCCCTCAATTTCCCGGATGCCCCGGCTGCCATCTTCTCCACCCTTTACTGCCGCACCGACCGGTTCGCCTTTTCCCAGACCATCCAGGGAGACCAATAATGAATAAAATTACGGAGACATACATATGAAAGACCGCGGATACTACGGCCCCTTTGGCGGCGCCTTCCTGCCGGAAATCCTGGTGGCCACCTTTGACGAACTTGTGGCCCGGTTCCGGGAAATCAAAAACGATCCCGCCTTCTGGGAGGAATATGTCAGCCTCATGTCCTCCTATTCCTGCCGGGCCACCCCCCTGACCTATGCGGAAAACCTGACCCGGCATTTCGGCGGGGCAAAAATATACATCAAGCGGGAAGACCTCAACCACACCGGGGCCCACAAGGCCAACAACGTCATGGGACAGGGCCTGATGGTGCGAAAAATGGGAAAAAAGCGGGTCATCGCCGAAACCGGGGCCGGCCAGCACGGGGTGGCCACGGCCACCATGGCCGCCAAGTTCGGATTTGACTGCACCATATATATGGGAGAGGTGGATGTGCTCCGCCAGCGCCCCAATGTCTTCTGGATGGAACAGCTGGGCGCCGAAGTCATCCCGGTGAAGGACGGCACCCGCATCCTCAAGGACGCCATCAACGAAGCCTTCAGGGACTGGGTCACCAACATGGACACCACCCACTATGTCCTGGGAACGGCCTGCGGCCCCCATCCCTTCCCTGAAATGGTCTCCTATTTTCAGTCCATCATCGGAAAGGAGGCCAGAAAACAGATCCTTGATGTCGAAGGGAAACTCCCCTCCCGGGTATATGCCTGTGTGGGCGGGGGCTCCAATGCCATGGGGATCTTTTCCGGATTCCTGGAGGATCCCGTGGAGCTGGTGGGGGTGGAAGCCGGGGGCAAGGGCATTGCGTCCGGGCTGCACGCCTCCCGCCTCTGCTCCCAGGATGCCAGTCCGGGCATTGCCCAGGGGTACAAAACCTATTTCCTCCAGGATGACGACGGCCAGATGAAGGAGACCCACTCCATCTCCGCCGGCCTGGATTACGTGGGGGTTTCCCCCATACTGGCCCGGATGCACGACGAGAAAAAGGCCCGGTTCGAATATGCCACCGACGACGAGGTGGTGGCGGCCCTGAAACTGACCATGCAAAAGGAAGGGATCATCCCGGCCCTGGAATCCTCCCACGCCTTTGCCCGGGCATTCAAGGAGGCCCCGGAAATGTCCAAAGACGAAATCATTATCATCAACCAGTCCGGCCGGGGGGACAAGGATATCTTCACCGTGGCCGACGCCATCGGCGACCCCAAATGGAAAGACTTTATCCGATCTAAAGCAGGAGAGTACAATGACTAGCATACCGGGGGACGGCCCCCTTGAATCCTATATCCGCGACCGGCTGCAGAAAAAAGAGATCCTTTTAATGACCCATATCGTCATGGGCTATCCCTCCTTTGAGGCCTCCTATGAGATCGTGGCCCAGATGGTGGAAGCCGGGGTGGACCTCATGGAACTCCAGATCCCCTTTTCCGAGCCCATGGCCGACGGACCGGTCATCCTCAAGGCCAACCAGCAGGCCATTGAAAGGGGGTCCACCGTGAAAAAATGCATGGACTTCGCCCGGAAGGCGGCGGCGGATTTCAACATCCCCTTTTTGTTCATGAGCTATGCCAACATCCCCTACAAATACGGGATGGACGCGTTTGCCCAAGAGATGGCGGCCATGGGCATGCAGGGTGCCATTGTCCCGGACCTGCCCCCGGAAGAGGCCGGCGACTACCTCTCCGCCATGGAAAAAAACAATCTGTCTCCCATTTTCATCTACTCCCCGGAAACCACGGACCCGCGCATGAAAATGATCGACAGCCATGCCAAAGGATTCATCTACTGCCTGGCCAGAAAAGGGGTGACGGGAAAGGAGACGCAATTCTCCCAGGACATGGCCGCCTATCTCGGCCGATGCCGGAAAGCCACCGACCTGCCCCTGGCCGTAGGCTTCGGTGTAAAGGAAAAGGCGGATATCGATTTCCTCAAAGGCAAGGCCGACATCGCCGTGGTGGGATCCCAGACCATCCGGGAGGTGGAGGAAAAAGGGGTGGACGCCACCGCCCCCTTCATCCGCAGCCTGATTGGCAGTTAGACACACACCCGGCCTTGAACGGGAAGGGGCCGCCGCTAAATTTCCGCGGTCGTCCTGACCGAGCCTGGAAGCCATTCTGTGTAACTGCAAATTTTCCTATACATGAAATCTGCCCTCAAATTCGATAGCAAACCGATTCATCGCTGGCTTCCATTTTTGAAGCGGCATACTCCATTTCTTTGAAGCAGAGATTATTGCTAAATAGATAATTTTACAAGCCGATTTATCACTTGGAAAAATTTTGCGGTTTTTTATCGCCTTTCTGATAACGCTATTCAAGGATTCAATGGCATTTGTTGTATAGATAATCCGCCTGATCTCCTGAGGATAATCAAAAATAGTGATCAAATTGTCCCAATGGCTGCGCCAGGATTTACTAATGGGCGGATATTTCGAATCCCATCGTTCAGAAAAATCATCCAGAGCCTTTTCCGCATCTGCCAATGTGGCTGAATTATAGATGGCTTTAAGGGCTGTCGCCACTGACTTCTTGTCTTTGTGAGTAACATATTTCAGGGAGTTTCTGACCATATGAACAATGCAAAGCTGGATTTTTGCTTCCGGATAAACCGTCTTGATAGCATCAGGGAATCCCTTGAGTCCATCCACACAGGCAATGAATATGTCCTTCAACCCTCTGTTTTGTAGTTCAGTGAGAACAGATAGCCAAAACTTGGCCCCTTCGGTCTCTGCGATCCACAGCCCCATGAGTTCTTTATAACCTTCAGAGTTTATACCTAATGCAATGTATACGGATTTGTTGACGACCTGGTTGTCCTGACGGACCTTGATAACAATGCAATCCAGATAAATGATTGGATAGATATCATCCAGTGGCCTGTTCTGCCAGGCATGGACTTGGTCAATAACAGAGTCGGTCACTTTGGAAATCAGAGTGTGAGAGACTTTGGCCCCATACATTTCATCGAAGGTGGCAACAATGTCTCGGGTGGTCATTCCTTTGGCATATAACGCCAGGATCTGATCATCGAACTGGGTCAGCCGGGTTTGGCCTTTTTTAACAAACTGGGGTTCGAAGGTACCGTTTCTATCCCTGGGTGTTTTTATCTCTATATGGCCGAAATCGCCCTTGAGCGTTTTCGAGGTATGGCCGTTACGACTGTTGCCAGAGTTACGGCCATCTGGGCTATTTTTGGGGTAGCCCAGATGATCCTCTATCTCGGCATTTAAAGCCGTCTCGACTGTCAGCTTGACGATTTCACTGGTGAGTGCTGAGAGATCTTTTTCTGATTTAACATCTTTGGCAAGTTCCTTTGCCAGAGCTTCAAGTTTCTTTTTGTCCATGTGTGTGCTCATCCTTCATTGTAAGTTCTTGGTAACTTATAGAACTATGAGCAGTTACACAATTTGATTTCCAGGGCCTCCTGACCGCTACAAAGCGTTCGGTCCGGCCTTTTTGCCGTCCATGGCAGTCCGGCCCTCAACGCCGCTTACGGCCCCTTCCCGCCCAAGGCCTGACCACCGTGGTTCAAAATCCACTGTACTTTTCCATGACAAATACCGAGGTGAGAACAAGGATGAACTGAATTATACTCCTGCCTTTCCATGTTCTTGGAATAGAAAAGGTTCTAATGTAATAAATGTACTCTTGACGACTAAGCACTCTGTCTGCTGCTCAGTTGAAAACAATTATGTTCCCTTTATGGGGGGCAAAACTTGCTGCTTCTGGGCCTGTATAATCTTCATCTTTCATAGAAACGGAGAGCGAATACCCTTTTTCAAAATTCAGACCTATCACCGACTTTGTGCAATATGCTGAAACTACTTTAAGGCCAATTAAATTACTAATTTCAGCTTTTTCTTTTTGGGGATTTACAATCGTAAAAGGATTTTCGATTACAAAAATTCCAATATCAAATTCAAAGGAAAATCCATTTATTTCCATAGGTCCTTTTTTACTATCAATCCCAACATAGGTTGCTTTTGTCGTTGATACTTCTTTTAAAACTCCACCTTCTATTTCCTTAAAGTTATTCATCACTTATTAGCATACCAACAGGTCAAATCTTTTAAAGTATTAAATGGCCGCTTACTTTTCATTCTTTTGCTTATAACCAGACAGCATTTTTAGGATTCCACTCTTTTTGAATATCCCAATTAAAGGTGTCTAAAAACCACCCGTCTGTTTCATCATAATGTACCACAATAGTAACTTTAGCCTCTGGGAATTCGTTCGTAATTCGTGTACGCCAGGCTATTCCAAGCTCAACTAATTGTCTTTTCGTTTTCTTATCGTATTTATCCTTATTCCTTTTTCCCCAATAATAAGTGGAGAATTCCACATCAGCTGTGTGATAACCGTCAAATTTTTTTATATCTTTGTATACCCCAGAATCAATAGCTTCTTGCACCGTTAATGGTTCATCACAGCCCGGGGGGAAATGATAAGCGGCCCCGTCAAAGACGAGAATTTGGGAAAGACCAAACCCTGTGAAGCATTCAATGGGTTCAATCTTTAGCATATCGATAACCCGTTGTTGACGTTTTAATATTCTCGATAAATAGCTCATTACTTAAACTTTTGATGTTTATTAAAATCAAGATTATTGGAGAGTATCCTTACCCCATAAAGAATTGCAAGGGGTAAGAATATGTAAAATTGAAAATATCCGAATCTGCCTGGGTGGTCAGGCGGCGGTGCGGGCGGGTGCTGGAGTGGCGTGAAGCCTGTTGGCTGCCAGGACGGCAAAGACGGCAGGCGATTCGCTGCATTCCCGCTCAGGACGAGCGGGAATGCTTTAACGGAAGCACCCGCCCGTGCCGCCGCCGGGTTTTACCCAAAGCATATTGTAAAGCAAGTCTGCCGGTGATTTTTTCTCGGCTCTATGGAAGAAGACGAGGCCATATATTTTTACCGGCGGTTAGCAAAAAATGCCCTGGTTTCTTCCATGAATATCTTTAACGTTGGGGAGATCCATTTCCCCCGGTGGCGGATCATCAACACAGCGGTTCCCATGGGGCCCTCCGCCCAGTTGATTTCAGCACCGGTCAATGGTAGGGTGATTCCATTGTTCTGTGAGTGTAAAAACCAATGCGCCCCGCGGGCAAACGCCCGCTGTAAGTGGAGTCTTTATGGAAAATGAAACCACTGAAAAACTCGGCACGTTTTCGGGTGTGTTCACCCCCAGCATCCTGACAATTCTGGGCATTATTCTCTTTCGGCGGCACGGGTATGTGGTGGGCAGTTCGGGCCTGGGGCCTGCGCTGATGATCATGGCCGTGGCAAACCTTATATCGATCCTTACCAGCTTTTCCCTGGCTGCCATTGCAACAAATATGAAGGTAAAGGGAGGGGGGGATTATTACCTGATTTCCCGGACATTGGGAAAAGAGTTCGGCGGTGCCATCGGTCTTGTGCTTTTCCTGGCACAATCCGTATCCATCGGATTTTATTGCATTGGATTCGGGGAGGCCGTCGAGGGGCTTCTCCAGGCCTCGGGTACCCAAATCTCCTCCCAGGCGATTGGATTTGCCGCGGTATTGTTCCTATTTGTTCTTGCATGGTTCGGCGCGGATCTGGCAACCAAATTTCAATATGTGGTCATGGGTTTCCTGGTACTTGCTCTGGCCTCTTTTTATGCGGGGGGCATTCAGAACTGGGATACGGGCCTGCTCATTGAAAATTGGTCCGTATCAGAACCGAAAATGGGATTTTGGCCGCTTTTTGCCATTTTTTTCCCGGCAGTCACGGGATTTACCCAAGGTGTCAGCATGTCCGGGGACCTGGAAGATCCGGGAAAAAGCCTTCCGTCCGGGACGTTTGCGGCGGTCGGTCTTTCCATTGCAGTCTATTTCTCTGCCGCCATTATCTTTTCGGCTTCAAATACAATGGACAGCCTTGTAACCGACTATGATGCCATGAAGAAGACAGCCGCCGCAGGGTTCTTGATCGATGCGGGTGTTATCGCCGCCACCCTTTCCTCTGCCATGGCCTCATTTCTGGGGGCCCCCAGAATTCTGCAATCCCTTTCAGCGGACAAAATTTTTAAAAGCCTGACTCCCTTTGCAAAGGGATACGGTCCGGCAAACAACCCCAGAAAGGGGGTCCTTTTATCCCTCGCCCTTGCTGCAGGCGTCATTTCCCTCGGGCAGCTTGACCTGATCGCCGGAATTGTTTCCATGTTCTTTCTAATTTCATACGGGCTGCTGAATTACGCCACATATTTTGAAGCCTCTACCCAGAGCCCTTCATTCAGGCCGCGTTTCAAATGGTACCACCGCTACGTCAGCATGGCCGGTTTTCTGGCCTGCCTCGGGGTAATGCTGGCCATTGATATCAGAACCGGAATCGCCTCAACTGCCGTGCTTTTTGCCATCTATCAATACCTGAGCCGGGTGGAGGGCCCTGCCCGATGGGCCGACAGCCAGCGGTCCTACCACCTGCAGCGGGTCAGGTATAACCTATTGAATGCATGGGGAGACATGGCGCACCCAAGAGAGTGGCGGCCTTATATTATAATCCTTTCCTACAACCCTCTGCATCTGCCGGAACTCCTCCGGTTCTCTGATTTGCTTGAAGGCGGCAGCGGTATTTCAACCGCTGTGAAGCTGGTCCGGGGGAAGGGGCTATTGGCCATGAAACAGCGTCAGGCCGCCCTTGATCAATTAAAAGAGGCGATAAAGGCGGAAAAATCCAGCGCCTTCCCCCTGGCCGTCTCTGCAATGGGGATTGATACGGCGGTAACGACGCTTTTCCAAACCTATGGCCTCGGTCCGATAAAGGCGAATACCGCTATTTTCAACTGGAAGGATTTCCAAGGCGCATACGCAGGGGAAAAGGAAAAACAGCGCCTGAATAAATATTTAAAGTCGGCCGTACAGGCCCGATGCAACATCCTATTGCCCAATATGAACCAGACGGCCGGATCAGGCAGCCCCCCGGAAGACACCATCCGTCGGATCGATGTCTGGTGGAACGGCGACGACAGCAGCCGGCTGATGCTGCTGCTGGCATATCTTGTGACCCGTGACAAACGGGCCGCCTCCGCCGAAATCAATCTTCTGGCGGTCAATTATGACCGGGAAAACAAAGATGTCAAAAGAGAGCTGGCGGAGATTTTGGATGATTACCGCATTGACGCCTCCCCCTCGGTGGTCCTCGGGCTGAATCCGGGGACCATTCTTGATAAATCAAAGGATGCTGACATCGTCTTCCTCCCCTTTATCCTTAAAAACGGGGCGCCGGCCATTCTTGGAAAATTTGAACCGGAACCCCTGATCCAGGGACTTCGGAACACCGCCATGACAATGGCGGCGATCCCCATTGATCTTGATGCGGCCCCGGAAGAAGGTGAGGCAGGGGAACTGGCCGCCATCCATGATGAACTCGAACATGCCATCACCAGGGTTTCGGCGGCAGAAAAGCAGGTGGAAAAGACCATCGACATGGCAAAGGAGCGTTTGGCGTCCATCAGTGAGCGGGAGGGCGGACTGGAGTCAAAGATGGCGAAAAAACTGGTTGAAAAGATCAACGGGCAGATAGCCGATGCCAGAAAAAAAGCATTGAAAGAAAAGGTCAAGCTGGATGAGTTGGCAAAGAGGGCAAAAAACCCATAGATACCCTTTTCAGCCTTTGATTTCATCAATGACAAAGGGAGTGCAGCGGATGCCCACGCGTTTTTTGGCCACCCAGATCCGGGCCATGGGCACCGATTCGCCGTCAATATTGGTGATGCTGGGCAGCTCTTCGGCACAGCCAATGTCCGCAATTTTAAATTCATAATAAAAGGTGTTGGGGGTGAATGGATCCGCCACAAGAATAAAGCGTTCCGGGTCCCATGGGTGCTTTCGCGGTGATCCCGAAAAGGGGACATGGGTGTTCCGTTCAACATTGGCGGCCTTGCTGTATTTCTGGATTTCAAACTTTTCTTTGGTGCTCAAAGGGGAAATACTCATAATAATCTCCTTTGCATGTCAGGTAAGCGTCATTATAAGTATACACCCATCCCCGCCTGCCCTTCAATTAATAAATCCGTGCCAGGAATTTTCCATCCCCGCCCGTCATGACCTGCTCGCATTTCCAGCCGTGGAACCGGGCATAAAAGGCCAGGGTGGCATAGTCGATATAAAGCCAGTCAAAGGGCTCGGACGCCATGCCCTTGTATGACATCACAAACTCCGTCTCCCCATAATAGGCTTCCTCTTCACCGGGCATCAGGGGCAGGCGGGTATGCATGGCCGCCAGATCCGTGGAATCGGCCAGCACCTGCCCCCCCGGGGTCAGGATGCTGCGGATATGCTGGAAAAAATAATTGAGTCCGGCAATGGTCCCGCAGATGCCGATGCCGTTCATGAGCATGAGCAGGGTGTCGAAATGCCCCTTGGTCAGGTTGAACAGACTGTCCAGCACCCGCTGTTCCACCCCCCGGGCGGCCATGGCGGCCATGCAGCCGGGAGAAATATCCAGGGCGGTGACATCACGGCCGGCCGCCTGGAGTTCCAGGCTGTGGCAGCCGCTGCCCGCCCCCACATCCAGGATCTTACCCCGGCAGAGATCCATGGCCCTCAATTCCAGTTCACTCATTTCATCCCGGTCCCGAAACATGGTGGCCCCATCCATTTCGGACATCTCCAGCAGCGGGGATTCCACCGTCAAAAAGGCCGTTGTGTCTCCGGCCAGATAATCACCGAGCATGGCCCCCATGGGATCCCTGTCCCGGGGCAGTATATCTTTTTGCATCTCATCCATTCCTTTTTAAGTGTATTGTTTTTTTCTGGCGTTTCCAGCCGCCAAAGTCAACCCAAATCCGGTCCGGTTCCCGGAAAAAGAAAAGCGTTAATAAAATCCAAACCATCTGGTATAAGAATGCTAACCGATCTGTAATAACCAAAGATATTTTAGGAGAGAGATGCTATGAAACCCGGACGCACAAAATTGACAAGCATTCTGATCGTTCTCGCCTTCCTGGCCCTCAGCGGCTGCCAGACGGTGTACTACTCCGCCATGGAAAAACTGGGAAAGGAAAAACGCCACCTGCTCAAGGACAATGTGGAAGATGTCCAGGACAGCCAGACCAAGGCCCAGGAAGAGTTCAAGGACGCCCTCACCCGGATCAAGGAGATCACCAATTTTGACGGCGGGGACCTGGAATCCTTTTACAAACGGCTGAAATCCAGTTACGAGGACTGCGAATCCAGGGCGGACCAGATTGAAAAACGAATTGACAAGGTGGAAACCGTGGCCTCGGACCTATTTACAGAGTGGCAAAACGAGATCAACCAGATGAAGGACAGAAAACTCAAATCCTCCAGCCGGGCCTCCCTGGCCGATGCCAGATCCAAGTACCAGCGGCTGGCGGCAGCCATGAACCAGTCCACCAAGGGCATGTACCCGGTGCTGACCAAGCTCAACGATTATGTGCTCTACCTCAAGCACAACCTCAACGCCCGGGCCGTGGGCGCCCTGGGCGGGGAAGTGGTCTCCATTGAAAAAGAGGTGACAAGCCTGATTTCAGATATGAACAAATCAATTACCGAAGCGGATAATTTTATAAAAACATTTTAAACGAATATAAAGCATTTACGGAGAGATTTACATGAAGGTGGACGGAAAGGATATGCGACCCATCTGGTTCGACCGGGAAACCCAAACCGTACAGGTCATTGACCAGCGGTTTCTCCCCCATGAACTGATCATCGAAGACCTGAAAACGGTGGATGCCGTCATCCACGCCATAAAAGAGATGTACGTCAGGGGGGCCCCCCTCATCGGCGCCACCGGCGCCCTGGGGGTTTACGTCATCCTGGTACAGGAAGGCAATAAGGGCGCAGATGATGCCTGGTTCCAGACCCAGTGCGACCGCCTCAAGGCGGCCCGGCCCACGGCCACCAACCTGGTCTGGGGGGTGGACCGGGTCATGGAAAAGGCCATAGGGGAAAAGGATTACGAGGCCCGGGTAAAAACGGCCCTGGCCGAAGCCCTTGAAGTGGTGGAGGAAGAGGCGGTCAACTGCCGGAAAATCGGCGAATACGGCCTGGCCATCATCCGGGAGATCGCAGAAAAGAAAAACGGGGAGCCCGTGAACATCCTCACCCACTGCAACGCCGGGTGGCTGGCCTGCATCGAATACGGAACGGCCACCGCCCCCATGTACACATCCTTTGACGCCGGCATAAACATCCATGTATGGGTGGACGAGACCCGCCCCCTGAACCAGGGATCGCGGCTGACCGCATGGGAACTGGGCAAACACGGCATCAGCCACACCGTGATCACGGACAATGCCGGGGGCCACCTCATGCAGCACGGCATGGTGGACCTGGTCATCGTGGGCACGGACCGGACCACCCGGGCCGGGGACGTGGCCAACAAGATCGGCACCTACCTCAAGGCCCTGGCCGCAAAGGACAATGATATCCCCTTTTACGTGGCCCTGCCCTCCTCCACCTTTGACTGGGAGATCACCGACGGGGTCAAAGACATCCCCATTGAAGAGCGGGACCCGGACGAAATCCGGTATGTCCAGGGGCTGTGCGAGGGAAAAATCCAGAGTGTGCTGGTGCCTCCTGCAGACAGCCCGGCCGCCAACCACGCCTTTGATGTGACCCCGGCCCGCCTGGTCACCGGCTTCATCACCGAACGGGGGATCTGCGAGGCATCGGAAACGGCCATCATGGCGCTTTTCCCTGATAAAAAGAAAGACCTATAGAGGCCGCCATGGCAGAAAAGAGAGAGGATTCAAAACGGGAACGGTTCAACCATCTATACGAAACCGGAGCACCCCCCTGGGAGTTGGACCGGCCGGACAATGACCTTATGGGCTGGGTGGCCGGGTATCCCATAGAACCCTGCAAAACCCTGGAACTGGGCTGCGGCACCGGTGTTAACGCCCTGTGGCTGGCCGGCCAGGGCTTTGAGGTCACCGGCATTGATTTCTCTCCTTTTGCCCTTGAAAAGGCCCGGGCCAATGCCCGGGCCGAAAATATAGCGGCCTGTTTCATGGAAATGGACTTTTTAAGGGAACACCTCGATACAACAGACTTCTCTTTTGTCTTTGACAGGGGCTGTTTTCATTCCTTTGATGATCCCGATGACCGGGCCGCCTTTGCCCAAAACGTCCACCGCCACATGGCGGCCCAAGGCCTCTGGCTCAGTTTCCTGGGCAGCGCAGACGCCCCGCCCAGGAATCAGGGCCCGCCCATGCGCTCGGCCCTGGACATTGTCCGGGCCGTGGAGCCCTGGTTTGAAATCCTCACCCTGACCACGGCCGTATTCGACTCAAACCGGAAAACACCCGCACGGAACTGGCACTGCTTCATGAGAAAACGGTCGCACGGTAAAGCCGCCTAAGCCCTATGGGTCCACAACGAAAATAAAGGACAGCGAAGTTTATTTCCTTGCCTTTTGTCACCGGGAATGGTTATCTCCTATAAAACCTTTCTTTACCGCTTTTGCGCCTAAACAATTTAGATGGATCTGAATATAAAAAACAGACGCATTTTATCAAATTGGTACCGATAACGAGTGTGGACATGACGAATAAAGAATTCAACAGGGAGTTAACCAGGCTGCAGCAAAAGAAAAAAACCGAACTGCTGATCATTATTGCCGCCGTTGTTCTTGTATACATAATTGCATCCCAATATGATATCATGGAGCGAATAATCGCATTTTCCATGCGATATGAAAACTGGGAAGCTGACGAAATTCTGACCGTATCCATTTTTCTCGGCTTTGCATTTTTGATTTTCGCCATCAGAAGATGGCATGAGCTTGCCCTTATCCAAACCATGCTGTCCCGGAGAAACGAAGAACTTGAAGCCGCACTCACCGAAATAACCCAGCTCAGGGGGATATTGCCAATCTGTTCAAAATGCAAACAAATCAGGGACGACGAGGGGTATTGGCATCAAGTCGACCTGTATATCACCAAACATTCGGACGCAAAATTCACCCACAGTATCTGTCCGGACTGTGCCCGGGAACTCTATCCGGAGCTGTTTGAAAAACAGGTTCAAGAACAAGAATAAACAAAAGGACAGATAGGCCCGGTACAATAAGATCCAGGGCAGGACCGGCTGAGGATGGAAGCCCCATGATAAAATCAAACCCCATAGGCGTATTTGATTCAGGTGTCGGCGGCCTGTCGATTTGTCACGCCATCAAGGAGATTCTTCCCGGCGAGCATATCACATACTTTGCGGATATTCATTTTTCCCCATATGGGAATAAACCAGGGCCGCTGATTAACAAGCGGTCGGAATACATTGCAGAATTCTTAATCAATAGGGGATGCAAGGCAATTGTGGTGGCCTGCAACACAGCAACGGTGACCTCAATACAGCGTCTCCGATCCAAGTTTTTAATTCCCATTGTCGGTGTCGAACCCGGCATAAAGCCAGCGTCATTGAAAAGCAATAACGGCATCATTGGCGTGCTGGCCACCGCCCAGACACTGGATAGCGATTCCTTTAAATCTCTCAAAGCCAGATTTTCAAAACAGATAAAAATCGAAGTGCAGGCCTGCCCTGAATTTGTGGACCTGGTTGAACACCTGAATCATAACAGTGAAAAAGCAGAGCGGATTGCAACAAAATATATTCATCCCCTGCTGGTGAAAGGGTGTGATCAAATTGTTCTCGGGTGTACCCATTTTTCGTTTTTAAAACAGGCCATTGAAAAGGTATCCAGCGGCAGGGCGGATATAATTGATACCGCCGTACCCGTTGCTAAAGAGCTGAAAAGACGCCTGTATGAATCAAACCGTCACAATGAATCCGAAGCCCATGGAATGATGGAATTCTGGACCAGCGGCCTCTCTTCCCAGATCGAACACCGGATAAACAGACTGTGGGGGACCGATAGTATTGTTTATGAGGCCCCCCAGCCAGGTAAGGCTCCAGAAAACCTGGGGGATTCATCCGCCAGGTGAGCCACAATGCCCGGGCCTTATTTTATATTGACAACCCACCCCCAAACAGGCAGAATTATTCGTTCAAACATAAATTCCAACGGAATCAGGAAAACAAAATAGAATATGACCGACCTTACAGACCTGGAAAAAAAAATCATTGCCCTGCTGCAGACCGACATCCCCGTAACCAAGCGCCCCTTTCTGGAGATGGCCGAACAGATCGGCATTACGGAGGATGAATTCTTAAAGGTCCTCAAGGACCTCAATGAAAAGAAGATGATCCGCAGGTTCGGCGCCACCCTCAAGCACCAGAAATCCGGCTATAAAGCCAATGCCATGGTGGCCTGGAAGATCCCCGAGGACCGGGTGGAAGAGGTCGGCCCCATCATGGCGTCCTTCAGGGAAGTCACCCACTGCTACCGCCGCAATCCGGCGACGGACTGGGACAACAACCTCTACACCATGGTACACGGCGCCACCGAAGAAGAGTGTTACGCCATTGTCGAAAAAATATCCAACGCCATAAAAGAAGATACCTATTCCCTGCTCTTTTCCCGGGAGGAATTGAAAAAGACCTCCATGAAGTATTTTGAAGACTGATCCCCCCCATATTCTCTGCGTCAATCCCTGGATCCACGACTTTGCCGCCTTTGACTTCTGGGCCAAACCCCTGGGGCTGCTCTCCATGGCGGCCATCCTCAGGCAGAACGGGGTGAGGGTCTCCTATCTGGACTGCATGAACCGGTTTCATCCCAAACGGACCCGTCCGGCCAAAGTCCAGCGGGACGGCCGGGGCCCCTTTGACAAGACCCCCATTGACCTGCCCGGCCCCATGGCGGCCCATCTGCCCGGGGAAACCAAAACCTTCAGCCGGTACGGCACACCCAAGGAATGGATTGAAGCCGACCTTGAAACCCTGGCCGCAGGGGACAGGCCCGACCTGGTCATGGTAACCTCCCTGATGACCTATTGGGCATCGGGGGTTGCCGAAACCATCGCCGCCGTAAAAGAATTTCTGCCCGGCGTGCCTGTGGTGCTGGGCGGCATTTACGCCAGCCTGTGCCGGGACCACGCCGAAGAATTTTCAGGGGCCGACCGGGTGATCACCGGCCCCGGAGAACCGGAACTGGCCCAGCTGATTCTGGAATTTACCGGATTTGCCATGGACCGCATTCCCGACCCCGGCGACCTGGACCACTGGCCATTTCCGGCCCTGGACCTGCAGGACCATTTGGCCTATGCCCCCATCCTCACCTCCCGGGGCTGCCCCTTTTCATGCGAATACTGCGCCTCCTCCTTTCTGGAGCCGAAACTTAGGCGGCGATCCCCGGCCCATGTGTTTAAGGAAATCCGTCACTGGCACGACAATTTCGGGGTGACAAATTTCCCCTTTTACGATGATGCCCTGCTGGTCAACCCGAAACGATACGCCTTTCCCCTGCTGAAAAAAATCATCGACTCGGACCTGGACATCAATTTCCACACCCCCAACGCCATCCACATCCGGGAGGTTACCCCCCGGTCCGCCGACCTCATGTTCCGGGCCGGATTCAAGGCCATCCGCCTGGGGCTTGAAACCACGGACTTCTCAAAAAACCGCCACCACGATGCCAAGGTGCGCAAGGATGAATTCTACGGGGCAGTGGACAGCTTGAAACGGGCCGGGTTCAACCGGGAACAGCTGGGGGCCTATCTGCTCTGCGGGCTGCCCGGCCAGGACCTGGACGACGTGGAAGCCTCCATAACCCTGGTGAAATCCCTGGGAATTCTGCCGGTGCTGGCCTATTACACCCCCATCCCCCACACCCCCATGTGGCCGGATGCCGTTTCCCGCGCCCGGCTTGATATCACGGCCCACCCCGGCCTGACCAATAACAGCCTCTTTCCCTGTGTATGCTCCCAGGCCGAACTGGACCGCATTTCCCAATTGAAAAAAATGCAGAAATAGCGTATTCCCTATATTTTCTAAGGATTATTTGGTAAAGATGAGTAAAGGGGTTGGGGGAATTTAAGATGATTGTTTTTGATCTTGAATGCATAAACGGACATACCTTCGAAGGGTGGTTTGACGACCGGGCGGACCTGGACCGCCAGCAGGAGGAGGGCCTCCTCCAGTGCCCGGTATGCGAAACCTTTTCCGTGGTGCCCAAACTCTCCCCGGTGGCTGTCCGCACCTCATCCAGCACCCCCTCCCTGCCGCCGTCCACCCACCAGGCCATGCAGGCCACCCAGGAAGCCGTGGCGGAATTTACGGACCGGGTGGCGGATTTTGTGGAAAAAAACTTTGAAAACGTCGGGTCATCCTTTGCCAAAGAGGCCCTTCAGATGCATTACGGGGCCAAGGAGCACCGCAATATCCGGGGGACCACCACCAAAGAAGAGGAAAAGGCCCTGGCCAAAGAAGGGGTCCAGGTGCTCAAGGTGCCGGTAAAAAAGAAAGAAAACGACGACCTCAACTGATATGCCCGGCCGGGCAACGGCCGGCGCCCCCCTTTTAAATTCCCCCAAGGGTATTACCTTAAAGGCACCACCGAAATTTCCAAGGGGGACCAATGGCCTTTGTCAACATACCGGACCTTCCCGGCAAGATATATGTCCCGGACAAAAAAAAACACAGCCCCTGCAAACACGGATGCAGGGACTGCTTTTCCTGTGAATTCTGCTCCGACGACCGGTGCCGCATCTGCCTTAAACAAAAAGAAAAGATGCCCGGCAACAAGCCAAAACCCTGATCCGGACGGGGCGGCCTACCCCATCAGCCGGGGCCAGGTATCCGCCACCTTATAGCCCTGGGGCCAGGGATCGTCGGGATCCAGCATATGCTGGTGGGTGCCTGTCACCCAGGCCCGGCCGGAGATGGAGGGGATGATGGCATCCCAGTCCCCGGCTTTGGCATCGGATTCATACCTACAGTGGAACCGGGACCCGATCACCGATTCCCCGATATACATGTCCCCCTTTTTGATCATTCCCCGTTTGGCCAGCACCGCCATCCGGGCCGAACATCCCGTGCCCGTGGGGGACCGGTCCAGTTTGCCCGGCTGGATGGCCACGGTGTTGCGCCCCACAAAAACACCGTCTTCCTCTTTCAGGGGAGCGGCAATCTGGCAGAATGAAATATGGTCCCAGTCCGGGTTCTCCGGGTGGACAAATCCCAGCTGCTCCGTGGCGGCATTGGTGATCCGGATTCCCATTTCGGCCATGTCACGGGCCTCGTCCGGTGTGACCTCAAAGCCGATATCCCGGGCATTGACGATGACAAAACTGTCACCGCCATAGGCCGTATCCACCTTGAGGGTGCCTATTCCCTCCACTTCCAGGTCCGCATCCAGCCGGTGGACAAAAGAAGGGACGTTATGGACGGTCATCCGCTTTACATGGCCGCCTTCGCAGTCGGCCACGGCCCGGATCAGGCCCCCCGGGGCTTCCAGGGTGAGACGGGTCCGGGGCTCTTCCATGGGCAGGATGCCGGCTTCCAGCAATACCGTGGAAACGCAGATGCTGTTTGATCCGGACATGGGCGGGGTGTCCTCCGGCTCCATGATGATCCAGCCCATCTGGGCCTCGGGGTGTTTGGGGGGCACCAGCAGGTTCACATGTCGGAACACCCCGCCCCTGGGTTCGTTGAGCATGAAATTTCTCAGGGTCTGGTCCCTGGCGATCCACCGGGACTGTTCCCACAGGGTATCCCCGGGCGGCGGCGCCACCCCCCCCACAATCACATCCCCCACCTCTCCTTCTGCATGACAGCTGACCGTATGAATAATCTTTGAAGACCGCATCTGATTCTCCTGAATCTCGGGTTAAACTGAATTGGATTCAAATCCGCTTTTTCCCTTACCATCAATCCTAAAAACCTGCAATCTAGTTGCACGCTGAAAAGAGACGGCCGCCCCTTTTGCCGTTTTTTTCTCCTAGCAACCCTTGCAATTTCCAAAAAATGCAATAAAGTTGCATTATAAGCCAAAACATAAAAAGATGGACCTGAGCCATGAACAGACTACTAATATCAGCTTTTGCAATCATACTCACAGCCGTGGCCGTTGGTACGGCCTTTGCCTCGGCCCCCCTGCCTGTCTCCGTCAGCATTCTTCCCCAGCAATACATGGTGGAACGTATCGGAAAAGACAGGGTGGATGTCCAGGTCATGGTCCGGCCCGGGGCCAGTCCCGCCACCTATGAACCCAAACCGGCGCAGATGGCGGCTCTGTCAAAGACCCGGCTCTACTTTTCCATTGGCGTGCCCTTTGAAAATTTCTGGCTGGACAAAATCACTGCCTCCAATCCGAAAATGAAACTGGTCCATACGGATAAAGGCATCCCCAAGATCCCCATCGCCGCCCATGAACACGACCGCCACGAGCACCATAAAGATCACGCCCATCAAAACGAAGCAGACCACGGCCACACCGGGATGGATCCCCACATCTGGACCTCCCCGGCCCTGGTCAGAATCCAGGCCCACACCATCTGCCAGGCACTGGCCGAAGAAGACCCGGCCAACCGCGCCTTTTACAGGGAGAATTACGATGCCTTCATCCGGGAAATCGACGGCCTGGAAAAAGAGCTCCACAACCTGTTTAAAGATAAAACCGGCACCCGGTTCATGGTCTTCCACCCCTCATGGGGCTATTTTGCCCGGGACTTCGGCCTGGACATGATCCCCATTGAAATGGAAGGGAAAGACCCCAAACCGGCCCAACTCATGGAACTCATCCGCCATGCCCGGGACGCCGGCATCCGGGTCCTCTTTGTCCAGCCCCAGTTTTCCGCCAAAAGCGCCCGGCTCATCGCCAGGGAAATCAACGGCCGGGTGGTGGCGGCAGACCCCCTGGCCCAGGACTGGATGGAAAATATGAAAACCATTGCCAGCCAATTCAAGGAGGCACTGAAATAGTACAGATTCTCGAAAAAGCCCTTGTGGAGGTGGCCGATGTCAGCTTTGCATACAACGGTCAGCCCGCCCTTAACGGCGTAAACCTCACCATCCGGGAAAAGGATTTCATGGCCATTATCGGCCCCAACGGCGGGGGGAAGTCCACCCTGCTCAAGCTGATCCTGGGTCTGCTCACACCGGACCGCGGCAGTATCCGTGTCATGGGGAAGCCGCCCAGGAACAATTCCGCCGCCGTGGGCTATGTTCCCCAGAACGTCCATATCAATGAACGCTTTCCCATCACCGCCCTGGACGTGGTTCTCATGGGCGCGCCCAAATCCGAGAAAAAGGACGAGGCCCGGGAAAGGGCCATGGCAACCCTGTCCCGGCTCCACATGGCCGGACATGCCCAGAAAAAAATCGGCCAGCTTTCAGGGGGGCAGCGCCAGCGGGTGTTCATTGCAAGATCCCTGATGACCCAGACCCGGCTCCTGCTTCTGGACGAACCCACGGCCAGCATCGACACCAAAGGCCAGGCTGATTTTTATGAATTGCTGGAAGAACTGAACAAGGATGTGGCCATTGTGGTGGTGAGCCACGACCTGTTTATCGTATCCAATTACGTCAAGTCCGTGGCCTGTGTGAACCAGCGCCTCCACTACCATCCCCACGAGGAAATAACGGGCAGCATGATGGAAACCATGTATGCCTGCTCGGTTGAAGACGTCTGCCGGGTGCAGGTGCTGGCCCACGGCATGCCCCCGAAACATAAAATCAAATCCAACATACAGCACACAAAAAAAAGGGCCTGACCCATGGAAATACTCCAGTTTGAATTCATGCAGAACGCCATTGCCGCCGGGTTGCTGGCCAGCATCATCTGCGGCATCATGGGCACCCTTGTGGTGGTGAACCGCATTGTATTCCTCTCCGGCGGCATTGCCCATGCGGCCTACGGGGGGATCGGCATGGCCTTTTACTTCAAATGGCCGGTGATGCTCTCCACCATGGGATTTTCCCTGGCCGCCTCCCTGCTCATGGCCGCGGTCACCCTCAACGCCCGGCACCGGGCCGACACCATCATCGGCGTCATCTGGGCCCTGGGCATGGCCGTGGGCATCATCATGGTGGACCTCTCCCCGGGTTACAATGTGGATCTGATGAGCTATCTGTTCGGCAGCATCCTCACCGTCCCCCGGTCGGACCTCCTTGTCATGCTGGCCATGGGCGGTCTCCTGGCCTTCCTGGTTTCCTGGTTTTACAAGGATATCCTGGCGGTCTCCTATGACGAGGAATTTGCCCGGGTCAGGGGCCTTCCCGTAAAACGGATCTATTTCGGCCTCATTGCCATGCTGGGCCTCACCGTGGTCATGGTCATCCAGGTGGTGGGGCTCATCATGGTCATTGCCCTGCTCACCATTCCGCCCTTCATGGTGGAAAAACATGCCAAATCCCTGGGGATGATGATGGCGGGCTCCAGCCTGCTGGGAGCCGGGTTCACCCTCTCCGGCCTCTGGCTCTCCTACCGGTTCAACCTGACCTCCGGCGCCGCCATCATTCTGGTGGCCGGCACCGCATTCATGGCCTCACTGGTCTGGGAAAAACTGCGGCAGCACCGGCCCGCCCTGAATACGGAAGGGCGATAAAATGTGCATCCACTGCGATTATAAGGATCTGATGAAACAGGCCGGCCTGTCGCCCACCCAAAACCGCCTGAAGGTGATGGAAATCATCGGCAACAACAGCTTTCCCCTCTCGGCCACAGAAATCCATGATACCATGGACCGCCAGGGCCCGGTGAACCGGGTCACGGTCTACCGCATCCTGGACCTGCTGGTGGAAAAGGGGCTGGTGGACCGGATCGCCACCGGTGGCCGGGCCGCATACTACGGGCTGGCCCCCAACGACATCCACCAGTCCCATGCCCATTTTTACTGCACCCAATGCGGCCGCATGGACTGCCTGAGCCCCGAAAGCCTGAGTGTGGAATTCAGCCGGTTCGCCCAAAATTTTCCCGGGAGGATCGATAAACTGGAAATGCGCCTGGACGGCATCTGCAGCAATTGCCTGAAAAAAAACGGCCATTGATGTTGCAGCGGAACAGGCCGGTTCAGATCAATATTTGTCTCCGGCACTGAGCTGGCGCAGGAACACCTTTTCAATCCGCCGGACCTGTTTTTTCCGGTCCGGGGTGAGGAAAAGCCGGTACAGGGGGTCGGAATCTGAATTATCCATGCCCAGTATAAACTTTTCAATGCCGGCAAGGACCTGGACGGAGACATCGCAGGCCGGATACCCCTTGTCGTCCAGATGGATATATTTATCTTCCTTCACCTGGACAATATTGTTGATGTCCACCAGCTTGATCCCCCCTTCAGGGGTGAGAATAAGGTTCCCCACCCCGGCCAGGTCCGGAATATATCCGGTCCCGCCCATGAGGCGGCGGACCCCTGCGGTGAACACGGCAATATTTTCAAGGGCATTTTCCATCCTTGCTTCATGGGAAAGGTCATGGGCCATGGCGGAAAGCAGGGCGGCAATGCTTTCAGGACCGGAGAGCCGCCAGGGATCGATCATCTGCCCCTCCACATATTCCTGGAGGCCGCAGAGCACCGTTCTTCCTTTCCCGGTCTGGTCCCTATAATCGGCAATAAACTCTTCGGACAGGGCGATGTATTTCTCCCCGATATGATCCAGCAGCAGCTTATACCGGCGGATCTCCTGGAAGATTTCCTCTTTGGAGCCGAACCGGCTTCTGAAAATCCTGAACATTTTAACGGGCGTTGCCCTGGGAAATACCCGGATGCCGTCCTCCACCACCCCGGCGCTTTCCCTTTCCACATCTTCGGCCCTGAGCAGCTCAAAGATATGGGAGCGCAGCCCGGACCTATAGAACTTACGGAAAAGATAGCGGTCCGGATCCCCGATAAAATTCAGCCGTTTCAGGTCTTGACCGGATAAATGGGCCTGGCTTCTGATATCGTCCATAATCCGTTAATATTCCCTTTAATCACAGGTGCTTATTTTTGCACCCACCCTCGCTTTCACATCACTTTCACGGTGATTTCGGTGTGAAAATAGGGGATTTAAAAAATAACTACTTGAAATCATAACCGAAATACTCCCGAATTTGTATCGTGTCGGTTTCAAGACCCTCAACATAGTCCCCGTAGACCTCATAAATCATCTTTTTTGAGTTGTGACCCATGAGCTTGACCAACCGGTTCGGGTGCATGTCCAAGGCCAGGGACCAGGCGGCAAAAGTATGCCTCATGGTATAGGGTACCTTGTACTCCAGACCGGCCTTTTTGAGAGCAAGCGGCCAGGCACTGTCCCGGAAGGAATGATTCACTGCATTGCCCCGGGCGTTCCGAAAGACATACTCGGAACTCGTCTGGTGTATGGCCACATTCAGAACCTCCCTGAGCTTTTTGGTCAGCGGTACCTTCCTTCTCCGGTAAGAGGTCTTCAGCTCCTCTTTCTCGTAACCCCGGACAATGGAGTTCTCAATGAGGAAGTGATCATCTTTAATGGACGACTTCTTTAAGCCGGCAGCCTCCGACATACTCATCCCGGTCATGATCATCGTTTCGATCATGGGCCGGTAATGGGGAATCATGTTGTCAACGAGGCTCATCCACTCAGCGAACCGGAAGACCTCAGGATCTGCTTTCTTGGGTCTCTTTTTGAAGTCTTCCCGCAGGAACTTCCTGATAAAGGTAAACGGGTCTGACCTGTCCCACTGATACTCTTCGACGGCGTCATCCCAGATGGCCCGTAAAACGGTCAGGATCTTCTTTGCCCGGGAGGTGGACAGCTTATGTCCCCTCTTCTTTCCAGACTTGTGCTTGAAGGTCTTCACAAAGCTCTTGAGGGTGATCCCGGTAATATCCCCGAAAGTCATATGATTGAAGTAAGGTTTGATCCAATAATTAATGACACCCTTATAGTCAGCCTTCTTGATCGGGGTAAAGCCATCAAGGTTGTTTTCGGCCCAGCGGTCAACATAAGCATTGAAGACAAAGCTACCGACCTCTGCCCTGTGCTCTGTACCTTCAAGTTGAGCGTGAAGAGCCTTTTTCTTCTCTGAGGCGTTGGGAAAGGCCTCGGCAAATACGAAGGTATCATTGGCGATCTTCTCCCGTTGATCGGCCACCCAGGCTATCAGCAGCTTCTCATTTTCCGGAGTGTCCTCCAAGCGCGAAGATATCTGCTCTCTGATCCCGTTGGGGTAGAGTTCCACATAGAGCTTCGTTGAGTTGGGTTTCCTGATCACGCCAGTCTTCTTTTCTAAGGGTTCTTCTTTGGGTTTCTCTTTTTCAGATTGAAGTTGCTCAAACTGTATCATCTCTGCTACCATCTAATGCTCCATTTCACCCTCCTTTCACTTTGGCTAATACGCACGATACTAACCAAAGTGAAAGGCTTTTTCAATAATCCAGATTAATCCCACCGCCGTGTGGTCTTTTGCTGACCGGTTTTTTACGTTTTGCCGGTGGCTTCTTTTCGGTGGAACCAACCTTCATGATATTGCGATCACAGAGATCCAGGAGTATTTCTTTGGTCCAGATAAACCGAACCACATGCCCGGCCTGGGTGTAGTGTTTACCGGGTACAAGTATGCCGGTCTTTTTCCACTTATGTACAGTGGTCCGGCCGATCTTCATCCTTTCCATGAACTCTTCCGTGGTCAGGACTTCAAACTCTTCTTGGGTTTCCGTCATAAGCCTCCTAAAGTAATGGATGGTTGGTTCTATCTCCAAAAAGCAGCCGGAGGCTGCCATTTTTCCTGTAAGGACGCCATTGACTATCCTATTTCAGGATTCTTTACCAAAAGGCATGTCAGGTATAGATAGAAACTTAAAAGTATTTACACCTTTAAATTCGAGAGGTTATTTTTTTCTGGATTAAAAAATAAAAAATTGTAGGGTCCGGTCCTGGTAAGTCAAAGATGGTGGAATGGATCCAAAGGAAGGTTCATGTCCCCGACAAGGAACCGGAGGTTCCAAGGTGAACTTTAATGTATAGGATTTTATCTTTCATCTATACCAAAATCGTGGGACAACCACGAACTCAAAATCTGAGATCACGGTCAAAATTATCAGTGTTGTTTAAGATGAAAGATTAAATGTATTGAACTAAACCTGAAGAAAAAAGGTGGGCCAACCACGGTTTTTCATAATCTATGGAGATTGTATTTAGATCCTTGTTTATCGGTGGTTCCACAGTTTCACGATACTGAGAACAAGGCTGTTAAAAATAGCAATCATGATGATTGAATATCACAGTTCAGCTAAAAGAAAAATCTTTCAATATGAAGACACACTAAAAATTTTGAAAAAGTGGTTGTTCTACCCCACCGCGCAGCGGTTTAGTTCAATGTAATATTAAACGACTATTTTAGCCCTGATTTTAGGGCTCAATAAGAAGCCCTGCAAAGTCGTAGACAGAATACGACTAAGTGCAGGGCCAGGGCACGAGGACCATACAGATAAGCTTATAACCTAATTAAGAACTCAAGCTCTTTTCCAGTTTTTCGGTTAAAAAATCTATTTTGTTGTGAAGATCATTAATCGTTAATTCCATGCGCTGTATTTTACGGAGTATGAGTTTGTCTTGGTAGGGGAGAAAAAGTTCTAAATCATCGTGTCCCTGACATAGTGGAGCCTCTTCCTCACCCTTTAGTTGTGCAATACTTAAGTTCAGCAAGTTGAAGTAATCGGTGCGAAATGATATATTTTCGTCTCTCATGATTGAGCACATGTATTCAATCTTTTTATAAAGGTTAATTTTTGTCATTTCGTTGTGGCTTTGAACGGAACTTAAGTCTGCTCCGTTAACTCCCAATACATCACTATTAGTAAAACAGAGAGCATAATTAATCATGTAATTATAAATGTCGTCTTCAATATCAGCAACGGCGTCATGAAGAGAGGACATATATGTAGCGCACCATCCGGTTAGTACTTCGTAGATCTTTATATAATCCAGTAATAAAAGTTCAAAGTTTGTTAAACTTCCCCCCTCTTTTATTTTTTTTGTCGATGGTTTTTTTTGAGGTACTGCTATGCCGATGTTAGATAAAAAGAGTATTATTTTCGGGACGAACTCTTCCGGGTGGGATTCTATGTCAACACTTTTTGTGTTGCCATCATACTGCTCATTCAACAAAGTTACGTAATTTATCCATGCATCGCTATCTTTTTTATTTTTTACAAATACAGCCCACTCTGGATTTTCTGTAAATAAATCAGCAAGCACCATAAGTTCATCTTTTCTACGGGGTGGTATATGTTCCCCAGATTTCCATTTAGAGATTTGTGCCCGGCTTACCTTCAGCATGTCAGCTAAATCTTTCTGTTTGAGGCCTTTTGTTTTGATGATATATTCGATGATGTTTAGTGGCATGTGACCTCCTTTTTTTGTTAAGTTAATTTTAGTTTATGTTAAGTTAATATTCTATTGGCCCTACCAAGTCGATAGTTTTTTGAAGATCGTATTGAGATTGGGCGATTGCCCCTCCTGTCATCAATTAACTATCTCCCTGTGTTGTGTATGTGTCTTGTGTGAACAAAAGTAATAAGCCCAAAAAAGAAATGACCTACCCCGAAGGGTAGGCCACAGAGGGGTTGCCGATATGAGGGTTATCGGCTGAAGCACAGGAAGGCGCCACCTTCCCATCTTTGAGGCCGAAGGCCTTACTGTTTGAATTTTTAGGTCCGCTTTTTCCTGACCCCGGGGGGGCATATTCTGGTAGAGGAGCCAGTCAACAAGAACTGCTCCCGTAAGTAGATGAGATTTTTCAGAAAAACCCGAGCACTCTCCTCTATACATTTTGATCCGGATATGTATATTAAAGGCCCGTTGACTTGATACCAGGAAAGGAGCTGAATATGAGTGATTTAGAAGTGATCCAGGATTATGTAAGAGCCAACTACGACTTTAGCGAGTATGAGAGCACTGAAGACCCGGTGGATGTAATTAAGATTACCCGGTATGATCAGCAGGCTGTGGACATGGTGCCAGAAGAAGCAGGCTTCCATAAAGTCTTGCGGGTTGGTGACTGGTTCATCAAAGACTTGGAGTGTGGTTACTTGGTTCGGGTAGTAGAGGGTGAGGTCATGGAGTTGTGGGCCAGCGCCTAAACAACAAAAGCCCAGATGAACTTAATCACCTGGGCCTTTGCTGAAAGGAGCTATCACTATGATAGGAGGTACTGTCCCCTGTTATCTGGCCACCTGGGGCTGGGCCTAATGCAAACCATATACAATGCGTAATCCACGGGGAGAAAATTGGATAAAAGCCCCGCTGATGAAAAAGGTTCTACCAAATAAAAATTTTTAATACAAAAAATGCTGTTAGGTATAGATAGGAAAAAAAAAAAAATGGTACTGAAAATTGTCGCGTCGGCTACGGCCGGCTTCTGTTCTCTTGTTGGTGTGTGGTTCGTTCTACTGGTCTTGGAAACTCAGATGGGTATAAATCTATATCTTGAAGGTCCGGTGGCTGCCGTCTGTATTGGGGTTCCCCTGGTTGTGACAGGTATCACCTTTAAGAAGTATAAAGCCAAACCTACCTTGGCCGAGAAGATTGCCGCTAATAAGATGAAGATCATGAAGGCTGAACAGGAAGCTCGGCTAAAAGAACTGGAGAAATAACTCTTTTATTTATTTTACTTAGTTTAGTATACCCTTCCCCTCTACTTCCGTTCCGTGCTCGCTACGCTCCGCGCGGTACTCATTGAGGCCGGGTATACTAAACTAAGGGGATAATACTCTATTATTAATCTATTATTATACTATATATAACTTATTAGTATTATATATAATAGAGTATATAAGATACGCGAAGCCAATTCATTTTTCCTTAAATCGACCCGGGCGAGCCCTTTATAGCGATAAAAATTCTTTCTGTAAAATTCCCCTGTCAGGTATAGATAGTTCAGATCGTGACGAGAAGTATTTCAAACGCCGATTTTCCCTCCATAAAATTTATTTTGAGGTGTATTCTTTAAGCCGGACTGATCAGTTAATGATCTTGTTGAATAAATGCCTGTCTGATTGATGTATATATCCTTCAAGGATAGTGCCTATATTTATATCATCCTTGTTATGTCCTTCCTGATCGTTGGTCCTCCTGTTCCCTGAATATACTAACCTCAAACGATTCAAGATCCTGGTCACCAAGCTGGATAAGCGTACCCGGATCGGTAACGACTATTACAAGCAGGTCCGGGCCGGATTTTCTGACCACTCGTTCCAGGCCCATATTCCGGCTACCTTGGATTTCAAGTATGCGGAGCAGGCCAACCAGACGATCTTGCAGAACGCTGTCCGGTCTGCGGCTGCACGGACCTACCGGGCCGTAGTGAATGAGATCCTGGAGGCACTGGATGAATAGATACCGAGGATACATGGACTCCATGGAAGATGTCTTTGGTTCCGCAAAACCACCGGAGGTGGGTCAGGCAGACAGCCAGCCAGGCACACTCTCGGACAGATACGGAAGCAGACTCCAAGACGGGCAATCAAACACCCTCTAAGGCAGACAAGCAGACTCTCAAGCAGTCTCTCTGACGAACACTCAAGTGAACAGACAGTAAGACCAACAGACAATCAGACAATCAGGCAGTCTAAGTTTGAATGGATGTCCGACACACAGATGATTGTATTAGATTATCTCATGCGACAAGCCCCCTATATCATCCATTATCCGACCACTTTAGAGGCCACAGGGGTACCCCTGGGAACGGTACGAGGGTCAATAGCTGCGCTGGTTCGGGAGAATCTGATCAGCGTCATTTATAATTCCCGCCAAACGACAATTAAAATTCCCGAAATTTAAGAATCAAAAAAAATGGTAGAAACATCCAAATTGAACAGAAGGAGAGATTTGGATGGTAACGGACCAGCAAGTGAGGAGGTTGTTCAAGTTGATTCAGTCAGAGAAGAGTTTCGGGATAGCAGCAATGAAAGCTGGAATGGATGAAAAAACAGCTCGAAAGTACCGTGAACACGGGAAGTTGCCGAGTGAACTCAAAACGGATCATACATGGCGCACACGCAAAGATCCGTTTGAGGAGACCTGGGATGGTATCAAAGGCATGTTGACCATAAATCCAGGTCTGGAGGCCAAGACACTGTTTGAGGATTTGCAACGCAGACACCCCGGCCGGTTCGCCGATGGACAATTACGGACCCTGCAACGGAGAATAAAGCAATGGCGTGCTACAGAGGGGCCGCCCAAAGAAATCTTTTTTGCTCAAATTCATAAGCCTGGCGAATTATGCCAGTCAGACTTCACCCACATGGATAAACTGGGCGTCACTATAGGCGGCGTCCCTTTTGACCACCTGATCTACCATTTTGTTTTGACCTATTCCAATTGGGAGACAGGTACAGTCTGTTTTTCAGAGAGTTTCGAAAGCCTGAGCCAGGGCCTGCAAAATGCCCTATGGGAACTTGGTGGTGTGCCGCAGCAACATCGCACCGATTGTCTGACATCCGCTGTTAACAAGGTAAGTCACCCTGAGGAGTTCACCAGCAGGTATCAGGATCTTGTTGACCATTACGGTATCATTCCTTGCAAAACTAACCCTGCCAGCCCCAATGAAAATGGAGACGTGGAGCAGCGCAATTATCGGTTCAAAAAAGCCGTTGACCAGGCCCTGATGCTGAGAGGACACCGGGATTTTAAAGACCGGGAAGAATATGACTTGTTCCTGGCCAAACTGTTCGCACAGCTAAATGCCGGTCGTAGGAAACGGTTTACACAAGAACTGGATCTCCTACACCGGTTGCCCAAACGCCGGCTTGATGCATGTAAAAAGATGGATTTAAAGGTTGGTCCCAGCAGTACCATTCGGGTCAATCACAACGTTTACTCTGTAGACAGCAGGCTCATAGGAGAAAATATCCAGGTCCGCCTCTACATGGAATGCCTGGAGGTCTGGTACGGCCAGAGAAAGGTCGATACTTTGCCAAGGTTGCGGGGTGAGGGCAAATATAAAATCAATTACCGGCATATCATTGACAGCCTGGTCAAAAAACCGGGGGCATTTGAAAATTATCGTTATCGTAATGCCATGTTCCCCACCAGCCGGTTCCGGATTGCCTACGATCATTTAAGAAAGCGTTATACCGTTAAAAGCTCAGCAGCAAGGTATCTGAAAATATTATACCTGGCAGCAAAGACAAGCGAGGTGGCAGTAGACAGCGCCCTGATGGTTCTAATAAACGAGGATCAGGAAATCAGCAAAGAGGCTGTTAAACGCCTTATTGAGTCCAACGCCTCTGTCAGCAGGCCGGATGATGTTCATATCCAGGCAGTTGATTTGACTCGTTATGACCAATTGCTCAAGGGGGTGGCGGCATGATCAATGATCGGGATCAGATAGACACCAATCTTAAAAGCCTCCATATGCCGACCATGCGCCGCAGTTATGAAGAAATGGCGGATCAGGCCAGGGCGGAGGCATGGGGATATGAAAAGTACCTCTTACAATTGTTGAGTCTCGAATGCGAAGTCCGCTGGCAGAACCGGATATCACGTAACCTGAGGGCATCCAAGTTGCCATCTTCCAAGACATTTGAGAATTTTGATAAAAAGCGCCTCCCCTTAAAGGTTGCCAATCATTTAAGTGTCCTGGTCAACGGCGCTTTTTTAGAGCGCTGTGAAAACATCCTGGCCTTTGGTAATCCGGGTAGCGGGAAAACCCATCTGCTCTGTGCCATTGGCCATGAATTAATTGCAAAGGGTAAGCAGGTTCTTTTTATCTCATGCAGTCAGCTCGTCCAGGATCTGCTGATTGCCAAAAGGGATCTTGAGCTAACCAAAAAACTCAAATCCCTCTCCAGGTTTGATGCTGTGATTATAGATGACATTGGGTATGTCCAACAAAGCCGGGGAGAAATGGAAGTGCTGTTTACCTTTTTGGCGGAACGGTATGAACAGGGCAGCCTGATGATCACGAGCAATCTTCCGTTCTCTAAGTGGGAACAGATTTTTAAGGACCCTATGACAACGGCAGCAGCCATCGACAGACTCGTTCATCACAGTATCATCCTTGAATTGAATGTGGAAAGCTATCGCATGGAACAGGCTAAAATGGAGGCCGAATAATGATCGAGACCAGATATACCAGGCAGGAGATTGTTGAGATTATTAAAATGATCCGACTGGATTTATACAATCGAGGCCTGAACTGCGGTGCCGGTGCTATCAGCAAGGAGATGGAAGCGGAAAATATTGAACCAATGCCGTCAGCAAGCACTATCGGACGGATACTATCGATAGAGGGCTTAACCCATGGAAGAACCGGGTTTTGTGATGGTAATTAAAAGGACTTTTTACCGGATTATAATGGGGGCCAGCCCCCAAACCCCCGGAGTTTAGCGCATTATAGACCAAAGTATGAGAGCAAAAAGCGAAAGGCCGTACGTGGAAAATACGGCCCCTCATACTTCAGTCACCTTCTCGGCGCTCAGGTTGCTCTCCAGCATAGCCTTATCCTCCGGAAGGATGGTCTTAAAAAACATAATCAGAATTGTTTTGCAAGTATTTTTTAATGAAATTAAATGGTTACGCAGGTTGGGGAACGGGAGTTTTAATTGTCGTTGAAGGAAAAAAATATTTGTCGTTGATCAAGAATCTGATGTCCAAACCAAAGCGGTATAAAAAAGGGTATGTTCCAGGGAGTCAGCTACATGATAAATGAGCAGGAAGTTGAGGGCTTCCAACCGGCAGACACTCTGTCGGTAACTCTGACAATCGGTCTGATGATCATTCACTCAATCTGTCAGTCTGAAGACCGGTCCGAGGATCGGGATTTATCCGTTCAGCAGTACCGAAGAAAAATGACTGGAGGAAATCAAATGGCCCAGCAGGATGAACTTGCCCTGCGGCGTATGCCGGGACCGTGGACTTGATCAGCATATCAACGCCCTGATGTTATCAAAGTCTGAAGCATGCCCAGCATCATTCCCCTGGCCTTAAAGACCTGGGGGGCACAGGTAAAAGTAGTTTAAAGTTTTTTGCATGGTGGCCTTCGCAGATTTAAAAATATAGAAGAAGTGTCATTTTTAAACCTCTAAAAAAAAATTACATCAAATTCACGAAAATCCTCAAAGACAAAAAAATGGACTCTCAGTTATCTCAGGTGGGGATTTTCTCTAAGTAACGCAAGGTACATTATGGGTAAATAGCACTATCTATACTTGATAGATTTTTTTGATCCACCTGAAAAAAAAGCGTATACCCCTCAAAGATTCATCAGCCACCAGCTGCAGCGACGGTTATGGACCTAAATAGAATGAACCCGGTCGGTAAAATAAACTGACCGACGTCTGAAAAATGAAATTATGAGGATCGAAAATGACAGAAGAACAGTATTTGGTAATAGCTAATGATCGTGACAATGAGGGAAACAAAGCTCACAGTGTCGTGGGGTGGTTTGAGTCAAAAGAAGATGCGGTTAAATTTGCAAGACATTGCACTTTTTATCATGGATACCTGGAAGACCTATATGGTGACCGTGAAGATATCCCATCAGATACTGAACTTTTGGATAAAAATTTACGGTCCTATTCAACTTGGCCAGTATACCTAATTCAGACACTCCGCACTGAGAGTGTCTACCCAGATTACCTGGAGGAGTACCTTATTAGTAGGGGCGAAGACCCGTCCTTGCTTGAAGAAATAAGAAGGGCCCAATTGGCCTCTTAAGCTGCCTCTCACCTATTAACCATCGTGCCTCTTGGAGGATTCCTTCGTTACGATCAATTCACCAGGAGGCACGATCTCATTCAGAAACAAATATATTTGAGGTTTATATTGCAAAAAAAATACATCACCGAAAAAGAAGTGGCCGCGATGACAGGTCGCGCTCTGCAGACATTGCGAAACGATCGATTTAAAGGCCGGGGCTTTCCTTATATCAAAATTGGAAAATCCGTTCGATATGACGAGGAAGTAGTCATATCAATCATGGAGAAAAGCCAAGTGGAAACCTCTCCTTTTGAGACCGAATAAGATGGTCGTTTATCCTCCAGGAGAGTGTGGCAATGGGTAATGGTTACGGACGCGGAACATTTCTGGAGACCTCTATTTTTTTGTCTCCTGCCTTTTTATCATTGGGCAATAAAGGGACATCTCCAACCGTTTCAGGTTGTTCCGTAAAGATTCTGATATTGATCCTTGGTAAAAGGCAGTTTAGGCGCTCAAAGGCCAAAAAAGGAAGAGAGAAGATGGTACGGTCTGATGATAATAGGTTCACTTTGACCTACAAAGAACTTGAGGCTCGAGGAATAAAGCAGGGTGCTGCGACTCGAGGATTTGATGAGCTGTTAGCAAAGGGGTTCATCAGTATTGTTGATCCAGGTGGAGCATTTGAAAAGCACAAAGCGGTATATGCCCTGGAAGACAAGTACTTGATGTGGCGCATAGGGCATCCTCCAATTTATCAACGTCAAAGAGATGTACATCGAGGGTACCAGAACCCGGATCGTCGTGGTGAGCCAAATAAAAATGCAACGCTCGTCAATGATGGACACCCACATACGTGTCAACAGGGGACACCCCTTTAAAAGACACACTCGTTGACGGGGGGCACTCCTTTTTCATGAATATAATAGAAACCGCCTGATGGTGAAGGGCATCATGGAAATTAGAACATATAAGAGGTGTCCCCCGTCAACAAGCGCGTTAACATGTAATACCATGCCCCGGCAGTGCCGGGGCTCTCTCCTCTTGGGTTGTTTTACCAGTAATGCAGCAAATGTCTGCGAGACATATTATGGGCCGGCTGGCAGGCGGATGCCTGCCTTAGCGGCACAGAATATGGCGTGGCAAGGGCATTTGCTGAATTACTGGGTAGAAAGATAAAATAAGAATAAACGATAAGGAAACGGCTTTTGAAAACACTGACGATTAAACAAAATATGATTAAATCACTCGACTCCGATGAGAGCAAGCTGGAGTTTGCCAACACGGTTATTGCTCTTATATCTGGATCCGAAAAGACTGTTAAGGGCGAATTTAAACACATCTTGAGCAAGGGCTTAAATACCGACATCCCTGAGCCAATGGAAGGAGCACCAGACTTCGATTCCAGCAATATGGCTGCTCCAGCCTTCAGAAGATACTCCCTCCTGAAGGCTGGTTATGTTCCTGCTGGATACAAAGGGTTGAATTGTGGATATTCAGGATATGACTACAGGCATTTGAGCACTTTATCCGAGTCTGAAGTCAATTTTCTATGGAGGGCCGCTGAAGGCAAGCTGAAACAGAGTGATGGGAAGCGGGATTACACTAATTTTTTAAAATATCTTTGTGAAATTTATTCTTGGTTTCACCATATTACAATTATCCAACCGTTGTTGGAAGGGGACTCCCCAACTCCATGAAGCGTAACGGTTTTTTTTGAAGGGTTCTGTATTGTCTTGATAAAATGTAGGCTGCGCATAACCATTTTTTGGGATCTGGTACATTTAGTATATCGGATGAAAATTTTAAGAACTTCGCTGTGAATTATTGGGTTGATGCCGGTTATTATATAGGGCGTATATAGATTCTGGTTTTATCGGGATAGGGTATGGGGACAGGGATATGATTATTACTTATAATCCAGTGTTTTGGTATTTTTGGATGATGGCCAACAGGCAGGAGCATAAAACAATGTATACCCATCTCTTGGTGACCGAAGCCCCCTGTCACGATCCATGCACACGGGTAGCTTTCCGCTCATTCATGACTTTCATAAAAACTCTCAGCACCATGTCGGTCTCTTGAGTTTCTTTTTTAGTCATCCTATTGGCAAGATTGAAAGCTCTTTCCGCCTTTTCCAACTGTCCCTGAAACGCCAGCACGGTTGATAAGCACATCAGGGGAGAAGCGGTCATTGGATTCGCCTGGAATGCCCGCTGAAAATCCTCTTGCGCTTGGTTGTCTTTGCCCAACGCGAAAAGCGCAACACCCCTGATCATCAACGGCAAAAAAATACTGTCCCCACCTGCAAAGGGTCCACTTAGAGACAATAATCTACTTGACGCATCGTTCATGAACATCTGGTATGCATCGTTACTCCGCAACCCTTTGGTAGCGGTTTTAGCTGCGTCTTCATGTTGGCCTAAGGATAAAAGGCTCAATGCCTTGAGTTCTATAATACGGGGCTTTTTACAGTTCTCGGCTACAACGTCTTCTACAATAGATACATCGAGTGCCCTGTCGTAGTCACTGATAGCCTCCACGTGGTGCCCAAGAAGAGCTCGCTTCCAACCTGTAGCCACTAAAATGGGACGCATGATTTCTGGCGCTTCGGAACCAATAGAGCGTATTGCCACAAGCTTGTCGATGGCGGCATAATGATCTCCCTTTTTGGAGGCCTCTTTCGCCTCATGTAATATAGTCGTCATGAAATCCTCAAGTGCTGCGTACTTGGCTTTGATGTTAAACGTAGGGTCGCTCTTACCAGTGAGGTGCGCAGCGATCCTTTTCAGCCCCACGTTCCAGTTTGGAAAAAGATCGTACTGCTGAAAGGGAGCAAGGCGTGGGTCCTTCAACTCACAGTCCTCGATGCGAACAGGAATGATGGAAAACTCATTACCGTCCTTTGATTTTTCCAACTCCAGAGCAAGCATCAGTTCGCGGTGTTGAAATCCTTCCTTCCGAGCCAGTTTTGTCAGAGACACGTTCGAAAAGCACACTACGAAATAGCGACTTTGACTGATGGCTTTCTTGATCGACTCCTCCCATCGACCTGGCCCCAGTTGACAGCGATCAATCCAGGTTTTTACACCAACTGCCATGAGGTCGGCATACAGGTTCAGCATTCTTTCATAGTCCTCAGATGCATAACTAAGAAAGACCTTTGGTTGTGGGTCTGTTTCTTTCTTGGATGTCATGACCACTCCGCCCAATATGATGTGTGGATTCGCAACTTTATTATTTATCCGCCTGATTACGCATAGCCTGGAAGTCTTAATGATAGCCAACCATTAAAAATAGGTTGGTCTAAAGTTAAAAAATAGTTCAATTGGAGATTATCCTGACTGTCACAAGGAATGCAAGGTGAAAAAATTTGGAGGTTTGCATTGTGCCTGCCATTGACCAGGGTAAAAAGATAGACCTGGTTGCCTTTGATTAGCCTCCGGGATAAAACTCTACATCTTCAGGCCCTGGCCATCGTAAAGTATTCGTTGACACAAAATTATAATGATAGTATCGAATTTGTGGATTGATCAGCCTCTATATCTTTTTGTTTGGCTCTTTTTCTTATCAGTATTCCAAGGAGATCAAATGCCGAAGCTATTTTCTTTGTCCTCAGATGTGCGCCTCAACTTTTCTATATTACCAGTAACCATAAAATTAAAAAAAACAGTACCTCCAGACGGTTTCATCTATACACTTTCCTAACAAAAGTATCAAAATTCATAGATCTATGAATACTCATGGGGATTTGAGAAGGCCGCTTAGGAAAAGTGTCCGGTTTTATTTGAGCACATTAGGTGTGGGCGGCACTTTAAATCAGTTACTCACTCTAATGGCTCAGCGGTCATGTGACCAACTGGACGGAATGCGGGGATTATCTAACAATGGATCAACTCACTGATTTAAAGGCAATTTTACATTCTAAACGAGCAAATATTTACTATTTGGAAAAATGCCGGGTTATGCAAAAAGACGGACGGGTTCTTTATCTTTCTGAAGCTGGAAAGGCAAACCAGTACTGGAACATTCCCATTGCAAATACAACCGTGATTTTGTTGGGTATCGGCACCTCAATCACGCAGGCCGCCATACGGATGCTGGCGTCGGCAGGCGTCCTGGTCGGTTTTTGCGGTGGTGGGGGAACCCCGCTGCTGATGGGAAATGAAGTGGAATGGCTGACACCCCAGAGTGAATACCGGCCCACTGAATATCTTCAAGGATGGGTAGGGTTCTGGTTTGATAAAAATAAGCGGTTTGACGTTGCCAGAATCTTTCAGCATGCACGGATAAACTTTCTGCTCACGGTATGGGGAAAAGATCGCGACTTAAAAACCGCGGGATTCAATGCAGCAGACCCTTCCATTGTAGCGGCCCTGGAGACTTTTCATGCCAGAATGGCACAGGCCGCCACCTCATCGGACCTGCTTTTAATTGAGGCAGAACTGACAAAAGAGCTATATAAATACGCGGCTCAAAAAACAAAACTGGACTATTTCACAAGGGATCGAGAAGCTGCGGACAAAGCCAATGCCTTTTTAAACCATGGTAACTATCTTGCTTACGGTCTGGGTGCAACAACACTGTGGGTTTTAGGCATTCCCCATGGTTTTGCCGTCATGCACGGGAAAACAAGACGCGGTGCACTGGTCTTTGATGTCTCCGATCTTATCAAGGATACTTTGATACTACCCTGGGCATTTATCTGTGCCCGGGAGAATGCAAGTGAACAGGCCTTCCGTCAGCAATGCCTTCAGGCGTTTGCCTCCCACAAGGCGCTTGATTTCATGTTTAACCAGGTCAAAGCGGCGGCCCTGAAAACAGACTGGGAGGAAATCCCATCATGATGGTCACCTTTATTTCTCAATGTGAAAAAAAGGCGCTGGCGCGTACCCGACGTGTACTGGACGCATTTGCCAATCGAATTGGCGACAATACCTGGCAGACCGTCATTACCTCAGAAGGGTTGCTGGCCGTAAAAAAACTGCTGAGAAAAACAGCCTCCAAAAACACAGCGGTCAGCTGCCACTGGATCCGCTCCCGGGCCAGGAGTGAGTTTATCTGGGTGGTGGGCAACAAACATAAGTTTGACCGGGAAGGCAGGGTTCCCGTGAACACCACCATCGTGAATATCCCCTATCGCGATGACTTAAATGACTGGCACTATCTTCCATTAATTCAATCCCTGGCATGCCTGGCCGCGTTGCTGCACGACTGGGGCAAAGCCTGCACCCGGTTTCAGGACAAATTGAAAAAGAGTTATAAAGGCCGCATGGGAGATGCTTTACGGCATGAATGGCTCTCCTGTTTGCTATTAAAAGCGTTAATCACCTCTACTCAGGATCCGAAAACAGACAAAGGGTGGCTGACCATTCTTGCCAAAGGAGAAATTGACGAATCAGCTCTATTAAGCATGGACTTGAAAGCCATTGAAAAACCGCTTGAAGATTTGCCGCCAATTGCCCAGTTGATCGCATGGTTGATACTGACGCATCATCGAATGCCGCTTCTGCCGGATAAAAAAGAAATTAAAAATGAATGGCAGTATGAAGCTGCCGACAACATAAATCAACTATTTGAATACATAGATAAGAGGTGGGGATATTACAATGAAATTGCTGCAGGCACGCTCGGTGACTGTCTTCATTTCCCCAAGGGTCTGATTTCAAACTCAAAGCTGTGGTTAAAAAACGTAAAGCGCTGGTCCGGTAAGCTGATCGGTCAGCAGAAGCTGGTGGAGCAGATAATGAAAGATACTGACCGCAGCTACCGGCCGATTCTTTATTATGCCCGCCTCAGCCTTATGCTGGCAGATCATTATTATTCGTCCTTGAGCAAAAAAGAGTCGGGGCCCTGGAAGAATACCATCGATATGATCGCCAATACCCAGAAGGACGGCTCTGCTAAGCAGGCATTAGATCAGCACCTGGTCGGGGTTTATGAGCAGGCCAAACGAAATGCCCGTTATCTGCCTAAATTTGAACGGGAACTGCCGGTAACGGAAAACACCTCCGCCCTGAAACAAAAAAGTCCTGTTGCTAAATTTAGATGGCAGGATAAAGCGGAAAGAAAAATTCGGGCATGGGCGGATCAGCAAGAAGACCTGCCATATGGCTTTTTCACTGTAAATATGGCCAGTACCGGGTGCGGCAAGACCTTTGCCAATGCCAAGGTAATGCTTGCATTAACAAAGGATAACGACAGCTTACGTTACATTCTGGCACTGGGTCTGCGGACTTTGACCCTGCAGACCGGGGATGACTATCGGCAGCGTATATTCCAGAACAGTGACGGCAGTGACCTGGGCGTCATTATCGGGTCCAAAGCCATCGCTGATCTGCATGAAGACAAGGGAAGTAAAAAAAGCAAAGCCGTTTTCGAAGAAGGGGCGGAGTCTCAGCGATTTCTGATGGAAGACAGCACTGAACTGTTTTATGATGTTGATATCCCGGAAAATGAGCTTGCCACGATCCTCCCCCATGAAAAAAGCCGCAAACTTTTATACGCCCCGATTCTGGTATGCACCATTGATCATATCATCTCTGCAACGGAAACGACCCGGGGCGGCCGGTATATTTTACCTGCCCTGCGCCTGATGTCTTCGGACCTTGTAATTGATGAAATAGATGATTTCACCGGGGCTGATGCCATTGCCATAGGCCGCCTGATTCACCTTGCAGGGATGCTGGGACGAAAGGTGATGATATCATCTGCAACCATACCGCCTGCCCTTGCGGAAGGTTATTTCAATTGTTACCGGGAAGGATGGCAGCTTTTTGCAAAGACCCGAAATGCAGGCCCCAAAATAGGCTGTGCCTGGATTGATGAATTCACAACCGTTGTGAATGATTTTGGAACGGCAGATCAGGATGCTGCCAACCGGCAATATGCACAAGCCCATCAGGTTTTCATCAAGAAGCGTATCGGGAAACTGGCCCAGCAACCGGCCCTGCGGAAAGCAGACATTATCTCCTGTCAAACCGCCATTTCCTCACAAGAAACATCCGAAACAGCCAAACAGGAGACCTGGTTCAATGTCATCATCCAGGATGCTTTAAAAAAGCACCGCAGCCATCACGCCATAGATCCCAAAACCGGCCTGAAAGTGTCGTTTGGCGTTATACGGACGGCCAATATTCAACCCTGCGTTTCCCTGGCACAATATCTTCTGGAGTGTGACTGGCCTGAAAAAATAGCGATAAAGGCGATGCCTTATCACAGCCAGCAGGTTTTACTGCTGCGCCATGAACAGGAAAAGCACCTGGATTCTGTACTGAAACGAAAAGAGCCCCAGGAAGAACCGCCCGCAGCATTTCAAAATGGTGTCATACGCGGGCACCTGGACGCCCTGGCTGAAAGAGAACACCCTCCTGAAAATGTTCTGTTCATCCTTGTGGCAACGCCGGTGGAGGAGGTGGGGCGAGACCACGATTTTGACTGGGCCATTGTTGAACCATCTTCTTACCGGTCCATCGTGCAGATGGCCGGGCGCGTCAGGCGCCACCGGGACCAGGAGGTGCAAACACCCAATGTGGGATTGCTGCAATACAACTGGAAAGCGGTGCGTTTCGGCGACAAACCGTATGCCCAGTACTTTTCCCACCCGGGATATGAATTTAAAGGTAAGGTGATTGTCAATTCAAAACCCTTCAAGGCATCCTGCGGCACCTATGATCTGAATAAACTGGTCAACACGTCATCCATATCCGAAAACTTAAACGCCATTCCCCGAATTGATGATAACGCCAAACACGGTTCAAGACTGGCAAGCCTTGAGCATGCAGTTACGGCCCACTGGCTTAAAAACTATAAATCAAAAGGCCCTGAAAGCCTGCAGGGGTTTATCAGCGGGCATTGGTATCTGACAGCACTGCCCCAGGCCTTGAACCTTTTTCGGGAAGGTCTTGCCAGTCTTCACCTGTTCCGCTGTTTTGATTCAGCAGGGAAAACCTACTTCACGCTCAAGGATGACCGGGGCAAACCTGTTTTCTACGAGACAACGGATGATCTGGTGAATCAGGATGATGAAGGAACATACAAAATCACAACAACTCATTTATCGACCAAAGCACAGCAACGGTTGTGGTTAACCCGGGACTATTTTCAGTTGTTGATACGAGAAGCTGAGGCGAGAGAAATAAATTACAACCATGCATGCCTTAGTTTTGGGGAATTGGTGATCCCTGAACCCAGAGAAGGCTCTGTGACGGACTATGGATATAATGATCAACTTGGTCTTTTTAAACAGGAGAAAAAATAATCATGGTAGATCCAGCAATTCAAGACTTTTTCCAAAAACGAAAGGACGACTGGCTTAAAAAAAATCTAAACCAGTCAATGACAGAAGAGGAAATCCAACTCTGCAATGATGAGTGCACGGACAAATTTTCTTTAGAAAATTGGCTTCCCAACGCCGCAAAAAGAGCCAAGCAAATCAGTATATCTTCCCATCCCTGCACTTTCAGTCACCCCAGCGCCCGAAAAAATAAAAATGGCTATGTAACCCCAATCATAGCAAAGGCAGAACGTTTACCGGATGGCTATTTAAGAGCAGGAAATGTTGACGTAGAGTACGATGCTTTAGGGAATGCCGCAGCGATAGATGTTTATAAATTTTTAACCTTATCAATGAAAGACGGAAAAACACTTCTTTATCATATTGAAACTGACTCAAACGTTTCAAAGGAACTTTTGAACATAGGCACAGAATCTTATGAAACCCTGAAAGAGGGTTTCATGGCTATGGTGTGCAGTGATACTGAAAACATAACCAGTTCCAAACTAAAACAAGTTTATTTCCCGGTTGGCGACGACTATCATTTACTTTCGGTACTCAGCAATTCAGGTTTGATTTTTAAATTGAGATCACGGCTGAATTATCTCCGGTTTTCAGATGAACAAAAAGATAAACGTGAAAAAAAATACAAGGGAGAATTTCTCGAACATGGTTTTTCAGATGTCTTTGAGCTGACAACCATAGGCTATGGCGGAACAAAGCCCCAAAACATAAGTGTTTTGAACAATCAACATAGAGGGAAAGCTTATTTATTCCAGTCTATCCCTCCTCATCTCGATAAACGAAGCGTTCATTTCCCCCGGAAAAGTTTTTTTATCAATTCAATCTGGTATCGTGATATCCGGGAGCCACTCAAAAAACTGCATGGCATTTTCAAAACAGGATTGAACAGCGAGATCCCCCGTCGGAATTTAGAAAGCGGCAGAGACCATCGTATTGAGGAAATCCTGGATGTCATAATCGAACGGGCCGCTGTGCTGCGTTCCGTGTCCGGGTCCCAATACAGGGAAGAAAGCTGCGCTTTGCCGGACCACCAGAAAATCTGGCTTTGCCACGGTTTTGAACAGCCCCGCAAAGAACAAGACGAATGGCTGGAGACCTTATGCTCAGACCTTGCAACGTGGATTGCAGCCGCCTATAAAAAAGTGATTAAAAAGCCAGTCATGTTAGGCCCTGTGGAGCGCGATTATCTCAAAACATTCATCAACTTCAACCGGGAGGCCCTAAGATGATGAACCCAATACTATTGATTCCCCATATCCAAGTGCAAAATGCCAATGCACTTTCCAGCCCGTTTACCATTGGATTCCCTGCCATGACCGCGTGGCTGGGAGCCGTCCATGCACTGGAGAGGCATTTGAATGCCGCTTTGAATTGCAAACCGGCAGAAACCATTTCATTTCAGGCCGTGGGTGTGGTCTCACATCAATTTAAGCTGCACACGTATAAAGGTCCCGGGGATTATGAATTTTCCATTATCGGAACCGGGAACCCCCTAATTGAACCCAAAAATAAAAAGAAAAACAAACCCGAAGGCTATGCAGAACGCCCCTCTTTTATAGAGGAGGCGCGATGCCACCTGGAGGTCAGTCTTGTCATCGCCTGTGAGGGAATTGACAAATCACTTGAGCCGGATGTGATTGAACAGGTGGGTCAAATACTTCACAGCCGTATGAAAATAGCGGGCGGAGATATTTTAAAATTCCAGCAGCCAAAATTTTTCAGGGATTTTAAGCAGCTTAAACACCGGCTGATGCCGGGGTACGCCCTCATTGAGCGGCGGGAACTGATGATCAAAGCCATGGAGCAGGGGCAGGATGCACTGGATGCATTAATTGATTATCTGGCTGTCCATCATAATTGCGAGCAACAAGAAAAAAACGGTGAACTGGAGGTTACATGGAGCAGTCAACGCAAACAAACCGGCCCTGAGGGACAACGGGGATGGATCGTCCCCATTGCAACAGGCTTTCACGGCATCAGCGAACTTGGGTCTGCCCAAAATCAAAGGGACTCCGAAACCCCGCATCGGTTTGCCGAAGCAGTGGTAACCCTGGGTGAGTTCAGAATGTCCTACCGACTTAAGTATATAGAAGATCTGCTCTGGCATTATCACTACGATGCTGAAAACAACCTGTATCTTTGCCAACAGGATAAACACGATACGATAGAAGGATTCTAACAACATTAATATTTAAGGAGAACTGCAATGGTTAAAAAGAAAAACACTGCATCTGTTCTGGCATTTGAAAAAAAGATGGTACCGTCGGATGGGTATATGTACGGTACAACCTGGGAAGAGCGCGGCAATTGGGCACCGCTTAGACTTAAAGAAAAATCTGTTCGCGGCACTATCTCCAATCGTTTAAAAAAAACCATTCAGAACGACCCTGCAAAACTGAATAAGGAGGTTGAAAAAGCCAACCTTCAGACTGTAGATACCTGTGCACTTGAACCGGGCCAGGATACCATGATGCTCCGGTTCACATTAAAATTTTTAGGGGGTATCCACCGGCCGTCTGCCTGTAATAATGCTGATTTCCGTCAAAGCTACCGCAAAGCGGCTCAAACATATGTGGAAAAAACCGGATTTAAGGAATTATCACGCCGCTATGCCTTAAATCTTGCCAATGCCCGTTTTCTCTGGCGGAACCGGGTCGGCGCAGAGTCCATTGAAGTTCAGGTCAATGCATTGAATAAAGGCGCCGAGCAACAGTGGAAATTTGATGCCGGCACTTATTCCCTCCGTGATATGGATATTGCCGATGAAAATATTGACAGCCTTGCAAAGCGCATCGCACAGGCCCTGTCCAGCGATGATGATTTTCTTCTAATTGATGTTGTATGCTATGCCAAGATTGGCAAGTCACAGGAAGTTTATCCAAGCGAAGAACTGGTGCTGGATAAAGGGAAAGGAAATAAAAGCAAGGTTCTCTACGCTGTTAACGAAAATGCAGCAATGCATTCGCAGAAATTGGGTAATGCGCTACGCACCATTGATACCTGGTATCCTGAATTTAATGACCCGGCCCAGGGAATTGGCCCGATAGCAGTTGAACCCTATGGTGCCGTGACAAATTTGGGTAAAGCATACCGCACCCCCAAAGCCAAACAGGATTTTTATACGTTCTTTGATTCCTGGGCAAATGGCGAAGCTTTAAACAAAATTGAGGATGAGCATTATGTTATGGCCGTCCTGGTTCGTGGCGGTGTATTTGGTGAAAGCGATAAATAGAAGGTGAATTATGGATCACTATAAAGAAATTTTGCTTCTACCGGACCCGGAATTGCCGCTTCCAATACTCATGAACGCCCTTTTCAGCAAATTCCATAAAGCTTTATGCGATTTGCACTCCACTGATATTGGGGTCAGTTTTCCTAAACAAGGGCAAAGCCTCGGCAATTTGATGAGAATCCATGGGACATCAACAATGTTGATAAAACTCCAGGAACTTAACTGGATTGGACCAATGGCAGGGTACTGTAAAATCGGAGACATATTGCCTGTTCCGCCACAAGTAAAGTATTGTACTGTCTTCCGCAAACAGCCTACCATGAGTCCTGCAAAATTACGCCGACTTATTAAACGAGGCTCCATCGCTGAAGATGAAACGAACAAATATAAATCAAAAATGATGTCTAAAGGCCTGGCAGAGCCTTATATTGAATTAACAAGCAGCTCTACCGGACACAGGCATAGACGATATATAGCGTTCGGACCACTACAGGACAAACCGGTTACAGGGGGATTTGACAAATTCGGTCTTTCCAATACTGCGACCGTACCCTGGTTTTAATAACCGTTTTGAACCTTTTTTTTTGCTCTTTGAAAATTCGTTAATAAATCAGACAATTACAAATAAAGAAAAATTAATTGGGTAAAACAGCAAATCATTTCGAACTTGCTGTTTTACCTATTTTTTTATATTTTGCTGAACTGTTCACTGCCGCACAGGCAGCTTAGAAATCTGGAAGGCTCTTTGATGGGAAAACTCAGAAGTTCACTGCCGCACAGGCAGCTTAGAAATCACCTACCAGGGCTTCAGCCAATGCACCTACGTTCACTGCCGCACAGGCAGCTTAGAAACAAGGTTATATGCCTCATTCAGTTCTGCATCAGTTCACTGCCGCACAGGCAGCTTAGAAAAAGATAATAAGTGATGCGCCCCTCCGGGGCGTGTTCACTGCCGCACAGGCAGCTTAGAAATGCAAGAGTTGGCCGATGGTGGATTCCGAAGCGTTCACTGCCGCACAGGCAGCTTAGAAATATGAAATGCGAACCTGACAATCCGGAGAAAAGTTCACTGCCGCACAGGCAGCTTAGAAATAATTCCCGTAGTAGACCTGGACGATGACACTGTTCACTGCCGCACAGGCAGCTTAGAAAAGGCAGTGCGGAGAGACACCGTTGAAAAACTCGTTCACTGCCGCACAGGCAGCTTAGAAAGTGTCAATGAAGCTTGGCCGGGTTGTCTTAATGTTCACTGCCGCACAGGCAGCTTAGAAATGGAAAGCAAGTTCGATCACATGGGATATGCCGTTCACTGCCGCACAGGCAGCTTAGAAAAAAGGAGGGTAGCATGGCAACACTGAAATTCGGTTCACTGCCGCACAGGCAGCTTAGAAAAATCAGAAACCCCGGACCCGGTGCCGTTGTGAGTTCACTGCCGCACAGGCAGCTTAGAAATTAACAAGAGCGGGAATAGAAAGTTTTGCACCGTTCACTGCCGCACAGGCAGCTTAGAAACACGGCCCGATTCCGGAAGGAATGGTGGTGGCGTTCACTGCCGCACAGGCAGCTTAGAAAATCAAAGAAACAAAGCCCTTCAGGACTTGCCCGTTCACTGCCGCACAGGCAGCTTAGAAAATAAAAAGGATACCGGATCTTTCCCAGTAAGTGTTCACTGCCGCACAGGCAGCTTAGAAATGATATCTCACTTTAGACTTTGGTTCATCTGTGTTCACTGCCGCACAGGCAGCTTAGAAAAGAAAATCAACTCAGAGGTTTTGTAATTGTTCGTTCACTGCCGCACAGGCAGCTTAGAAAATCAACGGAAATGTTGGCGTTGTTGGTTTTTAGTTCACTGCCGCACAGGCAGCTTAGAAATTAGCCACATTGCCGGTCGGCCGGGCAATAGTGTTCACTGCCGCACAGGCAGCTTAGAAAATGATGAAGCCCCGGTCAATAAAGAGGTTGTCGTTCACTGCCGCACAGGCAGCTTAGAAAAAAGGTGTCCGCCGGCAAATCCCGGAGGTATCGTTCACTGCCGCACAGGCAGCTTAGAAAATGTAATGCTCGTGCCCAGGCCCAGTAAATACGTTCACTGCCGCACAGGCAGCTTAGAAATACCGTGCGCAGTAGCTCGCGGATAACATCTTGTTCACTGCCGCACAGGCAGCTTAGAAAGGTAGATATGCAGCAGGGTATGCCACATGGCTGTTCACTGCCGCACAGGCAGCTTAGAAATGCATAAGGCATAAACAGACAGACTTGGAGATAGGAAGCCGCATGAATAAAGGGATAGACCCTACTTTCACGGTAGCGTTTTGGGGGGTTTTTGGACTTTCACGGTAAGTTTCACGGTAAAGACGCAAAATAGGGGGTTTTTGGGTGAACTTTCACGGTAAATAGCCAAAGTGAAAGTATGGGATTTTGTTAGTTTTAATTAGTCAAATCAGAGAGTTATGGACTAATCGCCGATTCACCCCGACGGCTTCTGATATCGTCCATATCATTTCCCTATCAGAGATTGGGTTTTGCCTCCAGCTTTCTTTTTAATGTTCTTTGGGAATCCCCCCTGGTCAACCCCTGAATCAATGCATACAATATTCTTTGCAACCCAAGAACCATAGGGGACCTAATATGAGAATCTGGGACATTGACCCGGGATTTTTAAACGACCAGAGCCTGTTGGGAGAGCACCGGGAACTCCACGGCCTGATGTCCATCCATATCAACAATAAAAAGGGGTATTCCCGCCACCCGGAAACCCTGAGGTGGCAGCATTCCCTGACAGGACTTTATCAGCGCCATGAACTGCTGGTCAGTGAAATGACCCTCAGGGGCATGAACCACAACAGCCCGCTGGACCGCCCCCGGGGCTCCCTGTCATGGCCGGAAGAATGGATAGATCCCCCACATACCCAGTTTGACCTGCTCAGGGCCAAGTATACAAATAAACCGGGCGGCCGGATCCCCCTGCCCCAAAATCCCATGGCACTATGGGCCAGCCACAAATATTCGGTGATGGCCAGGGACCCGGGCCTGTACAGGCAGCTCGGGCCCGAAGTTGCCCAAAAAAAACTGACCTTGGCATCCCTTTCCCTCTCCCTGGCTCAGACCCTGAGGCAGCCGCCGGAGCAGGGCCGCCTTGACAATGCCCTGGATCACATGTGGGGATATGTATCCGGGATCAGCGCCCTGGATCGGAAGGATTTGGACGCCCGCCGCCTGTTCAATGAAATCCAGTCATTGAGCATCTCCGGGGAAATCACCTATCTGACCCGTTCAACCGCCCTGGGAGAACTGGGCGCATGGTTTTAAATCCCCCGTCTTGACAATCCATTTTTTGCCACAATTATTATTGGAAACTATTTTTATAATTATTCAAATTTAACCATATTTGAGCTTAATTTTAGGAGTTAAAATGGGAGCAAAAAAGACACGTAAATTTAAAACAGAAGTTCAGCAGCTGCTGCATCTCATCATCCATTCCCTTTATTCCAACAAGGAAATCTTTGTCAGGGAACTCATTTCCAATGCCTCGGACGCCATTGACAAGGCCCGCTTCAAAGAGCAGACCGAACCGGATCTCTTTGCCGACGACACCGATTACCACATCCGCCTGGCCGTGGATAAGGAAGCCAAAACCTTCACCATCACGGACAACGGCATTGGCATGACCTTTGACGAGGTCAATGAAAACATCGGCACCATTGCCCAGTCCGGCACCGCCGCCTTCATGGACGCCCTGGAAAAATCCAAAAATGAAACTGGGCTTTCACCGGAACTCATCGGCCAGTTCGGCGTGGGCTTTTACTCCGCCTTCATCGTGGCCGACAAGGTCCGCCTGGACACCAGAGCACCGGGCGAAGAAAAGGGCACCCGCTGGGAATCCGACGGCAAAGGGGCCTATACGGTTGAAGAAATTGACAAGGCCGGCCGGGGCACTGAAATCACCCTTTACCTGCGCGAAGGTGAAGAAGGGGACCAGGACTTCACCGAAGAGTACACCATCCAGAATATTGTCAAAAAGCACTCCGACTTCGTCACCTATCCCGTGATCATGAACGTGGAAAAGAACGAACCCATCCCCGAAGAAGAGATCATCAAGGACAGCGAGGGCAAGCCCATCGGAGACACCTTCCGCAAGGTGCGCGAAGACCAGACCCTCAATTCCATGAAAGCCATCTGGGCCAAGGCCAAGGACGAGGTTACCGAGGACGAGCACAAGGAATTCTACAAACACATCTCCCACAACTGGGACGATCCCTGCGCCACCATCCACAAACGCTTCGAAGGCGTCACCGAATACGACGTTCTCATGTACCTGCCCGCCAAGGCCCCCTTCGACCTGTTCCGTCCGGAACGCAAACATGGGATGCAGCTTTACTGCAAGCGGGTCTTCATCATGGACGACTGCAAGGAACTGCTGCCCGAATACCTGGGATTCGTCCAGGGCATCGTGGACGCCCCGGACCTCAACCTCAACGTGAGCCGTGAAATTCTCCAGGAAGACCGGCTGGTCCGCAGCATCCGCAAAAACCTGACCAAACAGATCTTTTCCACCCTGGAATCCATGGACAAGGAAAAGTACGAAGAATTCTACAACGAATTCGGCCAGGCCCTGAAAGCCGGCATCCCCACGGACTTTACCAACAAGGACCGCCTGGCGGCCCTGCTGCGGTACAAAACCACCAAGTCCGGCGACGAATACGTCACCCTGGACCAGTACATCGAAAACATGAAGGAAGACCAGAAGGAGATCTACTACCTCACCGGCGAAAGCCTGACCTCCCTGGCCAACTCCCCGCTGCTGGAAGCCCTCAAGTCCAAGGACTACGAAGTCCTGCTCATGACCGATCCCATTGACGAATGGGTGACCCAGTCCCTCACCGAATACAAGGAAAAGAAACTCAAAAGCGCGGAAAAGGGCGACCTGGATGTGGAAAAGGTGGACGATGAAAAGAAAAACGAATACTCCGCCCTCCTCTCCTTTCTCAAGGGCAAGCTGGAATCCCGCGTCAAAGACGTGGTGGTCTCCAACCGCCTCAAGGATTCCGTCTCCTGCCTCTCCGGCGACGACTTCGGCATGAGCGCCTACATGGAAAAAATCCTCAAGGCCTCCGGCCAGCAGACACCGGACCAGAAGCGGGTGATGGAGGTCAATGTCAACCATCCGGTCATGGGCAAAATCAAGGAACTATTCGAATCCGACACCACCAACCCGGTGCTCTCCGACTATTCCGACCTGCTCTATGACATTGCCGTGATCTCCGAAGGGGGTAAACTGGACAACCCGGCTAAATTTTCTGCCCAGCTGGGAGACCTCATGGCCAAAGCCATTTAGCATCACACTAAATAGGATAATATGAAAGTATACCTGGAAACACTCGGCTGTTCCAGAAACCAGGTGGACAGCGAAATCATGCTGGGCAAACTGGCCGCGGCCGGACATGAAGCCACCCATGATCCGGCCCTGGCCCATGCCATCATCGTGAACACCTGCGGATTTATTTCAACCGCCTCGGACGAGGCGGTTGAAACTATTTTGGACATGGCTGAATACAAAAAGGAAGGCGCCTGCCAGCGCCTCATTGCCACGGGCTGCCTGGCCCAGCGGTATAAAGACGATCCCGAGCTTACGAGCAGCCTGCCCGAGGTGGATGCCTTCCTGGGCACGGCCGCCTGCGACCGGATCGTGGATGCGGTGGAAGGCAGGGAATCAACACCGCTTACCCTGTTTCCCGATCCCAATTCCCGGGGATTCCAGAACCCGGAAGAGCGCCGGGAACTGCTCTCACAGGGGTTTGCCTACATCAAGGTCTCCGAAGGCTGCAACCGCCACTGCACCTACTGCATCATCCCATCACTCCGTGGCAAGCAGCGCTCCCGCCCGGTTCAGGAAATCTGCGATGAAGCCGTGGCCCTGGTGAGGGCCGGGGTCAAGGAGATCATCCTCACCGCGGAAAATACCACGGACTACGGCCTGGATCTGGATAATGGCGAAGGCTTCCACACCGTTCTGGAACACCTGTCAACAGCCGTGGGCAAGGCGGATCCCGACGCCTGGATCCGTTTTTTGTACACCCACCCCAAGACCCTGGATGAACGGGTCATCAAAACCGTCCGGAACCACGGCAATCTCTGCGCCTATTACGACGTGCCCATCCAGCATGCGGCATCATCCGCCCTCAAGCGAATGGGCCGGCCCTATACCCGGGAAGAACTCATTGCCCTCTTTGCCGACATCCGCCGCCTGGATCCCGATGCCTGCCTGCGGACCACGGTGATCGTGGGCTTTCCAGGGGAAACCGAGGAAGAATTCCAGACGCTCCTGGACTTCATCAAGGAGGTGAAATTCGACCATCTCGGCGTCTTCACCTACTCCGATTCCGAAGACCTCAAATCCCACGGCTTTAAGAACCATATCCCCGAAGAGACGGCTGAAAAACGCCACGACACCATCATGGCCGCCCAGGCCGCCATCTCCGAGGCGCATAATCTGGCCCATGTGGGCAGGACCTACCCGGTGCTGGTGGAAGAGAATCCCGAAGAAGGGGTTTACATCGGCAGAACCCCCTTCCAGGCCCCGGATGTGGACGGGGTTACATTTATTTACTCCGAGGGGCTGGACACGGGTTCCCTTGTTCAGGTAAAAGTAACCGACGCATTTGAATACGACATTGCCGGGGAGAAGGCATGAGTGCCGATATAAAACAACAGATCATCAAGATGGTGGGGCCGGACCTTGCAAAGGTGGAAGCGGCCCTTGAAGAGAATCTAACCCCCAACCTGGACCTGGTTCGGGAGGTGGCCGCCCACCTGCTCTTTGCAGGGGGAAAGCGGCTGCGCCCCCTGCTCATGATCCATGCCGCCCGCATGTGCGGTTACAGTTCAGGGTATGAAATTCTCTTTTCCACCATATTTGAATACCTCCACGCCGCCACCCTCCTCCACGACGATGTGGTGGACGGGGCGGACATGCGCCGGGGACGGCCCGCCGCCCACACCAAGTGGGAGGCCCCCAAGGTGGTTCTCACCGGGGATTTTCTTCTGGCCACGGCCCTGGACATTGCCGCAAAGACTGAGTCCCCCAGGGTGATCTCCGTCATTGCCCACATCACCCAGGCCATGTCCCAGGGCGAAATCGACCAGATGGAACAAAAAGGCCGGGCCGACCTCAGCGAGGCGGAATACAATAAGATCATCGAAAGAAAAACCGCCGTCCTCATCCAGGGGGCCTGCCAGAGCGGCGCCATTGTGGCCGGCGCGCCCGGAGAAAAGGAAAATGCCCTCAAGGACTACGGATACCACATGGGCATGGCCTTCCAGATGGCCGACGACCTCCTGGACTATATGGCCACGGCCGAGGAACTGGGTAAAAACCCCGGGGCGGACATGCGGGAAGGCAAACTCACCCTCCCCCTCATCCACAGTTTGGCCAATGCCGGCCCCGAAGACCGGGAATGGATCCTGGAAACCATGGCCCAGACCGGATTTGACCCCCAAAGATTTGACGGGCTGAAACAACGGCTCACGGACCTGGGCGGCATTGCCTATACCCGGGACCGGGCCGTCTCCCACGTAGAATCTGCCAAAGCCGCCCTGAACCGCTTTGAAGATTCAGATTCAAAAAACCTGCTCAACCTGATTGCCGATTATTCAATCCACAGAAAGGTATAGATATGAAGCTTAAATCCCCAGCCCTGCTGCTGGTTTTTTTCATTGCCGTGACCCTAGTGCCGGCGGTCCTGCCCCAGGCCCATTGCGCTGATGTCCTCACCCATGTAACCACGGGCAGCCAGGAAATCAAGGGACAGAACCTGCCAGGAGCCAAACAGAAAGCCGTAAAACTGGCCCTGGAACAGGCGGTCCAGCAGGCATTTGCCAAGCTGGTTTCCCGGGAAGTCTTTGCCTCCAACCTGGAATTCCTTTATTCCCGCCTCCTGCCCTCGGCCCAGGACTATGTGGTCACCTACCGGGTGCTGGACGGAATAGAGTACAACGGGCAATACCTGGTGGGCGTGGAGTCCAAAATAAACCTGGGCCTGGTGGAAAAACGGCTGAAAGACGCCAGGATCATTAAAACCGGCCAGGAAAAACCGGTGGTGCTCATACTCATTGCCGAGGAAACCCTGGATACGCCCCAGCCCCTTCACTGGTGGGGGACCGGCGCAGCGCCCTTTACCTCCTCCGTTGCAACCGCCATCAGAACCCGGCTGGAACAGGACCGCATCCCCTTTGCCAGGGCAGCGGCCACCTATCCTGACCCTGCATCCCACAATATCGTATTTGCGTCACCCTACGATGCCAAGGCCGCCATGGACCTGGGCCAGGCCCTCAAGGCCGACCTGGTAATCCTGGGCAAGGCTGCGGCTGCGGAATCCGCCAACCGAATGGGAGACGAACGGGCATTTGATGCCCATATCGACCTGACGGTCTACGATGTGAAAACCCAGGCCCTGGTCATCCGGACCACGGCAAAGGCCACCGCCAAAAGCGAAGTGGAATACCAGGGTGCGGCCCAGGCCCTGGACCAAGCCGCCGCATCTGCAGGTGAAGATCTGGCAAAACAGATCGATACATTCTGGAGCCGGACCCTGAGACAGGAAAAACAGTTTGACCTGACCATTGAAGGGGAAAACTTCCTGACCCGGTTCATTGCATTAAAACGGCGCATGAGGGACATCCGGGACATTGAGAATATCCAGCCCCGGGAAATCGGATCGAACAGCGCCGTCATGGAGGTGACCTTCAAGGGCAGCTCCCGGCAGTTTGCCGACGCCCTCCTCCTTAAAACCTTTGACGGATTCGGCATTGAAATTGCCGAGGTTACCGATGAGCAGGTCAGCATCCGGTTCACCGAAGCCGGCGGCCAGGCTGAAGAAGAAACAGCAACCCAGCCCGGCGCCCCCACAGCGGTGACCCAGGAAAAAATTGAAAACTAACGCCGGTTTTCCTTGACATGCCAAAGGATCTTTGATAAATACATCCGACGTTTGAAGGCGCGTAACTCAGTTGGTAGAGTGCTACCTCGACACGGTAGAAGTCAGCGGTTCAAATCCGCTCGTGCCTACCAGTAAAATCAAGGACTTACGGAAATGCCCGTAAGTCCTTTTTTGATTTTGTGACCGTTTTGTGACCGGTTCATTATTTCTGGTGCTGAAATCCATTCGAATTACCCATTCAAGATCAACTGTTCCAGTTTCATCGCTGATTCCTGATTAGTCCGCTTCATCAAATGCGCATATACATTAAATGTGACCATCGGGTTTGCATGCCCCAACTGATTCTGTATGTACTTGGGATTCTCTCCACGTTCAAATAAGAGGCTGGCGTATGTATGGCGAAGATCATGAAAACGAATTCGATCAATCCCCGCAGCTTTAAGTGCCGGTCGGAAATACCGATTGACCATATTGTTATGGTTCATCGGGGTGCCTTTCGCTGTAGGAAAGACAAGATTGAGTTCCCCTGGAGGGCACGCCAAGCGCCACTCCTTTAATGCTTTAATGGTTTGAGGACCGATATCGACTCTCCGCCTGGAAGTTTTGGTCTTGGTGGCAAAGAATTGTCCATTGTTAAATGTCCGCCGAATAAAAATCTGCTTATCCTTCCAGAGTATATCCGACCATTTAAGCCCCAGAAGCTCTCCTTGTCTGGCACCACTAACGATGGCCAGCCTAAACAAAGTTTTATACTTCTGTCCTTTGACCTCATTCAGAAAGGCAGATATCTGCTGTAGGTTTAAAATGGTCATCTTCTCCTCCTCTTCAAACTCTGTCCCTTGGCTTCGTGGTCTGTCAGCTTCCGTGAGCGGATTGCGGATACAATATCCCCGCTTTGTGGCCAAGGCTAATATCTGTCCAAAAGTAACGAGTATCTTTCTGAGGGTCGAAATGTTCATACCCTGCTTCTGACACTTGTTGATATACTGTTCAATCATCTTGGTGGTGATCCGATCAACCCTCAGGTGAAGAAACTCATCAAAATGATTCCGGGTGTGCCCCTCATAAACTGCCCAAGTTGAGGATCTAATATTCATTTTCTTATGTTCAAGCCATTCTTGGCCTGCTTCGTAAAAGGTAGGGATCTCTTGAACAGGCATATAAACACCGTTAGACACCTGATCCTGGATTTCTCTAAGGAGTTTCTCTGCAGACTTTTTCGTAGTGCCCTTTGGCATGGTCAAGCGCTGCCTCTTTCCATTTTGATCATAGAAATCCAAGACCCAACGTGATCTTCTATTAACAACTATTCCCATATTTTTTAGTTCCTTATTATTCATTGAGTTCTCGTTATTGGTGTCACAGCCAACGCTAATACAACGTTGGCTACGACATCGGTAAATAAGAGTTAGGTGCTGTAACAGTAGCCACCAATCTTTCTTGATTCCAGCCACTCCAGAACCTCATTCAACTTGAATCTCACATAGCGACCAATTTTATACCGGGGAATGGAGTCCTTTCCTTTCTGGCGTGTCAGAGAGTATATTTTTGATTTTGGTACGTTCAGGAACGCCGCCAACTCATCAACATTTATTAAAGGGTTTTGGTTTCCCATACTATCACCTCTAACTTAACTTTTTGTTTTTATAGCTTATTTGAAAGGGCGTTTAAGCCCAAACACTTCTTCCTTATTTTTGAGAAGGCAATACTACGATCTGTAAAACTAATAGGCCGTTGAGATTGCCTTGCGGTATCGAATTGCCTTTAAACAATGTTTGTTGACACGTAAAATATCAACGGAGGCTTATCGATGTTCAGCGAATTTTGTGTGATGCCATTAGATGCCGTTGCTGTTAAATGATGCTCGATTAACAAGCAACGCAGTAGATAAAAATATATGTAGGTAGGTTGAAGCCTCTTCTCAATTGCCTTCCCGAAGGACAATCAATTATTTCAAGACTTCGTCAATTAAGGGGGTTAAGTGGTTTACCATTTCTGATACCACTTCCTGCGGTATCAGTGATCTAATTACATTCCGAAGACTCCTAATTAGATCTATAAATATGACATAATAAATAGTCGAATTCGAGATCCGTGTCAAGGAGGTATTTGATAGTCCAGAATCCAGACATGTGAGTAACCCGAAGTGTAAATAATAATCCCACATCACCGAATATAGTTGCTTGAATCGATAAATTCCCGGTATTGTGCCTGTGCTTTCTCAACCCACCCCTTTTCGGCAAAGCTGTACCAGGTATCGCCAATAATCAGATGATCATGGAGCTGTACATCTATACTGGTCAACGCCACGTTCACCTTAGCAGTGATTTTAAAATCCTCTGACGAAAGGGTAATCTCACCGGAAGGATGGTTGTGTACCAGGATGACGGACGTTGCCTGCTTTTCCAGAACAGTCTTAAGCAGTTCTCTCGGATATACAGGTGAAGAAGTTATCGAACCTGAGAAAAGTTCATCAATTGCGAGGATCTTATTTTTCCCATCCAGAAAAATGCAATACATCTTTTCGACATCCGGATACTGAGCAAATATGGGTTTCATCGTGTTGTAAACCTCTTGGCCATTGGACAGCATATTGCCTTTCGAGACCTCTTTTACCATCGAAGTGAACGTCCCAGATCTCAGTTCTTCCCAGAACTTGAACGGTTCATAGGCTTGATTCTTATTCATTTGGTTTCTCCTGAAATAGCAAGAGCCCCCTCGCTTTTACACAAGGAGGCCCATGGTTGTTTGGTCAATTTTGATTTACTACAGAGGATACACATTCTTATTCAGTGGTGATTTCTTCATCTTCCAACAATTCTACGTTTCGGAAACCGGATACGTTATCCATCGCATCAAACAAACCGGTACCAATGTCTCCAGCCATAACAACATCTTCTTCAACCTCGTCTACACCTTCAATGGCACTTTCAGCGCTATCATCGCTGAGTGCCTGTAATCCAGCGGCAGCAAGAATGTTAGCAGCCGCACCACCAATAAACGTGATAGTTATTTTTACCTTGCCCATAACTTTCTCCCAAAATGTTGAAGACCCCTTTGAAGACGATCAAAGAGGTCTTGTAAATGTTAAAATGAAATATAATCTACATCTCGAACTCAGCACCGCATTTGTTACAGCGGTACTCACCGATCACATGACGGTCAATGTGTTCGCCAACTTTGTTGCCCACGGCAGCACCGGTGAAAAACCCTGCCAATGCTCCGGCCAGGCCACCTGCAACCATCCCGAGACCAGTGCCAACGACAGGAACAACTGAGCCAATTGCTCCACCGGTAACTACACCGGTTTTCGCACCGACATAGCCAGAAGCAGCTCCCGCAGCTCCGCCTACCGCTGTCCCTGCCTTCTTGGCAGTACTTACTAATACAACATGGTTTGCATTTTTACATTCCGGACATACAGGTGTTTCGTTTTCAGTCATAAATTTCTCCTTGTTATTTATGATTGTTAAATACAGTTTTCATGATTCGGAACATGGCCGGGGCCAGTTCAGACAGGTTGTGAATATTGCAACTACTTTGGGGCAGGATGCTTTTGATACTGATAGTATCTATCCCGATACCATGGAATTCAAACCCGAGCTTTTGACCTTGGTCAATGGCTTCTATCGTATTTGCAAGGTAATCCGGACTACCGTCTGTTAATATCAGGACAATCTTCCTGGTTTCCTTCAGCGGTAACATGGCCTGAAGTACCCACCATATGGCCTCCCCCATGGGAGTGCATCCTGCGGCACGGGTATGAAACTTGGAATGCATCAGTTCCCCATGCCTAACGACAGGATGGACTGCTGCCATATCAGGATTTTCACGGCCATTTATTTTAGGACGATCAGCAGGGAATGCGGTGACTCCGATGTTGATGCCCTTGATAGAGTCGAGAGCCTTTGCCAAGGCGTAACAGACCTGTGAAGTCAGTTCCATCCGTCGTCGCATACTTCCTGAACAATCAATCAGGATATGGACCGCTGTATTGAATCCCTGTCGTTCTTCAGGCTTGACGAACATCCGGGGATCGGAGACAGCGACTTTGTATAACTGCCGGGTATCCAATTTGCCTTGACGGGAGATACGGCCCCGTTTCAAAAGAACAGACTGAAGCATACTTTGCAGCCGTGTTTTCAGTGCCGTTGTTGATTTCAGCAGCTCTGGTGATTTTGCGGTATCAAGGGCTTTGAAATACCTATTACCAACAACAGCAACACTGACTTTGTCCTGGGAATTGGCAGACACCTTATTAGCCAAGTGCTCCTGGAGGATCTCCCCTGTACCTTTGGGTAAATCATCTGCTCCAGCATTGATCAGTTGTTCCAACTGATGTTTTGAGCCAGAACCCTGATCTTTATCCCCCCAAGGTCTCTGTACTGGGGCGTCATTATTTTCATTCCCTGCACTTCTCTGTTCCTTATTTGACGGGGGTTTAGGAGCTGGTTTTTCATTTGCTTCAGATTTGAGCAACGCAACTATCTTTTTGGCGTAGAGAATACTGTCCCCTGTTGTTACGCAGTTTGATCTTATTTCCTGGAGAATCGATTTTATCTTTCCTGGTAGACCAGGATAACGACTTTCAATTATGGCCTCCGACTGATCCCGTGGACCAGACAGACCCGGTACATGCCAGGCCCTGACAGACAAAAGAATCCAATCCGGGATAAGCTTTACCGGAATGCTGCCATCATCAACTATAGAGCCGCCGAAGATATGCCGAATCAGCCAATGGAAGTTTCCACGACATCCAGGAAAGATAGAGGCCAGCTTCTCTTCCACTCTCCAGTCTTCAATGCAGTTCCATATGTTCATCTCAAGCGGAGTGAGGTTGGCCTTCTTTACCTCATCAAAATCCGTATCCCTGATATGGGCAGATTCATGGTCAATATATCCCCTGGCAAGACCGATAAGCTGTTCATCGCTGTCCATGGGAAGACCTGGCAGGTAGATGGTGTTGCCATCGGTGAATGCGTCACTTCCGCCGATGGAGACTTTCACACCGTACTTATCACCTAAGACAGCCGCTACCAGGGGCAGCGACCGCATGATCAATTTGTTATTCATGGGCATTATATTCCTCTACCAGAGCCCAAAGCTATCGATGGCCTGCTGATTCAAATTGTTAACTGGAAGTGGTTCTGACAGATCTATGGAATCTGCCGGGACGGGACAGGCAGTATCATCGTTCTGGACAAGGCTTTTCAGTATGGAATCAGGCGTTTTGCCTTTGATGATACTTTTCCCATGTTCAACCAGGGATTCAGGATCTCGCAAAAGTGCCAATACGCCTTGGAGCATTAACAGATCCGCACCCTGGATAAATCCTCTTTTGGGGATTTGATCAAATGCTGTTCTGAGAAGATTGGCAATGGGTGCAGCACACGGCTCCACGAAGCTTAACCCGTTTAGCTTTTCATAAATGGACCGTAACGGGGAGATGGCCTTATGGGAGACCTTATTTTTCCCGAGATAACACTTGTTCCAGGCATCCTCCGCCGCCTTGGCTATCTCACCATAGAGGGTGTGCCCCAGATTGGTTACCTCATCTTTCAAACCTTGATGGATAAATTTCTTTTTAGGCGGGACAAGCTGGAATAGCTGCCATTTGAACCCGATCCGGCTACTGACGTATCCGGCATCCACTGTGGAATTTTTAATGATATCTTTCCACTCTGGGTGCTGGTTGATCCAGGATTCGATACTCTGGTCATAGGTGGCCAGGAACTGCTGTTTGGCGTCCATGAACTCATCGTGGATCGCCTTCAGATCCTTGATGACACCATCGGCGAGGCTCTCAGGAATCCCCCAACCACCCAGGAACCTCACCCCGATACGATCCAACATATTAACTGCACGGGATTTAAGGGTACCAAAGATCCGGAGGTCTTCGGGATTGCAAATTTTCTTGCTGCCGAGAGAAGCGAGTTCTTCCGGGGGCAACTTGGCTCCCCCGAAATCAGAGGGGCTTAATTTCTTTCGGGCTGACCAAATACTGACATCAAGGTTCAGCACCATCAGGTGTTTGAATACTTTTGCATCTGTGGCTGTATCCATATATTTTCCTTTCCAAAATAGAAAACAGGATAGAGGCATCCATGCCTCTTCCCGTCTGATTCTGTTTTTTATATTTTGTGGTATTGGTGACGTGATTTATGCGTCCGTCACAGGAAAAATTCGTTGTGCAAGCTCATGCAGAAATGACCGAGTTTCCCTGGTTGCCCGATATCCGAGAGCACGGTCCAAGGCGTATGTGACCGGCTGAATTCCTTGATTGGCTAACGGCTGAAACCGTATGGCCAGATCTGCCCACCGGATCAGGGTCCGGGTGGAGAACGTCACCTCTATGGTATCGTTAAAATCGGTGCTCTCACCCATGAACAGTTTCCGGACCTCATTGGCATATTCCACCATCTTTTTCCTGATGTCTTCGGGCAGACCTTTTGCTCTGAGTGCCAGGAGACTCTCTTCAGCGTCAGGTGTGGGATAGTTGATCTCGCAGAGCCAGAACCGATCCATAAACGCCAGGTTCTGTCGGAGGGTTCCCTGATAAAGACCGGTTTCATCTGACCCACCGTTAGTATTTGCCGTGGCTGCAAACCTGAAAAGTGGGTTGGGTTTGATTATTTCACTTCCGTTTTCCGGGATACATAAGGGTTCTCCGTCCAGCATCCCATTGAGACCTGCAGCGGTAGCAGGGTCAAGCAGGTCGATTTCATCAAGGAGGAACAATCCCCCATATTTCATGGCAAGCGCCAGGGGGCCGTATTGGAACACCATGTTTCCATTATCCACGGTCAGGTGCCCCACCATGTCAGGGAATTCCAACCGGCTGTGGCCTGTGATGGAAAACACTGGATAGTTGAGTTTTGTAGCAAGCTGCTTGATAAGGCTGGTTTTCCCGCTACCCGCAGGACCAAACAGATAAAACGGATCTGAACTGTCCATAAACCAGACGATCACGTCCCGGCTGGATTCATGATAAAGATATTCCGGGTTGATTGTCGGGGTAAAGGAACAGGGGGAAGCATAACCTTTGATCATTTTACCCGACGCTGTACCACTGAAGATGAGCCCAGCGTCCAGGTCCTTGGGTTTTAGTTTTTCAAGTTCAGTTATTGTTGTCATTGGCATCTCCTTAAAATAGAAAAGGCCCATCCCCCCGGTTAAGGGAGGTGGGCCTCGTTAAATTGAGTTATAAATTTGTTATGCTGCAGAAATCAGCTTTTTATTGATTTTGCTGATATAGAGCCGTTCATAGGGCGCGCTTGTTTTCTGGCATTGATCCAGGACATCATCCACCGATGTACCATCAGGGACCTGCCCTGCCATCTTTAGATGCAGCTTATCCCGGTCAAGGGATTTACGCCCCGGCATCTGGGATACCTTGAACCGGTATCCGGATGTGTTGAGCCAACCGGTAGTATCACCATTTACCAGGCGATATGTGTTCTTAACCCTTTGCTCAATGGCTTTCTTTTTCTTCTGGATCACTGATTCCTGAGCTTTCAGATCTGCCAACTTTTCAAGTTCAGATTCAAAAGCAGGGTCATGTTGCAGGATATCCGGCCCTTTGAACTTGGGACAGTCTTCATTGACACTGCAATAATCACACAACGGATGAAACCCGGAACAGTATTGGACATCATTCAGGACTATATCACCGGCATGAATCTCATTCTTCTCATTCCAGATCCGCTCTGCCATTTTAAGGCAGGTGTTGAGCATGACTTTATCCGGTAAATAGGGGCCAAACGGCTTCACCTGAGTCATGGAGATGGAAAGTATCCATGCTTCAATATCCACATTTTCTGGTGTATTCGGCATGGTGACTCCGAACAGTTTGGTAACAGCGTCAGGAAATGATACACCACTGAAACTATCCTTTCCGTTTTCTGCAACCACTCCAAAGCAAGGCTTGTTCCAACATTCTTTCAGCAAGCTGACCTGCCCGTATACCTGTGCTTCATAGGAGGCATACAGATGGTCTGGTATATTCTCGTTACTTTTCAGCTCTATAATTCTAACGGCTGGTTTCTTCCCTCCCCAGACTATTGTGAAATCCAAATGAGCCTTAATGGGGACCCCGTTGTACTCAATACAGATTTCAAGTTGTGGAATTAGTTTTACACTAGTTGCCATGATTGCGTTCTGGATGCCGTATTCTTGCCAATGCCCCCGCTGCAGAACAATTTGCTTCTCCAACACTGCCCTCAACGTTTTCTGGTTTAATCTGGGGACATCTTTATAATGAGGATGCCGGATCAGACCGGCTTTATCGGCTACGGCTGATCTGAGGCATTCCATACCCTTGCCGATATCCGAAAGACCAATGTACTGGTTCCGATCTCCAAGCTGGACTGCAGTATCCTCTGCGGTGTGCTTCAAGATTCCGGTGGTCAGGAATTGAAGCAGACCATTTTCTTTATCAGGCTGCATTGTCGTACCTCCACCAAACCTTCTTGTCCCCATCCCACCGGAATCCGGCGCTCTTCAGGAACTCTTTCTTGGAATGGGTGTTCCCGGTTGCCAGGATACAAAATTTACCGTTTTGTCCCTTCTGTTTTCTGTAACTGACACCATCCAATTGAGGCAAGTTCTCCTGAGGGGCAGTGTCTCCATATTGATGT